>JBARIF010000764.1:0-9063 GCA_049799615.1 Terriglobales bacterium
GTGTATCGGTTGCCATAAAAGTCTCCTGAGTTGCAGGGAAGAATGCGTGAACCTCTATGCTACAGGCGGGGTTGAGGGTCGGGCAAGCGGCGTCGATTACCGCGCAGAGTCATTAACCACAGAGGACACTGAGGACACGAAGGCACACCCTTGGAGCAAAGCCTCGGTGTCCTCTGTGTCCCGTCGTCAGTGAGCTCGTGTTCGCCCCACCGCTTGACAAGGCCCCGGCGAGAGTACAGAATCGCGAACTTCCCGAGGCTAGGGGAACCAATCAGCCAGCGGCAACGTATGAGTTCGAGGGTCCTACGGAGCCCCAGGAGCGAATCTTCGTGGAATTGCAGATTCAGAATTTATCCAAAGTCTATAAAAACGGCGTGCGCGCGCTGGACAACGTCTCCCTCACCATCCCCGTGGGCATGTACGGGCTGCTCGGTCCCAACGGCGCGGGCAAGTCCACGCTGATGCGTACCATTGCCACGCTGCAGGAGCCGGACAGCGGCGAGATCCACCTGGGGACGCTCAATGTCCTCCGCCAGAAGCAGGAACTCCGCAAGACGCTGGGCTATCTTCCACAGGAGTTTGGCGTGTACCCGCGCACCTCGGCGCAGGAAATGCTTGGTCACCTGGCGCTGTTGAAGGGCATCACCGACTCGAAGCAGCGCAAGGAAACCGTTGAGGCGCTGCTGCACCGTACCAACCTGTACGAGCACCGCAAAAAGGCGCTGTCCGGATTTTCGGGCGGCATGCGGCAACGCTTTGGCATCGCCCAGGCGCTGCTCGGCAACCCCCGCCTGCTGATCGTGGACGAACCCACCGCCGGCCTTGATCCCGGTGAACGCAACCGCTTTTACAGTCTGCTTTCCGAGATCGGCGAAGACGTCATCGTGATTCTCTCCACCCACATCGTCGAGGACGTGATGGAGCTCTGCACCAACATGGCCGTTATTCACCAGGGCAAAGTGCTGTTCGCCGGAGCTCCTGGTGAAGCAGTCAAAGCGCTCGAAGGACGCATCTGGCAGAAGTCAGTGGCCAAGTCCGAGGTGAAAGACTACGAGCAACGCTATCGCGTAATCTCCAGCAAGCTGATTGCGGGCAAGCCCCTCATCCACATCTATTCCGCTGAGAATCCGGGGAACGGATTCACCCCAGTGAACGCTGACCTCGAAGACGTATTCTTCAGCCGCATTTCCGGGATCACGTGAGACCAGCCATGTTCAGACAGTTCTTCAGCTTCGAGGTCCGGTTCTGGCTGCGCTCGTGGATGCTGTGGGTATTCTTCCTGATCGTCGCGCTGATGTTCTTCGGGGCTGCCAGCAGCGACCAGATCACGGTCGGCAGTTCGCTGAAGAATACCTATCGCAATGCGCCCTGGGTGGTGGAGAATTTCTACGTTATCTGCAGTCTGCTGACGCTGCTGATGACCACGGCGTTCGTGAACTCCGCCGCCTCACGTGATTTTGCCCACAATACCCACCAGATCCTGTTCAGCACGCCCATCCGCAAACTGGATTATCTGGCCGGACGCTTTCTGGGCTCGGCATTGATTGCAGTGATCCCGCTGCTGGGTGTTTCGGTGGGGATCCTGGCCGCGAAGTACATGCCGTGGGTGGACGCGGAACGCTGGGGGCCGGTGGTGTGGTCGGCCCACTGGAAGGCCATTCTCGTTTTTGCGGTTCCCAACACCCTGTTCATAGCGGCGGTCATCTTTGCCATCGCGGTACTGACGCGGAGCACGGTGGTTTCATTTCTGGGCAGCCTGGCGTTGCTGGCGGGATACGGAATTTCCAGGGTGCTCACCAGCGACCTGAAAAACCAGAAACTGGCGGCGCTGATCGATCCTTTTGGCATCGATCCCTTTCTCTACGCGACTAAATACTGGACTGTGGCCGAGAAGAACACCCTCTCCATCGGCTACTCCGGATACCTGCTGTGGAACCGGCTGATCTGGCTCGGGGTGGGCGCGGCGATCTTCGCCTTCGCGTACTGGCGGTTTAGTTTCGCCGAAAGAAGTCCGAGGAAGAAGAAAGTCAAAGCGCAGGAGATCGCGTCGATAACCTCCACGGCCATTCCTGCGGCAGACAGGAATTTCACTGCCGGTGCCGAGTGGCTGCAATTCTGGGGCACGGTCAAGATCGAATTCAAGCGCCTGGTCAAGACCACGACTTTCATCGTGATCACTGCCTTCGCCCTGCTGAACTGCGTGCCCGCGCTGATTTACAGCAACACTGAAGGCTTTGGAAACACGTTCTTGCCGGTTACGTACCGTCTGCTCGAGGTTATTGCGGGAACACTCTACCTGTTCCTGATCGCCATGATCACCTACTTCGCCGGTGTCCTGGCCTGGGAGGAGCGGGACAGCGGAACCGACGAGGTCCATGACGCGCTGCCCAATCCCGAGTGGCCCACGTACCTGGCCAAGCTGACGGCGCTGATGAGCAGCATCGTGATCATTCTGGCTGTGGTCATGTGCGCGGCGCTGCTGGTGCAGTTCTTCCACGGGTACCACCGCTACCAGATCGGTCTTTTCATCGCGAATTTGTTTGGCATCGACCTGCTCGGTTTCGTCTTTTTGGCCATTCTGGCGTTTTTTATTCACGTCATCTCGCCCAACAAATACGTCGGCTACTTCGGATACATCACGTTTCTCCTGCTGACCACATTCGTCTGGCAGCCCTTGCACATCGCCACTTACCTGGTCCAGTTCGGGCAAGCCCAGACCATGACCTACTCTGATTTCTACGGCTACGGTCCGTTCCTCCAGAGTTGGTCGTGGTTCATGCTGTACTGGACGGCATTTTGCGTTTTCCTGGCGGCAGTCACGATCCTGCTGTGGCAGCGCGGACGCGAGACCAGTTGGCGCAGCCGCATTAGAAACGCGCGCTTGCGCTATCACGGGGCGGTGCGCTTTATCGTCATCGCGGCCGCGATCGGATTCGTGGCCACGGGCGCCTGGATCTTTTACAACACCAAAGTCCTGAACACGGTACGGAGCGAAAACGACAACGACCGCCTGCAGGCGGATTACGAGAAGACCTACAAGAAATTCGAGAAGCAGCCCGAGCCCCGGGTCACGGACGTCAAGTATGCCATCGACCTCTATCCGGAATCGCGCAATATGACTATGCTGGGCCAGCAGACCATCGTGAACCAGACCTCCAGGCCGCTGACCGAGGTCCATTTCACGCTGGCCAATGACTATCAAACCACCATCGAGATACCCGGGGCGAAGCTGTCGCAGGATGACCAGCGCCTGCACTACCAGATTTACGCTCTAACCGCGCCGATGCAGCCCGGCGAGTCGCGAGTGATGCAGTTCACCATGCAGACCCGGGTGCGGGGCTTCGAGAACACGCTGACCAACCGCGCTGTGCTGCCGAATGGCACTTTCATTCATAGCCAGATCGTTCCCCAGATCGGGTATCAGCCCGGCAACGAATTGGACGACAAGAACAAACGCAAGCGCTTCGGACTCAAGGAGAAAGACTTGATGCCGGCGCTCGAGCAGAACTGCACTGCCGACTGCCGCGACAGCTACATCAGCAATAACTCCGACTGGGTGAATGTTGAAACCGTGATCAGCACATCGCCCGACCAGATCGCGATTGCCCCGGGCTCGCTGCAACGGGAATGGAGCGAAAATGGGCGCCGCTACTTCCAGTACAAGCTCGACCATGAGGGGCTGAACTATTACTCGTTCCTGTCGGCCCGCTATGAGGTCGCCCGCACCGAGTGGAACGGCATCAACATCGAGGTGTATTACCTCAAAGAGCAACCCTGGAATGTCCCCAAGATGCTGAACTCGGTCAAAAAATCATTTGAGTACTACACGAAGAACTTCGGTCCCTATCCGCAGAAGGAAGCGCGCATCATCGAATTTCCGCGCTTGGCCGCCTTCGCCGAGGCTTTCCCCGGGACCATGCCGTACTCGGAATCCATCGGCTTCATCGCCAGCATCCAGAAGCCGGATGACATTGACATGGTCTTCTACGTGGTCGCGCACGAGATGGCGCACCAGTGGTGGGGGCACCAGGAGGTGGGAGCGAACATGCAAGGGGCCACCCTGCTGGTGGAGACCCTGGCCCAGTACTCCGCCCTGATGACCATGGAAAAAGAATATGGGCGCGACACCATGCGCAAGTTCATGCAATACGAGATGGACAACTACCTGCGCTCACGCGGTGCCGAACTCTTGAAAGAGCGCCCCCTGTTGCGCGTGGAGGCGTCGCAGGGCTACATCCACTATCGCAAGGGCAGCGTGGTGATGTACTACCTCCGCGAAATGATTGGTGAGGATGCGGTCAACCGGGCGGTACGCAAGGTTCTAAACAAGTATGGCTACGCACCTCCGCCGTATCCCACGTCGTGTGCGCTGGTCGATGCCCTGCGCGAAGAAACACCGCCACAACTGCAATACCTCATCCAGGACCTGTTCTATGACATCACGCTATTTTCCAACCGGGCCGTGACCGCGACGGCCCACAAAGGACCAGACGGAAAATACCAGGTCACGGTCGAAACCGAGGCTCGCAAGTTCAAAGCCGACGAAAAGGGCAACGAGACCGAGGTTCCGGTGGACGACTGGATCGAAGTTGGAGCCCTGGCCGCACCGGAGAAGGGCAAGCGCTTTGGCAAAGTCCTGCACCGCGAGCGCGTCCACATGAGCAGCGGCAAAGCCAGCTACACCTTCACCACCGATGAAAAGCCGGACAAAGCTGGCATCGATCCGCTGCTACTGCTGATCGATCGGGTGCCCGATGACAACATGGTTGAAGTCACCGTCCAACCTTAGCAGGGGGGCAATCTTTGAATTGCGCTGCGACCATGCCCTTCACTCGAACTGGCCGACTGCCGACTTTCCTCGAGCTTCATGCCCGTCGTATCATGGAACGCAAATGACTTTCCCGCTCAAGATATGCTCTGTTTGCGAGACGGAGTTCGAACTGAAGCCGGACAAGCCCGGTTTCGCCAACCGCTGCCCTGCGTGCAGCACTCCAGAACCCAGTGCCCCCGCGACGCAGAGCCCCATGGACGCCGATGAGCGCAAGACAGTGCGTGAAGCGAACGAGGCTCGGAGGAACGCGATGCGCACGCTACTCTATCGCAGGGACAGCTAATCGCTGTCCCAGGTCCAGTTCCGCTGCAAGAACGGTAGTCCAAGAGCCATTTACGACATAAAGCAGCCGAGATGGCGAGTCCGGCGATTGCCCAGAACATCCTGAAAATGGAACGGAAAGGTCGCTGCGATTCATAGCTGACCGGCGTCCCGTCAGCACCGCGGTACATGACCGCCGGGGGTGGTACCCAAGGTAATCAACTATGCCCTGCCAGTTATGCTTGTGATACTCTCGCAAATACCCCATATTCTTAGGGTTTGACTGGCGTCCGGTGGCCTTTGTGTCTTCTTCAAGTAGCAAACCTGGGATCCATGTAGCGTGGAAGACGGTCACCTACCGCAGCGTGGCTCTGGCGGTGCTGTTTGCCGCCGTCGTGCTCTTTATCGGCATGAATTTTGCCTTTCCGCAATTCACCCAGAAGGGGGTGAAGTCGGTCAGCAAGCTGGGCGGCAGCCTGCTGGAGATGATCGCGGGAGCCGGCGGGAAGGCCAAGTCGGGCTCGCCCAACTCACAGCAGGCGCATATCACGGCGCTGGACGGAACAGTGCGAGTCAAGAAGGCCAGCAGCAACAGTTGGGTGACGGCCGATTACAACGTCCCGCTGGAAAAAGGCGATGTGGTGCAGACCGGCTCTGAAGGCATGGCTAAGATCGTCTTCGGCGATGGCACCAACTACACGGTGAAACAGGATTCGCTGATTGTGATTGAAGAAAACTCAGCCAATGACCAGCAGCAGACCAATGTGTCAGTGGCGGTGAGCACGGGAACGGTCGATCTCACCACCGCCACCTACGTCCAGGGATCGAAGTCGCAGGTGATCGTGGCCGGGGCGACCGCTTCTCTGGCGCCCGACAGCGCGGCCATGGTGCGCAACGATCCCAAGGCCGACCAGCATGAGATTCTGCTGAAAAAAGGTTCTGGCGAAATCAGCCGTAACGGCGAGGTGGTGCACCTGGCGGAGTGGGAAAAAGTCGGTTTCCAGTCGCAATCGCCGCGCATGGCCAAGGTGAAGGAAATCGGGCCACCGACGCCGATTTCGCCGGCCAACATGATGCCCATTTTTACCTCGGGCGCGTCCAAGCCGGTGGAGTTTTCCTGGACCCCGATGACCAACGCAGTAGGCTACCGGCTGCGCATCTCGCATAATCCGTATTTTTCTTCGACCATCGTGGATCGCCGGGTCAACACCGCCGACGTCATCGTCTCCGGCTTGGGGGAGGGCGCGTACTATTGGCTGGTCCAGTCCTACGATGCCGAAGACAAGGAGTCGGTGGAAAGCCAGAAGAACCGCTTCACCATTATCCCCAAAGGCCAGAACACGACCGCCATCGACCTGGAACTCGATCCCTTTATGCAGCACGGAAAGGTAATTGAGCTGACGGGAAAGACCGAGGTGGGAGCAAGAGTGATGGTCAATGGCAGGGAAGTGCCCGTGGTCGGGGCCGATGGCAGCTTCCACTACTTCATGCCTCCGCTGCCGCCGGGCGAGAGCCTGATCACGATTACGGCCCAAAATGCCAAGGGTGGAGTGAATACGGTACAGAAAAAGATCGTGATTCAGTAGGAAAAGCTGGGCGTTGGGCAGCAACACCCGAGGTGCCGGGTCTTTGGTTTGAGGGCGAAGCGGGCGTTATCCCATAGAATTAGGACACGGCCCCCCACCCGCACGGAAGCAACCGGGTACGCCCGGTAATGACAGCGGTTCGAGAGAGCTAAATCGCGTATGTCATCTAACGGAGTCCATTCTTCGACGCGCCTGCACAACCTGAGCTCGCTGTTCAGTATTATTTCCAGCGATCTTGCCATCGACCTGGGGACGGCCAACACGCTGGTGTATGCACGGGGCAAGGGCATCGTGGTCAACGAGCCCTCCATCGTCGCCATCAACAAGAATACCGGCGAAGTCGAGGCCGTGGGCAAGGAAGCCAAAGAAATGCTGGGCCGCACGCCCGGCAACATCGTGGCCATCAAGCCTATGAAGGATGGCGTTATCGCCGACTTCAAAGTCACCGAGAAGATGCTCAACTACTTTATCCAGAAGGCCCACAACCGCAAGATGCTGGTGCATCCACGGATCGTGATCGGTGTGCCTTCGGAAATTACCCAGGTAGAAAAACGTGCGGTCATGGACTCCGCCTATCGCGCCAAGGCCAGCGAAGTCTATCTGGTCGAGCAGGCCATGGTAGCCGCCATCGGCGCCGGCCTTCCCATTACTGAACCCAGCGGCAACATGGTGGTGGACATCGGCGGCGGCACCACCGACATCGCTGTCATTTCACTCAGTGGCATTGTTTATTCCCGCTCCGTGCGCATGGCCGGCAACCAGATGGACGAAGCGGTGATGAACTATCTCAAGCGCAAGTACAACCTGCTGGTCGGCGAACGGACTGCCGAGCAGATCAAAATGGAGATTGGCTCCGCCTATCCGCTGGAAAAGCCCCTGACCATGGAAATCAAGGGCCGCAACCTGATCGAAGGCGTGCCCAAGACCATTACGGTTGACGATAGTGAGATCCGCGAGGCCCTCAGCGAGTGTGTCTCGACCATCATGAATGCCATCCGGGTGGCGCTCGAACGCACTCCGCCGGAACTCTCCGCGGACATCAGCGATCGCGGCATTGTGCTGACCGGCGGAGGGGCGCTGTTGAAGAATCTGGACAAACGTATTCGCGAGGAAACCGGGTTGCCGGTTTCGATCGCGGACGATCCGCTCTGCAGCGTGGTCCTGGGCACGGGCAAGATGCTCAGCGATTTCAAGCTGCTGCGCAAAATTTCTATCGAGTAGTTGTGAATCAGTTTCTAGTTTCCGGTTTCTGGTTTCCAGTGTGTGCAATGGAGGACGGGCGTCCTCGCCCGTCTCGCGGTTTCCGCAACCATCCATCGTGTCGCCGGTGTCGAAACTAGAAACCAGAAACCAGAAACCCGAAACTGTAATTCCATGGAAAATCTGATGAGCCGCTACCGCAACGTCACCATTCTGGTGGCCATCCTGTTTGTACAGGTGCTGGGGCTGGCGGTGCAGGTCAAGCGGCGGTCGAGCGCGGACGAGTCTACCCGGGTGATTCGCCTGTGGACGGTGAGCGCGGTGACTCCCCTGGAAAAAGCCCTGGTCTGGTGCCAGAACGGTTTGGGCGGTATCTGGAGCAACTACGTTTACCTGCGCGGAGTACGGCAGGAGAATCGCGAGCTGAAATTCGAGATCGAGCGCCTCCGCCTGGAGCAGGTCCGGTTGTCCGACGACGCGCAGCAGGCGCGCCGGCTGCAGGCCCTGCTGAGTTTCAAGGAAACTTACATCGCCAAGACCGTGGCCGCGCAGGTCATCGGTTCCAGCGGCAGCGACCTCTCGCGGTCGATCTATATCGATAAGGGGACGTCGGCCGGAGTGGACAAAGATATGGCGGTGATTACCGCCGACGGCCTGGTGGGCAAGGTATTGCGGGCGTTTGGGTCCTCGGCGCAAGTGCTCCTCATCAACGACCAGAGCAGCGGAGTGGGTGTCATCCTGGACAGGTCGCGCCTGCAGGGGGTCATCAAAGGGACAGCCTCCGGCGACGTCGTGCTGGAGAAGGTGATGACCGACGAGCAGGTGACGCCGGGCGAGCGCATCGTGACCAGCGGCGGCGACCTGATCTTCCCCAAGGGCATTACGGTTGGGACAGTGATGAAGGTCACGCCGGGGGCCGACCTCTTTCTCAATATCCGGGTAAGGCCGTCCGCCGACCTGAGCCGCCTCGAAGAAGTCCTGGTGATTACAAGAAGAGAGGACCGCGCGCCTTCGGTCGCGGAAACCAATTCGGTCCGGGCGGTGGACATTCTGACCCAGCGCCTGCCTTCAGTCCCGGACAAACCGGCTGCGGACGCGAGCCAGCCACCCGCGCCGGTGGCCCCGGCCACAACTCCGAAAGCCTCAATCGCTTCGCCGAAGCCGAAGACTGAGGCTGGCGTAAAC
>JBARIF010000765.1:0-5378 GCA_049799615.1 Terriglobales bacterium
GGCATGAACAATGGACGGGATGTTTGCGCAGATCTACCCAACCGATCCGCAGCCCTAGACCGAAACCGACTGGTAGTCCTCGTAGGCTCCCTTGAAATCGGTGATCTGGTGGTTGCCCTCGAAGTGCCAGATGCGGGTCGCAACTTCATCGATCAGGTCTTCGTCATGGGTACACAACAGCACGGTCCCCTGATAGCGCTGCAGGGCAATGTTGAGCGCGTTGATCGATTCCAGGTCCAGGTGGTTGGTGGGTTCGTCGAATACCAGAACATTCGGCTTCTGCAGCATGAGTTTGCAGAAAATCAGCCGGGCCGCTTCACCGCCGGAAAGGACTTCGGTGCGCTTGTCGCCATCTTCGCGGGGAAACAGCATCTGCCCCAGCAAGCCACGAATCTCTTCATTGGACGCCGCAGGGTCCCACTGATGCAGCCATTCGAAGGCCGTCATGCCGGGCTGGATCAGGGCTCTGTGGTCCTGGGCGAAATATCCCACCGCAGCTTCATGCCCCCATATAACTTTCCCGTCGGTAAGGAAAGGGCCGTCGTATCCGCTGGTCTTGCGCAGCTCAGCTTCCGGAATCGTAGGAGAATTTGCCAGCACGGCGTTCAGGAGCGTGGTCTTGCCCACGCCGTTTCGCCCCATCAGCGCGATTTTTTCTCCGCGCACAATGCTGGCAGTGAAGCTTCGCACCACTTCGGCGTCATCGTACGACTTGGTCACGCCTTCCAGTTCCAGAATATGCTTGCCGGAGGGCCGCTTCTGGTCGAACTTTAGATAAGGACGCTGGATGTTCGACCGCGCCAGCTCCGTCACCTGCAGGCGCTCTACTTCCTTGCGCCGCGACTGCACCTGGCTGGACCGGGTGCCGGCGGAGAAGCGTGCGATGAACTCGTTCAACTGGGAAATCTTCTTCTCCCGCTGCGCGTTCTGCGATTCAATCTGCGAGCGGATCTGGGTCTTCGCCACCACCATGTCATCGTATGTGCCGGTATAGGTGATGATGGTTTGGTAATCGATGTCCGCGATGTGGGTGCACACCCGGTTCAGGAAATGACGATCGTGCGAGATGACGATTACCACCCCGTCATACTGGTTCAGAAAACCCTGCAGCCAGTGGATGGAGTCGAGATCCAGATAGTTGGTCGGCTCGTCGAGCAGCAGCGCCTGCGGATGTCCAAAAAGCGCCTGGGCCAGCAGCACGCGCACTTTTTGTCCGCCCTGCAATTCACCCATTTTTCGTTGGTGCAACGCATCGGGGATGTCCAGCCCTTCGAGCAGGATGGCGGCGTCGCTCTCGGCCGTGTACCCGTCCTCTTCGCCTACAACCCCTTCGAGCTCGCCCAGCTTCATGCCGTCCGCATCGGTCATCTCCGGCCTGGCATAAATCCGGTCGCGCTCTTCCATGGCCGCCCACAGGCGCTTGTTGCCCATAATGACAGTATCGAGCACGCGGTACTTGTCGAAGGCAAACTGGTCCTGGCTTAACACCCCCAGCTTTTTCGGGCGGACGACAGTTCCCTTCTGCGGCTCGAGCTCGCCGGTCAGCAGGTTCATGAAAGTGGATTTGCCGGCGCCGTTTGGCCCGGCCAGGCCATAGCGCTTCCCCGGCGTGAAGGCCGTGGATACCTCGTCAAACAGAACTTTAGCGCCGTAGCGCATTGACACATTACTGACTGAAATCATGGTATTTAAGGGAACTGCGGGAAATTACCCGACGGGGGACGCAGCTTCTATATTAAGAATATCACGAGGCCTGCCGCTTGATGCGGTTTCCAGGCTCGAAAGTAACAAGCGGAGGAATCCAACAGGTCTTGCACGGAGTGCCTCGCCTAGGGCTTCTCCCACTTGCCCGATTCCGCGGAGCGAAACAAGGCTTCAATCACCGCCATATTCTTGATTGCATCCTCCAGCGGAACCGGTACTTCACCGCCCTCCAGCACAGCCCGTGAAAAAGCATCGCCTTGAATGGTGTACTGGTCGCAGACCGGAAACTCCTCCGTGGCAATGCCCCCACCGTACACGTCACGTCCGTCATCGATGAAGATCCGGCACGGCCGGTCAGCGGGAGCATTGAATGGAATTTCGATTTCAATGCGTCCCTTGGTACCGACAAACTGGCTGCGCTGGTAGGGCACAAGCTGCATGCTGCACGTAAAGGTCGACTGGCCCGAGGGAAAATCGAGCATGGCCGAGGTCAACCGATCAACCTTCATATGGGGATCGCGTTCGACCAGTCCCAGCACGCGTGTGGGTTCTTCCCCGAACACAAAGCGCGATGTGTTGATGGGATAGCATCCGATATCCATCACGGCGCCGCCGCCGTAGGCAGGAATGTTGCGGATATTTTTGGGATCGTTGTTGAAATAACTGAAGAAGCCGGTGGCCGCGCGCAATTGTCCAATTCGGCCCGACCTCACCAGCTCGCGGACGCGCAACCACTGCGGATGGGTGCGCACCATGAAGGCCTCGCCAATCTTCACTTTGGCGCGGTCCCGCACCGCCAGCAGTTGTCGGGCTTCCGCCACCGTCAGGCTGAGCGGCTTCTCGCACAGGACGTGCTTGCCGGCTTCCGCCGCTTTGATCGACCAGGGAACGTGCAACTGGTTCGGAAGCGGATTGTAGATTGCATCAATCTGCGGATCGGCCAGCAACTCTTCGTACGATCCATAGGCCTTTGGAATGCCGAGGGTGCGGGCCGCCTCTTCGGCTTTACTCCGGTCGCGTGAGGCAATCGCGGCCACTTCGCACCACTGGCTCTTTTGCATTCCCGGTATGACTTTCTTTACCGCGATCTTCGCCGCGCCCAGGACTCCCCATCGAACTTTGTTAGCCATAGGCGGAACATGATAACGGAAACTCTACGAAGGCAAAAATGGCTCGCTTCCGGGTGAAAGGCGTCATCTTGAGCTTGCGAAGGGTCTCGCGGGCTGCAGATATGCTCTCCGGGCAGGCTGTTTCCGATGATGCACGCCAGATCCTTCTGAACTGAAGCTCCTCAGGATGACGCCTGGGTGGGGTACGTCGTCGCGAGGGAATTGGTAACGAAACAGACTATTACTACCGGGTCAAACAGCAAGATCACACATGCCGCTTGGGTAGGTTATGCTGGTTCGATGCCGCTTCACGCTCCAGCCCGGGACCAGCAGCTGATCCAGATTGTGAACGCAGCCCTGGACGATGCCTTCCAAAAGAGCCGCCAATGGCTGGCTTGCCGGCCCGGCTGCTCGCAATGTTGCGTGGGAGTGTTTGCCATTAATCAACTCGACGCCATCCGCCTGAGAAAAGGACTGGCGGAACTTGAAGTCGAAGATCCGCAGCGGGCCGCCCGTATTCGCGAGCGGGCCCACGCCTCGGTCGCACGCCTCTCGCCCGATTTTCCCGGCGACGTCTCCACCGGATTGCTGAATAACGACGACTCGGATGAAGCCTGCAAACACTGGGATGAGTATGGCAACAGCGAGCCCTGTCCGGTGCTCGATCCCGAAAAGGGCACCTGTGAACTCTATGAATCCCGCCCCGTAATCTGCCGCACTTTCGGGCCGGCATTGACCTCGGAGAACGACCTGGGACATTGCGAGCTATGTTTTGTCGGTGCTACGGAAGATGAAGTAATCGCCTCTGAAATGCATCCCGACCCGGACCATCTTGAAGAGGCGCTGCTGAAAGAACTCGAGGAAACCACCGGTGCGAAGGGAGAAACGATTATCGCGTTCGCGCTGCTTCAGGGTTAAGCAAATGGCCGGGTGCCCCGTCCAAGCTCCGCTTGGGCGGGGGTTTTGTTTGGCCATACTCGCCGAAGTCGATTCAAGAATCAGTTCGCCTCATTTGGCCAGGCGCCAATCGCCGCTCACCCCTTCTTTTTCTCCAGTTCGGCCCAGCGCCGGTACAGTTCGTCAACCTGGCCCTGCGCTGCTTCCATCTCGGCATGCGCGCTGAGAAGACGGGGACTGTCGCTGGCAATCGCAGGGTCCTCCAGTTGCTCACGTTTGGCCTGCAATAGCTCTTCGGCCGCGGCAACGCGCTCCTCAATGCTGGCGTATTCCCGGGCTTCAAGATACGAAAGCCTGGTCTTTCCCGGAGATTTCCCTTCAGAACTTTCGGAGCGAGAGGTCGGACGCGTCGAAGTTCTCGCTGATTCCCTTCCCTCCGCCTGCCAGACTTCCCATTGCGAGTAGTCGGCGAAACTCTCTGCGCCGCCACGTCCATCAAGGCCCAGCACAATCGTGGATACACGATCGAGCATGTAGCGGTCGTGCGTGACCAGCACCAGGGATCCCTTGAACTCGAGCAGACTTTCTTCCAGGATCTCGAGTGTCGGAATATCGAGATCGTTGGTCGGTTCATCCAGCAGCAACACGTCGGCGGGCTGAAGCATGAGTTGAGCGATCAGCACCCGCGCCCGCTCCCCACCGGAAAGCCGCTCCACAGGCTGGTTGAGCTGCTCTCCGGTGAACAGGAATTTCGCCGCCCATGACGCCACGTGAATCACCCGGTCCTGATAGATCACCGAATCGCCTTCCGGGGCCAGCGCGCGGCGCAGGGTCATGTTCGAATCGAGCTCACGTGTCTGGTCGAAGTACACGATCCGCAGCCACTCGGCGCGGCGAATCTCGCCGCCACCGGCGGTCAGCTCTCCCCGCAACAGGCGCAACAGGGTGGTTTTGCCGCTGCCATTCGGCCCGACCAGGCCCACCCGCATCCCGGCGGTCAGAATGAAATTGAGATTTTCAAACAATGTGCGGCCTTCGACCTGGTACGCCACATCTTCGAGTTCGATCAGCCGCTTGGTCTTGCGATCGGTTGCCGAAAAATCGATTTGCGCGGTGGCCGTGCGCGTCCGGGCGTTCAGGTCGGCCAGGTCTCCCATCAGCTCACCGGCTTTGCTGATGCGCGCCTTGGACTTCCTGGTCCGGGCCTTGGCCCCGCGCCGCAGCCACTCAATCTCATTGTGGACCAGGTTTTCCAGCGCTTCCTGCCGCTTCGATTGCGCATGCAGGAACTCTTCTTTCTTTTCCAGAAACGTGCTGTAGTTTCCCCGCACTCGCAGGATGCCGTCGGGATAGACCCGGCTCAGTTCCGCCATGTCTGTGGCGATATTTTCCAGAAAATAGCGGTCGTGACTCACGATCACGCTGGCGAACGGAGCCTGTGCCAGCAACTCCTCAAGCCACTCGATTCCTTCCAGGTCGAGGTGGTTGGTAGGTTCATCCAGAAGCAGAATGTCGGGCGCCTGCACCAGGGCCTCGACGATCGCCAGACGCTTCTGCCACCCTCCGGAAAGAGCAGCGGCTTCGGCATCGAGGTCTTCAAAACCGGCGCGGCCCAGGGTTTCCGCAAAACGCGTCCCACGTTCAGTGGCGTGGACTGCACTCCCCTCC
>JBARIF010000766.1:0-1534 GCA_049799615.1 Terriglobales bacterium
GTTCCACCCATCTGGCCCATGTGGGTTTGCGGCAAGGTGCGTCCCAGGTGCTTCAGCCAGCTTGGGCCGGTTACAGCGGACACCGCATAGGCTACGGAAGTTGGCGGAGAAGCGTTCGTTTCCGCACCCGCTTGTTTGCTGTCTCCTCGCCGAGAACTGCACCCAACCAGCAGCCCAAAGAGAACGAAAGTTAATGACAACGTTTTGAGCTCCACAAGCTATTCCTCTCGCTCGGACAAGAGCTCTGTGGTTCGAACTTTGGAACCATTCGATCCCAAGCAACATTCTCCCTGGAACGTTCTGTTTGGCATAATCACAGCCTCACTTTCCGCAGCCGCAAGGCGTTGCCGATGACCGAGACTGAACTCAGGCTCATCGCGGCGCCGGCAATGATCGGGCTGAGCAGCCAGCCGAAGAACGGGTAAAGCACACCCGCCGCCAAAGGAATACCCAGCGCGTTGTAGACAAAAGCGAAGAACAGGTTTTCTCGGATGTTCCCCATAGTGGCGCGGCTGAGGCGGATGGTCTTGGCAATACCGCGGAGGTCGCCTTTGACGAGCGTGACACCCGCGCTTTGCATGGCCACATCGGTGCCGGTACCCATGGCAATGCCGACTTCGGCTTCGCTGAGAGCGGGTGCGTCGTTGATGCCGTCGCCGGCCATCGCAACATGTTTGCCTTCCGCGCGCAGCTTCTTGACGTGGGCGACTTTTCCGGCGGGTTCGATCTCCGCTTCCACCGCATCAAGGCTGAGTTTCTTGGCCACGGCGGCGGCGGTACGGCGGTTGTCGCCGGTGAGCATGACGATTTGCAACCCGAGCGCGTGGAGTTCGCCGATGGCTTCGGATGTGGTGGATTTGATCGGGTCGGCGACGGCGAGGATTCCAGCCGGCTTGCCATCGATCGCGACGAAAATCGCAGTCTTGCCCTCCTCTTGAAGTTTCACGGCCGAGGCTTCCAGAGGTTCCAATCCAGTGATCTTTTCGCTCCGCAGGAAATCCGGTTTGCCAACCATCACAGTGCGGCCAGTGATGGCGCCGGCAACACCGCCCGCCGTCACCGAGCGAAAATCTTTCACGACATCGAGAACGATGGCTTGATCTTTCGCGCCCTGCACAATCGCAGCGGCGAGGGGATGTTCACTGTTCTGCTCCAGCGATGCGGCGAGACGCAGAAACTCTTTGGCGTCGAAACCGCCGGTGGGCAGGACATCCATCAGTTTCGGCTTGCCCTCCGTGAGCGTACCCGTCTTGTCCACGACGAGTGTTGTGACTTTCTCCAACCGTTCGAGCGCCTCGGCGTTTTTCACCAGCACGCCTTCTTGTGCGCCGCGTCCGACACCGACCATGATGGACATAGGAGTGGCCAAGCCAAGGGCGCACGGGCAGGCGATGATGAGCACCGCACCCGCGGAGACGATGGCGTGAGAGAGTTTCGGCTCCGGTCCAAGCCACATCCAGAGGCCGAAGGTGAGCGCCGAAACAGCCAGTACGACCGGCACGAAGATGCCGGCGACTTTGTCGGCGAGGCCTTG
>JBARIF010000767.1:0-2499 GCA_049799615.1 Terriglobales bacterium
GCGTGATCGATGGAGAACCACTCCAGTTGAGCAATCAACTCTTTAGCGCGGCCGTGAAGTTCTTGCAGCACTGCATTCTTCACCTTGTAGACGCCCTTGATCTGGCGCACCAGCAGCTCGGAGTCGCTGACCACTTTGAGCGCTTTGTATCCGTGCTCGAGGGCATACTCCAGCGCGGCAATCAGCCCTTGATACTCCGCAAAGTTGTTGGTCTGGTGGCCGAGGTACTGGCTGAGGGCGGCAACTTTCTGTCCCTTTTCATCCTTGATCACTACCCCGTAGCCGGCGGGCCCGGGGTTGCCGCGCGCGCCGCCATCGCTGTGAGCAATCAGATGGTGCTCGGGCGCTTTGGCGTGCGACGAAGGAAATAGACTGCGCGATGAAGAGGGCATAGCGAAAGTTTACATTGCCACGGTGTGGGTCGGACACTCCTGTCCGACCTACACTCCGACCCACACTAGCGAGTGTGGCGTTTGAAGAAGTCCCAGATGGTTTGCGTGCCATCCAGATTGTGGCTGGCCTTGCCGACCAGAAAAGCGGGCAGGTACTGCGGCCCCTGAGGCCAGGTGTGGCCTCCGCCCTCGATGATGTAAACGACAACTTCCGTGCCTTGCTTGCCCCCGGCATAGATTTCTCGCCGCACGCTGGTGCCGTCGTCCGTCTGTTTGGGCAAGTTCTCAACCGTCGGCCGAGAAGACGCGCCATCCCACTTGCGCCAGAATTCCGCCGCCTGCACCAGAGAAATCGCCGCACCGCGATTACGCAGGATCGGACCGCCTTCAATGTGCACCAGCGGGTCCCTGGTGCCGTGCATGAACAGCACGGAGATCGGCGCGGAGGGATGGCATGCCGGGACCAGGGTATCAGGCATGGTGGCCGCGACGGCGGCGATAGCGGCGAGTTTGCCGGTCAAGTCACAGGCCAGGCGGTTGGAAAAAAAGCCTCCATTCGAAATTCCGGCAGCGTACGTCCGCCTGGGATCGGCGCGGTGCGTACGTTGTAATTCTTCAATCAATGTGCGGATGAAGCCAACGTCGTCCGCCGGAGAGAGCCCCCTGGTGTCGCTCCAGCTCTTATTGAAACTCTCGGGATAGGCCACCAGAAATCCCTCCTGGTCGGCCAGAAGATCGAAATGGGTAAAGTTCGGCATGGTGGTGGCGTGGCCGCCGCCTCCATGGAACAGCAGAACCAGCGGTACAGGGCCGGTCTTTGGAAGCGACTCTGGAACATGCAGCAAATACATACGGTCCACGCCGCCGATGCTGACATGTACCTGTTCGTCGTCGGCTGGCGCTCGTCGGGAAGCGCTCCTCGCCGGCGAAAGGCCACCACTGACCGCGATGATGGCGACGACGGCAAGAAAGCGATTCCCTTCCACATGTTGATAGCCTCGAGGGCCGAGGCCCTCTTCTAGTTTCGTTATTATCGGCGGCGTCTTATTTGCAGGCCAGGTCCCTGCTCCAAGCCAAGCGGACGGTTGCGTAGACGAAGGGTAAATGCCGTGGCAGAGTTGGATGAAGTAACTTTTTATCTTCCTGCTGCCAGCCGCGTGGCCAGACGCTGCGGCAGATTGGCTGCCATGATGCGCTCCTGCGCCTGCTTCAGGTTGTAGGGCACCCGACAGAAGGTCACGATGCGGGCGTCGGAATCGAACACGGCAAAGGCTGCGCGCCAGTCTCCATCCCGGGGCTGTCCCACTGAACCGGGATTCACCATGTAACGCATACCTTCCTTGAGCGCGACCTCCATGGCCTCACTTTGCCCCACCGTGTTGTACTGCGGACGAAAATAGTCGCTCGCGACATTGTTGGTGCAAAAGCTTCCCTGCAGGTGGGTGTGCCCGAAGAATGTCAGCGGCGTGACCGAAGTCAGCAGCGGCTCAATCGCATCGCGCAAAGTTACTACGTACTCGTCTTCGTCCACCGGAGAACCGTGCACAAACTGGATGCCTGGCAGTTCGCCGGTCTGGATCGGGCCATGGGGCAGTCCCAGAAGCCATTTCAGGTTTTGCGGGGTGAGCTGGTCGCGTGTCCACAGTGCCGCCAGCCCGGCGATGGGATTAAAGTCCCTCAGGTCCATCGCGCCGCTGGCCGCCTTGTCATGGTTGCCACGCACAAAGATGTGTCCCAGGGCGCGCGAGCGCTCGATCACTTCATTAGGGCTGGCGCCGTAGCCGACGATGTCCCCGAGATTGACCACCATGTCGTGCGGCGGGGCCGCCGCCAGGCACGCTTCCAGAGCCTCGAGGTTGCTATGAATATCGCTTATTAGAAGGACGCGCACGCTTCACCGGACAAACTGGCGATTATAGACCTGTCGAGCACGGTCGTGTGCCGAAAACATTGCCCTGTGGGTCGGACTCTCTTGTCCGACGCTTTTGACTTTGACTTTTCCCCTGGGCCTTTGACTTCGCCATGCAAGACCCCCTCGCCCGACTTGGCCGCCCGCAACCGCAATCTCTCCAAACTCAGAGTCAAAGTCAAAAACGTCGGACAAGAG
>JBARIF010000768.1:0-3323 GCA_049799615.1 Terriglobales bacterium
GCTTGTGAAGCTCCGCACGCTTTCTGGCGAGCTGCGCTCGCCCGCCCGGACGAAAGCGTCCGGGCCTACGTGGTTTCGCAATGGCAAAACTCACCAGAACTCGCGCCCGCTCGCAACAGTGGTTCGAGCGCTCCCAGCAATCGCTGGTCGAAGGCGTCAACTCGCCCTCGCGTGGCGCTGCTGTTTTCTCTCCCGGCCCGATATTCCTCGAACGCGGCCAGGGCTCCCACGTGTGGGATGCCGACGGCAACGAATATATCGACTTCATGATGTCGTTCGGCGCGCTCATCCAGGGACACGCTCATCCCAAACTGGTGGAAGTCGTTTCGCAGACGATGGCGCAAGGCTCGCATTTCGCGGCCGCAACCTCCGCCGAAGTTGAAGCAGCCGAGCGCTTGCGACGGATGGTTCCCTCCGCCGAGGTTGTGCGCTTCGCCAACAGCGGCAGCGAAGCCACCATGCTCGCCCTGCGCCTGGCCCGCGCCCACACTGGCCGCAACAACGTCCTTAAATTCGAAGGTCACTACCACGGCTGGTATGATCCGTATCTCTTGAACGCGCACAGTCACGCGCCGGACAAATTGGGCTCGCGGGAGAATCCCGCCCGCATGCCTGACTCGGAGGGCATCCCCGCGTCGACCTTCGACGATGTGGTTTTGGCGCCCTGGAACGACGTCGCTACCCTCGAGCGCGTGATGAAGCAACACGGCCGCGAGCTCGCCGCCGTGATCACCGAACCCATCATGGCCAACATGGGCTGCATCCTGCCGCGTGAGGGATATCTCGAATGCCTTCGCGCGCTCACGCAGGACTGCGGCGCCCTGTTGATTCTGGACGAAGTGGTCACCGGCTTCCGTTACGCCCCAGGCGGATGTCAGGAGTATTACGGCATCACGCCTGACATCAGCACCTTTGGCAAGGCCCTGGGCGCGGGATTCCCCGTGGGTGCGGTGGCCGGTCCGCGGTCCATTCTCGACCGCATGCGCTGGAGCGAACATATGGTGCTGCACTACGGCACTTTCAACGGACACCGGCTCACCATGAACGTGATCGCCGCCAACCTTGACCTGTTGTCAGTGGAGGGCGCGTATCAGAAATTGCACGCCACAGGCAACGCCGTCATCTCAGGCCTTCGCGAAGTTTTTCGGCGCCACGGCATGAATGCCATCGTGCAGGGCTTCGGCCCCATGTTCCAGATTTACTTCACCGGTCGTGACGCCATCCATGACTATCGCGACTATTGCACCTACGTGGATACTCACCTCTATTCGCGCTTCGTTCATCGCCTGCTCGAGCGAGGCATCTACATGACTCCATCCAACGGCTTGCACTGGATCATCTCCACCGCGCATACGGACGAAGATGTTGCCACGCTGATCGAGGCCGCGGACCTGGCTTGCGCCGATCTCAGATGAAAGGCAGAGGCAAACCTGTCGTCGTCTTTCTGGGTGGCGGACGCATCACCAGCGCGCTGCTGGCCGGGTTGCGCCTGGCAGGATTCAGGCAACCCGTCGTCGTGCACGATCGCAACGCTCACAAGTTGCGTCAACTCGAACGCCAGTACGACGTTCAGGTTGAGCCTGACCTGCGTCGTGCCGTGGAGCAGGCACAGCTTCTGATTGTCGCGGTGCGGCCCGACGGAGTCCGCGACTTGTTACGCCAGGTCGGGCAACTCCGCATGCGGCAGGCCCGTCCGATAACGGCTGTCAGCCTGGCCGCGGGCATTCCACTCAAGCACCTGCACTCATGGATGGGGCGTCCGCTGCGCTGGGCCCGCGCCATGCCCAGCCCGGTTGTGCGCACTGGGCGCGGCTTAACAGGGATAACCTTCGACCGCGGTTTGCCAGCCTCAGCGCGCCGCGAAGTGCGGGATATCTTTTCGCGAGTCAGCGCCGTCGTCGAAATTTCCGAGAGCAGGTTCGACGTCTTCACCGTGACTTACTCTTCCAGCCACGGCTACCATGCCTTGTCCGCACTGGCCGAAGCCGCCGAGAAACTTGGCCTGGATCGCAAGACCGCCTTGACCGCGGCCGCGCACGCTCTGGCTGACGGAGTGCTCGCCTGGCGCGAGGCCGGTCTTTCACTGGACGCGCTGCTGAACGAAGCCGCCACTCCCGGCGGCATCGCCGCCACCACCATGGCAAAGATGGATCAATCCGGATACAGGCGCAGCGTGCAACTAGGCTTGCGAGCGGGAATGAGTCGAGCAGCGAAGAACGCGAAGAGCTGATCTAAAGTTTCCCGAGGGTACGATGGTGCCCCATTCATTTCACGCTTTTTGCGAAATGAGTGGGGTCTGAATTTTGCGATGATGCCATCCGGGCAGAAAAACCCCGCCCAAGCGGAGCTTGGACGGGGCACCCTCCAGCAAGAAGTCACTTCTGGCGCGCCTCGGCTTCGGCCAACCATCCCCTACGCAGCTTTTCCGACGGGATGCTCGACAGGTAGGGTTTGATATCGAGGATTGGAGTCCCATCCAGCATATCGACGCCCCGAACATGCAGCTCCGTGCCATCGCGGCGAAGTAGCTCGACAACGGTCAGGCCAATCGGATTCGGACGCCGCGGAGAGCGCGTCGCGAACACGCCATGCGACCGGTTGTCGGAGGGCGGCGCAGCGAGCAAATCGTCCCCTCGCAATTCCTCCCTGGGAGAGCGATCGAATTCCCATATGACGAAGAGATGCGAGAAGCCCTCGATGTCGGTGAGACCCGGCTCAAACTCAGGTCGGATCTTCAGGACACCGTCGGCATCATGTTTAACCCCGAGGCCCTTGGGAATCTCTTTGGTACTTTTGTATGGACTAGTTACAAACCCAATCGGCTGCGGAGTAAACATAGCGGAGTAGGCCTCCTGATCGTGTGTACCAACTCTCGAGTGTGCCCGTCCAAGTTTCGCTTGTGCGGGTTCTTTGCGGGATTTCTCCCACATAGTCGAGTTTACGACGATTCGCAAGAAAAACCCGCCCAAGCGAAGCTTGGACGGGGCACCCTCGAGCTGTCAGTTGACCACCCAAGCTGGCGTGCATGGGTCGCGCGGGCCGGGGGCGGCTGCCCCGGTGGTCCGTAGTAAGGGGCCTGCTGCTAATGCCGTACGATCAGTCGCCCAGCCAACCGGCAAATCCGTACTAATCGATACAGCGGAAACAGCGGCCCAGGTAACTCTACCGCCGACCATTCTCCCGCGCCCGGAGTGACCAGGAGGCGCCACCAGAAAGAAACGCGGTCTCGGCCCCGCTCGCGCAAATCTGTCATCAAACGAAAATAAGCGACCGTCTCCGGATCGAACTCTTCATCCGCCACAATCAATTTCAACACCCGCTGT
>JBARIF010000769.1:0-16220 GCA_049799615.1 Terriglobales bacterium
CTCTTGTCCGACGCCTTTGACTTTGGTTTGCTTTTGCTGTGATCCCTTACCGAAAACCCAAGTCAAGAGTGTCGGACAAGGGTGTCCGACCCACACTCCCCTACCCTACCCGTATGCGTTACTAAGGTCTATGTACATGACGTTCTTCGTGGAACCCCACCACCGTTTTCGCTACATTTAATTGAGATCGCGGTGCCGAGCGCTTCCCCTCACTCGGGCTCCAACTTCCCGACCAAAAGAAAATGGCATCACCAGGCACAGCCCCGCTTCAGGTTACGTTCGAGCCGTCATCGATCTCCGGTGCGGCCGCCACGCACGGGCTTCTGGCGGCAATGTTGCGCGCCACCGAAAAAGTGAGTGACCTGATTTTCTCGCCCGGGCGCCCGCCCCAGGTGGAAGTCTATGGACAACTGATTGCGGTGCAGGGGCCGGGTCTGCGGCTGCTTACGGCGGACGACACCCGCCGCATCGCCTCCGATCTCATCGGCGACAACAAGCAGGCCATCAACGTATTGCGCGAACAGGGCTCCTGCGATATCTCCTTCGGCTTGCCTGGGCTGGCCCGCTTTCGGGTGAATATTTTCATCCAGCGCGGCAGCTGCGCCGTGGTAATGCGCGTAATTCCCACCAAAATTCCAGAGTTCGCCGCCCTGGGCCTTCCTCCTCATCTCGGAGAAATCGCAAGCCTCCGCGACGGCATCGTGCTGGTTACGGGGGCGCGCGGGTCGGGAAAGTCGTCTACCCTGGCGGCACTGCTCGACCGCATCAACGAAAAACAGACCTGCCACATCATCACTATCGAAGATCCGATTGAATTTCTGCACAATCACAAGCAGTCCACCATCCATCAGCGGGAGCTGCACAGCGATACGCCGAGCTTTGCCCTGGCGCTTCGCGCCGCCTTGCGGCAAGCGCCCAAGGTGATCCTGGTGGGCGAACTACGCGACCGCGAAACCATGGAAATGGTCCTCGAAGCCGCCGAGACCGGTCACCTGGTCCTTTCCAGCCTGAACGCCCCAAACGCTGCCAAGACCCTGGAGCGCATTGTGTCAGCCTTCCCGCCACCAGAGCAGTTAGCGTTGCGCGGCCGTCTGGCCAAGACTCTGCGCTACGTAATTTCGCAGCAGCTCCTGCCCCGGAAAAATGGCGGACGAGTCGCCATCCTCGAAGTCTTCAAGAATACCCCTCGCACGGTGCAGTACCTCGATTGCGAGGATGCATCCGGGGGAACGCTGCTCGAAGCCGTCAAAAGCGGCGCCTCGGAGGGCATGCTTCACTTCGACCAGGAGATCGAAAAACTGGTTCGGGCCGGAGTCGTGGACCATGAGGTGGGGTTGACCTATGCCACCGACAGCCAGCAATTGCAGCGCGCACTGACCCAGTAAAAGGGGCCACGGATCTGCACGGATTCACACGGATACACCAATAAATTGATAAATCAAGAGTCTTGATCCGTAAAGATCTGTGCGAATCCGTGGCTGCTCTAGGGTAGTTTTTCCACAAGCAACCCGTTCCCCTTCCCAGCCATCCAGAGACCAAATACTCCGGGAAAAACAAACAGATTCGACGCTGAATCTCCAATCGCGATACCATCATCTGAGATTGTTATAAGAGGAGGAAATATGGCATTTGAACTGCCCCCGTTGCCCTACGACTATTCCGCACTTGAACCCACTATCGATGCCGCGACCATGAAGCTGCACCATGACATGCACCACGCGGCTTATGTAAAGAACCTGAACGCGGCCCTGGAGAAACATCCCAACCTGCAATCCAAGAGCGCCGAAGATTTGATTCGCGACTTGAGCGCCGTGCCAGAAGACATCCGTAGCGCCGTGCGCAACAACGGCGGCGGACACGTTAACCACAGCATGTTCTGGAAGATCATGAAACCCAAGGGAGGCGGCGATCCCAGCGGCCCGGTTGCGGAAGCCATCCAGAAGGCTTTCGGCAGCTTCAAGGATTTTCAAACCAAGTTCAACGATGCCGGCGCCAAGCAGTTTGGCAGCGGCTGGGTGTGGCTTGCCGGCAAGCGCAGCGGCGAAGTGCAGGTTCTCAGCACCCCCAACCAGGACAATCCCATCTCCCAGGGCCTGTTCCCCATCTTCGGCAACGACGTCTGGGAACATGCTTATTACCTCAAGTACAACAATCGCCGTCCGGAATACCTGGCGGCCTGGTGGAACGTGGTGAATTGGGACGAAATCAACAAGCGTTATGCGAGCCTGAAGTCCGGTCAACTCGAACCCGCGCTGGCGCGCTAGCAAGTAGCGCCGGCATCTTGCCGGCTGTCCCGAGGGCGTCCCGCCCTCGGTCTGGCAGGTGAAATCCGCTCTGAGCGAGGGCTGAAGAGAGCTTCATTCGCGGTGGGCGGAACGCCTGCCGGACAGCCGCCGGGACGGCGGCGCTACTTTCAAACCTCCGGGATTGCAGATATTATTTTCCCCTGGCCGCCTCCCGACAGGCGGCACCCAACCTGGAGTTCGCGATGAAATTCTTTTCCCCGGTGACGTGTGCGTCGGTTCTGCTGGCGTTCACGGTCCCCGCTGTTTCGGCGCAGTTCCAGATAGCAACGCCTTCAAAGGATTACTCGTTCACCATCTCAACCGCACAGCCCTGGACGGATACTGGAGTGGACCTGCATCTGGGCGAAGTTTTACGAATAAAGGCCAGCTCAGCGGAAAACTGCGATCCTGCGGGAGCGAGCGGTTCCACCGGCAGTGGCCTGCCCGTAGTCTCGGCGCCAGCCGGAGCCTTGATCGCCCGGCTGCAGGCGCAGGGCGTGCCGGTCCTGGTCGGCAGCGGCCAGCAGCTTAAAGTTGAAGCGCCCGGCCATCTGTTCCTGGGAGTGAATACGTCAGGCACGCCACCCTGCAGCGGCAGCTTTGCGGTCAAGGTCAGCGTTGCGTCCGAGGCGGCGCCCACCGCGCCTGCGGTTGGCAGCTCGCTGACGCCCGCTGCTTCGCCTGCTGCGGCGCAGTCTCCAGCCGCATCCACAGAAACTCAAAAGCCGGCGCAGGACATAAAGTCGAAGCTGGCCAGCGCAGCCCAGGTTTTTCTAGCCGGACAGTTCGGCACGGGTGCGACGGCTTCCACCACCTCGGCGTCGGCTGCTCCTGCAGGAAATGATGTGGTGTCACCGACCTCTGCCACGACGGCCACCGCGCCAACGCCCGCGCTCAAGGTGTCGTCGGGCAAGCTGGATTCATCCCTGCAAAAAGATATTGATGGCCTGCCGCGGCGGGTGAACGATGAGTTCCAGAATCAGGGCGACATGGTGAACTTCGTACTGGTCGGCTCCGAGCAGCAGGTCAAGGACGCACTGGACGCCGCCAACTGGCATGTGGCCGACATCGATAACAAAGAAGCGGTCCTGAAAGCCGTGCTGCAGACCTATCAGAAGAAAGACTATCTACAGATGCCCATGAGCCAGCTCTACCTCTTCGGACGCAAGCAGGACTACGGCTATGAACTGGCCCAGGCGTACTCGGTCGTGGCCAGCCGCCATCACTTCAGAATCTGGAAAGCCCCGACTACCTGGAATGGAGAAACGGTGTGGGCAGGCGCGGGCACCCACGACATCGGATTCGAAAAAGACCAGCGCAACGGCAAAGTGACCCACAAGATCGACCCCGCGGTCGATGGCGAGCGCGACAATATTGGCCAGACCCTGCAAGCCACCGGCAAGGTTAAGAGCCTGTACTACTATCTTCCGCCCGACCCGGTGCAGGGCGCCAAGAACGCCACCGGCGGCGGATACCACTCCGACGGGCGCATGCTGATCATTGTGCTGCAGTAGGGCGAACGTCGGGCTTCGGACTTCAGGCCTCGGACTTTTGGGTCTTTCGATTTTGGGTCTGGGACGCCGGCACCTTAGCAGAGCGGGCTGGATGAATGGTCTCGTGGAAGGGCACGACTTCAGTCGTGCCGTTTCAGTCCCGATACAAGCGACGCTGCATCCGCGATATGTCTCTCGGACACCCCCGCCCAAGTGAAGCTTGGACGGGGCACAATCTGCCTCTGGCTCCCTACTGCAGCCTGGCGTACTCGGCCTTGACCTCGCGCAGTAGGGGAACGTTGGGGTCCGCATCCTTCCATAACGCCAGGAAATCCTGATAGGCGACTCGAGCCCGCGCCTTGTCGTCCGCCATGACGTAGGCGCGGGCCAGACCGACTTTGGCCAGCGGCATGACGGGATCGATATTGATAGTGCTTTTCAAGTCCTGCAGGCGCTGAAAGGCCTGTACCGCCTCGGCGCCGCGCCCCGCCTTGAGATAAGCATTCCCTCGGACGTATAGCACACCGGAATTTGCCCGGGCATACACCAGGGCGCCGTCGAGCAGGTCGATGGCCTTCGCTGGGTTGCCCTGATTCAGTTCGATCTGCGCCTTCACCAGCGGCACCTCAACGAATTGCACCAGGGTGTCGTACGGCCGCTTCTGGGCGACGTCGTCGGCCAGCTTTGCGGCTCGTGCATTTTCGCCCGCCAGGGCCAGGGCCGTCGCGCAGTTGAGCGCCACGTTGGGTGACTGGGACAATTTCAGCGCCTGGGCCACATCTTCGATAGCACGGGCCTTGTCCACGAACGCTGCTTCCATGAAGGCTTCCTGCGAATATTCGCTGGCCACCGCCTCGGTGAAGCCGAGACGCTTCGCCGCTTCTCTCTGCTTCTGTCCGAAGGTTCGCGCCGCGCTGAGCTGCCCAGCGTAGGCTGCCATCGCCGAGCGCATTCCGGTCTCAGTGAATTCGCTCTGGGGATCGTTCTTCATCAAGTCCAGTTCGCGCTCCATCCCTGCCTGGTCACCCTGCAACCAGGCAATAATGGCGAGAGATGAATGCACGATCGCCGCGCCGGCCTTGCGCTGCAAAGCCTGGTTGAAAGTGGCCTTGGCCTCGTCCAGCCGGTTTAGACCGGCGTAGGCAAAGGCCACGTTCGAGTATCCACTGGCGCTGTCAGGATCGAGCTGTACGGCCTTGCGCGCATTGTCGAGCGCATTCTCGTACTGCCCCATCACGATGTAAACCACCGCCAGATTGTTGTACGGAGTTGAATCCCGCGGATAAGTTTGCTTGTAGAGTTCGAGCGCGGTGATGCCCTTCTCAAGCTGTCCCGAATCCACGTAGTAGTGCGACATGATGTACAACTTTTCATGCTCGCTGGCCCGGTCCCGCAACTCAAACGCCTTTTCGCGGTTCTTCTCCGCCAGTTCGCTTTGTCCGAGGTTGCTGTACACCGTGCCCAGGCGGGCGTAGGCCATGGCGAAATTAGGGTCCAGTTCCACAGCGCGCTGGTAGAGTGGCAGCGCGGAAAGCTCATCGAACGACTGGTGTTTCAGATCTCCCAGGCTGAACGCCTTGAGCGCCTCCAGCGATGATGTGGTCGCTTCCGACAGCGGCTTGTCGTATTTCTGCACCGAGGCCAGCGACTCTCCCAGCTTCTTGCGCAAGCTGGAGCCGGCCTGGTGCAGCGAATTCAGCACCGATTCCTTGCTGGGTGCCTGCACTTCCTCGCGGGCGAGCGATTCTCCCGTGCCGGCATTCACCGCATCCAACGTGATCACATACTGGCTGCCCAGGTTGGCGATCGAACCGTTCAGCATGGCCTTGATGCCCACGCGCTGGCAGATTTCTCGGCCTACGTCGCCGGTGATGCGCTCGTCGGGCGTGCGCCCCATGAACTGCAGGGTCTGCCGCACTTTCTGTTCGGGGAAGACATTCAAATAGGGCGACTGCTCCAGGTCCACCGCCAGTGCTTTTTTAAGGGTGCCGTCAAAAACGGGATCGGCCGTGGTATTCACAAAGTCGGTGACCAGGATCGCGTCGCGCTCGGTCATGACCGCGCGGGTCCGACGCAGGAAGACGGTCATCGCCAGCCCCAGTACGGCCAATATGACGATCGCCATGACCGCCAGGTTCCAGGTCCGGCCCGGCTTCTGCTCGCGTGCTGCCCGCAGGGTGGCCGAACTGGAGGCTGCGGAGATCAATCCCGAGTCCGTGTCGCGCTTCAAACGCTTCAGGTCGGCCCGCACTTCGGCCGCGCTCTGGTAGCGCAGGTCGCGGTCTTTCTCCAGAAGTTTGGTGATGATCTCTTCCAGTTGCAGAGGCACGTCGGGATTCAGCCGCACTGGCAACACCGGAGGACGATTCAGGATGGCTTCGAAAATTACGGGAGAAGTGTCCCCGCGAAAGGGCAGCGCACCCGTCGCCATCTCATACAGCACCGCGCCGAAGGAAAACAGATCGGTGCGAGTGTCCAGTTCCTTGCCTCGGGCCTGCTCGGGAGACATGTAGGCCACGGTCCCGACGGTTGAGCCGGGGCTGGTGAGCAGCTCCTCATCCACCGTCACCTCGGAACCTCCGGTGCCCCCGCTGGTCACGGGCTCCGCTTTAAGAGTCTGCTTTGCCAGGCCGAAGTCCAGCACCTTGGCCTGGTTGCGCTGGGTAACGAAAATATTGGCCGGTTTGATGTCGCGGTGAATGATGCCCTTGGAGTGGGCGGCGTCGAGCGCGTCCGCAATTTGGATGGCCAGCTCGATAAGCCTCTCCATCTCCATGGCCTGCTTGCCGATGCGCTGCTTAAGGGTTTGCCCCTCCAGCAGTTCCATGGCAATAAAATAGCGGCCGCTGGCCTGCCCGATCTCATAGATAGTGCAGATGTTAGGGTGATTGAGGGCGGAGGCGGCGCGGGCCTCGCGCTGGAAGCGCTCCAGCGCCGATGGGTCCTTTTCCAACTCTCCCGGGAGAAACTTGAGCGCCACGTGCCGGCCGAGGCTGAGGTCCTCAGCTTCGTACACGATCCCCATACCCCCGCCGCCAAGCTGGTGCAGGATACGATAGTGGGAGATAGTTTCGCCTGTCATCAGCCCAGCAGCTCCAAAACGATTTTCCGATGGTAGGCTGCGCCCCCAGGCAAGTCAATGTGAGGGAAAATGAGCACACACAACTGTGGATATACGCAGTCTCGAGTGCTTTTGTTCAGACCAGGGTGCCCCGTCCTCGTCGTTCCGCACTTTTGGAACGACAGGGCAGGGATTTTCGGCCTACGGATCAATCCACTTCGTCTATCCCGTAATTCCTCCCACCCTGTCTCTCCAAAAAACCGAGAGACGAGGGTGGGGCGCCCATGTTTTATTCCCCTGATGTCTTTACTGCTTGTCCCGGGGGCAAGGCGTCCCTGAGTTCACGGATGCTGCGCTTGAGGAGCGGATGCCGGGCGTCAGGCGCAATTTCTGCGAGAGGCTCGAGGACAAAGCGGCGTTCGTGCATGGCTGGGTGCGGGATACTCAGGCCCTTGGCCTCAACTACGGAACTCCCAAATAGCAGAATGTCGATGTCAATGTTGCGCGGGCCCTTTTTCTGCCGGCGGCGGCGCCCCATCTCCCGCTCGATGGCTAGCACCCCGTTGAGCAGTTGCCTGGGCATTTTCTCCGTGTCCAACTGGAGCGTGCAATTCAGAAACCAGGGCTGAGTTGTGAGTTCGACGGGCTCCGTTTCGTAGAACGATGAGACCGTCCCGACTTTACCCAGACGGCCCAGGTGATGGATCGCCGTTCTGAGATTCTCTGCCCGGTCACCAACATTTGAGCCCAGCGAGAGATAGACCTGTTTGTGCATAGGCGACCAGTTTCCGGCTTCCTGTTCAGGGAAAATGTAACGGGGCAGGAGGCCGGTGGCCACTATTCCTTCCTCTCATGCCCCGAGAACTTTAGTCACCTTCACCTGTCTGGACTGGAAAGTTACCATGAAATCTGTATGCCGTTGGAGTCGTTGCTTCTCAGCCGGGATCCCGAGGTCATTCGTGTGGTTCAACCCGCCCTGGAGAAGCTGTCCATCGACGTCGAAGTCTGTCGTGGAGTCAGCTCGGGCCACGAGATCCTGCGCACCGAGAAGTTTGACGCCATCATAGTAGATTGCGACGACCTAAAGGGCGCTCTGGGTGTGTTGGAAGGTTTGCGCAAAAGCGTGAGCAACAAGAATTCCATCACTTTTGCCATCCTGAACGGCAGCACCACTACCCAGCAGGCCTTCCAGATGGGAGCAAATTTTGTTCTGCAGAAGCCCATTTCAGCGCTGAATGCCCGGCGATGCTTCAGTGCCGCGGTCAATTTCATGATGCGCGAGCGGCGGCGCTATTTCCGGCATCCGGTGGAAATGCCGGCCACACTCTCCTTTGGCGAAGGACAGAAAATGAAAGTTACGCTGACCAACCTCAGCGAGGGCGGCATGGCCATTTTCTTCCGCGGCCCGCTGCCCAAGGGTGGCGTCTCCACCGTGTCTTTCAAGCTCCCCGGGGCCGACAGCGCGCTGGAACCGAAAGTCCACATTGCCTGGATGGATGAATCTGGCCGTGCCGGGCTGCGCTTCATTGATGTGCCCAAGGAAACACGGGCGCAACTCGACGGCTGGTTGGGCCAACAGTGCGACCAAACAGACAAGTCTGCCAAGTAATCCTGGTCCCGACTACCCGCCGCGTTGATCCCGAACGTACCCAGCTTGTAACTTGCGTGTTTTCCGCATGCCCATCACGCTGGAAAGGAAATCACAACCGAGGTCTTATGCTGTCGATTCACGTGAGAATTGATCGCGCCCAACGCCTGGTGCGCATGCTGGAAGGGGATGCGCCGCGTCTGGCGGTTCGTGTAGCGGAGCTGACTCCGGACTATCAACAGTCGGCGAAAACTTATGCCGCCCAACTCACGGCCCATGCCCGGGCGGAGCTGGAAAAGCTTCTGGAAGAAGGCTCTTACTGGGATTCCAACGATCCCACGCCTCACCCCGCGGACTAGCCACTTGCGGGTGTGGGTCGGACACTCCTGTCCGACGCCTTTTAAGTTGCTTGTGTTCCGAAACTCGCCGTCCCACGTCGGACTAAGGGGAGCAACCAGAGACAAAGGCAAGGTCAACTTCAAGAGCGTCGGACAGGAGTGTCGACCCAGACACAGCGGCTACGCCATCGACTGTACGGCTGCTTGCACTAACGGGGCAGGGGTTTCTACTTCCTCTTGCACGGTGGTCTCTTCCCACAAGGTCCGGTCACGCAGGAGGCGTGAAACCAGGGCGGTATGCATGGCGTGGCCGGCACGGTCGGCGACCACGTTGCCCAGAATCTGCTTGCCCAGAAGGGCCAGGTCGCCGATCAGGTCCAGAACTTTGTGGCGTACAAATTCATCGGGGAAGCGCAGCGGCGGGTTCATCAGACCCTCCCGCGTGAGCACGATCGCGTTTTCCTGGGACGCGCCGCGAATCAGGCCCTGCTGCCGCATGGCATCGGCTTCGTGCAGAAATCCGAACGTCCGGGCGGCTGCGATCTGGGTGCGATAGTTTCCATCCGACAGGTCCACTTTGAAAGTTTCCTTCCCGATCAGGGGATGAGGAAAATTGATAGCGTACGAGACTGAATAGGTTTCGGCCGGATACACCGCGATGAACTTCGCCCCTTCCCGCAGCTCAAGCTCTCGTCGGATGCGGAGATAGGTGCGGGGCCGTCGTTGCCTGCGAATACCGCTCTTGCGTATGGCTTCCACAAAAGGCAGGGCGCTACCGTCGAGAATAGGTAGCTCCAGGTTGTCCAACTCCACGATGGCGTTGTCGATGCCGCAACCAATCAGGGCGGAGAGCAGGTGCTCGGTAGTGGAAATGAGCACGCCCTTTTTCATCAAACTGGTAGCGTAGCTGACGCGAGCTACATTCTTGCTCACGGCCTCCAACTCAAAACCATCCAGATCCGTGCGACGAAAGATCACGCCCGATCCCGGGGGCGCCGGCAGGATTCGCAGCTTGACCGGAGCGCCGCTGTGCAGACCAACGCCGTTGCACTCGACCGCCGTGCGAATTGTCTGCTCGTGGATCAAATGGAGTCGGTCAACTGCTGTTTGATGATGAATTTACCCTGCGCGGCGCGGGTTCGACTGTGGCTAATTAGCCACAGTCCGTGGTCGTCAGAATTTGGTGTAGTGGATTGATCTACCCATATCTGTTTATTTAAGAATTACTTAGCGATTGATCGAAGACCATGGGGAAACTAAGGTGTTACTTCCTAGGTGAGTCCCCAATTCCAGAATCTTGGGCATTTGGGGCCGCCGCAGACAGGCGAAAGTGCACGCAGCGGCTCAATTTGGAAAACTTTCCCCTTCCACCGGCGTCATCCTGAGGGACTTCAGTCCCGAAGGATCCGGCGTGCATCCGCAGTAAGGCGGGGTAAAAGGGCGTATCTGCTTCACGCCAGATCCTTCACCCTCTGACGGCCATTCAGGAGGACGCCCGTGGGCAAGGAGAAATTTCAGACTGAGCCACTACCAAAGAGCAGGCAGGCTAGGAAATCAGGGCCTCTTCTGGCCTGAGGGCGCCGTGGGTTCGAACTGGGAATCGCTGATCCCCTGGTTGTAGCTGACCTCGGTCAAAAAGCGCTGGCTGGACATGTCGCCGTTATAGAAGCGCGTGATGGTGTGCGGAGTCATTACTCCTTGCACTTCGCGGTAGTTGTCGTACACCTCACCTTCGATGTTGCGCTCCCTGTCGGTCGGGTCTCGCCAGGAGTAGGTTTTCTTCACCGGCAGATGATCGTCGGTACTGATGTACAGAGTCACGGCTTCATTGTGTGCGTTCATGACCGTGACTTGCTCGACTGGTTTCTCTTCGGCCACGGTCTGGCCTTCGTAGAAGAGTGCTACGCCCGGTTCCGACAGCCATTTTCTGAGCACCCACTCCAGCGAGAAGTGGCGTCTTCGCATGTATTCGGCCAGATCTTTGGGGTCTTGTGGTTGCGCCCCCTTGAAGGTGATTTCGTAGCCCTTATCGCCCTTGTACACATAGATCACATCACGCTGCTTGGTGAGCTCGATGCGGTCGCGGTCGGGAAACTTGTAGAAGCGCCAGAAGAGTATGCCCAGGCTGTTGGGCCGGCCATGATAAAAGCTGTAGGTGCGGCCTGCCTGGGTGATGTCCTGAATATTGAGATAGGCTGATCCGCCCAGGGCCTTGATGGTCAGGTCCAGCACAGCGCGCGCCCTGCGGGCGTTCTCCTGGTCAACCGGAATGGACTGGGAGGGAGGCGCGCTGTCGCTCTGCGCCAGCGCGAGGGCGGCCAGTAGAAGGATGGTCAGGAAGAAATTCATCGTTCTCCAAGTTAGATGCAGGGAACAGGGCTTCGTAGCCGTCCCGGCGGCTGTCCGGCGGGCGTCCCGCCCGCCGCGTCGAGGGCGAGACGCCCTCGGGACAGCCGGCAAGATGCCGGCGCTACGGACTAGCCCACCAGTACCGCCCCGCCATTCACGTTAAAGACCTCGCCGGTGATGAAACCCGCGTATTCCGAGCAGAGAAACAGGATGGGGCCGGCGATTTCCTCGGGCTTGCCGGCGCGTCCCAGCGGGATTGCCGAAAAGATGCGGGCGCTGGTCTTGGGATCGTTCAGAGCGGGAGCGGACATATCGGTGTCCACCCAGCCCGGTGCTACGGTGTTGACGTAGATCGCATCGCGGGCCAGTTCCGTGGAGAGGCCCTTGACCATGCTGATCAGGGCGCCCTTGGTGGCGGCATAGTCGCAGTGAAACGCTTCTCCGCGTTGTCCTGCTGTCGAGCTGACCAGCACGATGTGCCCGGCGGAAGTACCTGATTTTCCCTGCTTTTTCATCTGCGCCACGGAGTGTTTGATCAGGGCGAAGACGCTGTCCAGATTGATAGCCATGGTGCTGCGCCACTGCGCGTCCGACATTTTTTCGATGGGCGCGTCTTCCGGCGGCCAGACCCCGTGATTGGCCACCAGGATGTCCAGCCGCCCGAAGCGTTTCACGGCAGCCGCGACCAATTCCTGTGCCGTCTCCGTGCCCGACAGGTTGCAGGCCACGGCCGCGCAATTGTCCGGTCCGAGTTCTTTGACCAGTTGCTCGGATGGGCTTTTGCCTTTTTCGTAGTTGAATAACACGCGCGCACCCGCAGCCACAAACATGCGGACCGCTGCCGCACCGATGCCGCGCGACCCGCCGGTGATGAGAGCCACCTTGCCAGAGAGAGAGAGAGGGATAGGCATGCAGAGATAGTTTCCAGTGTCAGCCCAGAATTGGCAAGTGGGAGGGTGTGGGTCGGACACTCTTGTCCGACGCCTTTGATCTTGACGTTGACTTAAAAGACTTGTGAGCCAGCCAGTAAGAAGCGCCGGGCCAGGGCACTCAGCCCCCCCAGCTGGTGGTTCTCTCCGCCTTGAGCTCGCGAATCAGAATGCGAACCAGCATGCCGTCGTACCGCGTGCCGCTCAGTTTTTCCAGCTCGGCCAGGGCCTGTTCACTGGTCTTGGCGGCGGCAAAGGAGCGCTCGCTGGTCATGTTCACGTAGGCGTCGGTGATGGCAATAATTCGGGCCCAGAGCGGGATCTTCTCTCCCCGCATCCCAATGGGATAGCCTCCGCCATCGAAGGATTCGTGGTGGTGCAGCACGGCCTCGCGCAATTTCTTGCCTTCGGGCAAAGTGGCCAGGATTTCAGCGCCCACATCGGCATGCATTTTCAGGATTTTGAACTCACCCTCGGTCAGGGGGCCGGGCTTGTTGAGGATGCGTTCCGGGACAAAGAGCTTGCCGACATCGTGCACGCGGGCGGTAAAGCCCAGATCGGCAACCTCCTCCGCAGCCAGGCCCAGCGAGCGTGCGATGATTTCACTGTACCGGGCCACCATCTCGCCGTGTCCGGCGCTGTTCAGTTCGCGCGACTCAGCAGCGCTGGTCAAGGTCTCGATGGCCTCGCGCAAAATGTGGTCGGTGAGAGCCTCATCACCGCACATCTTCTTCAGCGTGGTGATGAGCTCGTCCACATGCTCAGGGCCGGTGTGCTCGCGTCGCAGGAAACCTTCGATGTATCCCGAGATCTGCTGCCGGCGCACAGCCGCGCTCTCGCCACCCGCCACCTCTTCGGCGGTGGACACACGATCGCCGCCCTTGCGCTTGGATACGTACATGCCGGCGTCGGCGACGCGAACAATGTCTTCCATGGAGAAGCCGTGCACCGGAAAACTGGCCACCCCGAAACTGCCGGTGATCTGGTGCTCGGACAGCATGGGGTCCTGGGAGATCCACAGCCGCAGGCGTTCGGCCAGGATTTGGGCCTGCTCCACGCCCGTCTCCGGCATGAGAATGATGAATTCGTCGCCTCCGTAACGGGCGACCACGTTCGATTGCCGGCACTTCTGTTCCAGGAGCCGCCCCACCCGGGTCAGAACCAGATCGCCTTCCAGATGTCCCTTGGTGTCATTTACCGTTTTGAACTTGTCCAGGTCCATCAACACGACCGAGATAGGACGGCCGGAGCGCGACGCCCGTTTGAGCTCGGAACCCAGCGCTTCGAAGAAAAAACGCCGGCTCATGATGAGCGTGAGCCCGTCCGTGATCGACTGCTGCTGTAGCTTCTGGAACACGTTGGCATTGTGCAGGGCCGTGGCCAGCAGATCGGCCAGGGTGCTCATGATCAGCCGATCCGCCGGCGTGAAGGCGTCTTCCTTGCGGCTCTCCACGTTGAGAACGCCGAGGAAGTTCTCCCCGTAGGCGATGGGAATGCAAAGAACGGACCGCGATCCCGCCAGCACACCCTGCAGTTGCGCGTCGCTCGAGGTCTGGACCAACGCGGCCTCTCCGCTCCGCGCCACCCGGCCGAGGATGCCGGCGCCCAGCGCGATGCGTTTGCCCAGAGATTGTGCCGTAACTCCGGCCTCGGCTTTGATCTCGATCTCTTTGGTCGAGTAGTCCAGAATGCCAATGCCGATGTGGTCGAAGCTGAAATTCTTCTGGATGTGGCCGACGATGTCGGCCATCATCTGTTCGGAATCCTCGCTGGAAATCGCGGTCTTCGAAATATTATTCAGGAAGGCCAGCTGGCGCGAACGCCGTTGTTCTTCGGAGAACAGCCGGGCATTTTCCACTGCGACAGAAACCTGCCCCGCTGCGGTTTGCATGACTTCCAGGTCGCGTTGCTCGAAGGCATATTCGCGCTCCGTGTTCAGTGCAGCCATGACTCCCGCCGGCCGGCCTCCCAGCAGAATGGGCGCGCCACAAAAGCACTTGGCCGGCCGCGGCGGCATAAAGGTGACTCCCAGGCGCTCGCGCGACTTCTCCAGGTCGGCGCGAATCACCAGCGGCTGGCCGCTGCGGATGATGTATTCCGTCAGGCCATTAGTCAGTTTGCGCGAGCGTTTGGGTAGGATCTCGCCTTTCTCCACTTCCAGTTCGAAACGAATCTCATCGCCTTCCTGAAACGCGATGTAGAAGTCGCTGGTGTCGAAGATCTGGCCCAGCTCTTTCTGAACTGTGCGCAGGATCTCGTCCTGATCCAGCCGCGAACTGATGGCTTGTCCGATCTGCGTGAGCAGCGCAAATTCCTTGGTACGGCGTTGCGCGTCGTGCATCACCGCATAGTTTTCCAGCGTCAAACCGATCTGCAGCGCCAGTCCGATCAGCAGGCGCAGGTTCGATGAACCGAACATCCGGCGCGCGGTATGGGGAAACAGGATCACGCCAAAATTGTTTTCCCGGGTCTGCAGGCTCACGGCCGTGAGGTTATAAATACGCTCTTCGGTCATGACTTCGCGGAATTGCAGGAAGCGGCCGCCGGGGAAGGCGGGCAAGGGCTCGGGCATTTCCGGCACGCCGCGGAAGGTCACAAATCCGCCCCGCCGGTAGGCCAGCTCACAGACATATTCTCCGGCTCCGCTCTTCTCCAGTTGGTCGAGGAACTGGGTGGAAAAACCGCGCTGCACCGAAGGCAGGACGGCACGCCAGCGCTCGGAGATGCAGATAACGGCCCCGCCCGCGGGCAAAGGCGCGACCAGTCGGTCCAGAATGCTTTGCATACTGGGCACTAGGTCGTCGGCGGACAGCAGCCGGGTCGGATCCACGCCCAGAGTGGAAAACGCCAGGGCATTTTCCTGTACCGCGCTGCGCTCGTTCTCCGCCAGCACCATCACCATCGCGATGCCCAGCGCCAGTTGCGGGATCGGGCCCAGCATGTCGGACAGCTGCAAATAAGAAAGGCTGAACTGCCCGAACAGCATCAGCACCGACCACAGCGCCAGCGCCATGGCCAGCAGGGTGAAGGCCAGCGAATTTCTCCGGTGCGCGTAGCGGTAAAAGAAAAATGAACAGTAGAGCAGCACCAGGGCCACGCCCACTTCCAGGCGGAGACGTGGGTCGGTGATGACCTCGGGATGAAAAACTCTTCCCACCATGTGCTGCTTCAAATTCCAGAGGCTGAGCGCTACTCCTCCCAGGCCGACCGCCAGGTCATACCAGCGCAGGTGGAATCTTTCGCGCATCAGGCGCGTAGAGATGAAGATGCAGACCGCCATCACCGCCAGAAGCAGTGAAGCCAGCAGAGAGATCACGGCCGAGGGATTGCGGAACGCACTCCAAGCGGCGAGGATGTAGTGAAGCGTGTAAGCTCCCCATCCCAGCTGCCAGGCGCGAAAGTAGTCCTGCCGGGTCTGCTCGTAGAGGTAGGTGAAAACCAGGAAGAGCAGCAGGGCAACCACAGCCGGTACTACCAGCAAACTAATTGTGACGCTGTTCATGGCGCGAAAACAGCTACCTCAGCCAGAGTGATAAGCAATTTCTAACTAGCAATGGTTTCACAGCGGTTCCGGCAAGACAATAGTCTTGTGGAGTGTGTTGAGGACGCCGGTAATGAGCCATTCCCCCTTCCGGATCAACTACTTGGATCGACTTTCCGCGTTCCGCGGGCTTGACGCTACATTTCCTCAGCCCGTACCATCAGGACACGACCTTTCGTAATGTCCCCCGCCTTCAGTCCGCCCTCTGCCTCCGGTCCACGCGTCCGCTTCGCGCCCTCGCCCACGGGATACCTGCATGTAGGCGGGGCCCGCACCGCCCTGTTCAACTGGCTGTTCGCTCGCCATCACGGCGGCACGTTGGTGTTGCGCATTGAAGATACCGATCTCGAGCGCTCGACCGCCGAGATGGTTGCTGGCATCCTGCAGGGCATGCGCTGGCTCGGCCTCGACTGGGACGAGGGTCCCTACCATCAGACCCAGCGTATGGAACTGTATCGCCAAAGCGCCGCAAAGCTGTTGGCTTCCGGACATGCGTACTATTGTTTTTGCAGCAAGCAGGAACTGGAGCTGCGCCGCGCGGCCGCTGCCGCCGAGGGCCGTCCCCCCCGCTACGAAGGGACCTGCCGAAAAATTTCGCGCGAGGAAAGCGCCCAGCGGCGCGCCGCGGGAGAATCC
>JBARIF010000770.1:0-7744 GCA_049799615.1 Terriglobales bacterium
GCAAGACTCGAGGCCGAGCGGATCGCTAGTCCTTACCCGTAAGGCTCTTTCATCCTCTACTCCATGCCGGTTTATCCCGGCGCACAAACATCGCGATTTCACTCATTGACCGGAGTCCGGCGAACAAACGTCGCCAACTGGTGCTAACGCCTGCATCAGCTAAGCTATTGTTTTGCGATAATTTGCTTCGCGATAGGCAGGACTGACGCCCGCTCCCAGCCAAGACGAACTGTCCGATCTTCTCGCCAAGACCGGCACCAGGGCTGATGAACTGCTCCGCAAGCTGCCCAATTTAATTTTCGATGAAGGCGTTAGCGAGTCGCACTATTCGCAGGAGGCGGCGAACGGTTGCGTTGGCGTTGGGTGTATTCCCCAGGCAGGCGTCGCAACCAGAGATCAACTATTCCATATATGATCCTGATTCATCCAGCGCAAAACGGCCGGCTGACAATTTCAGAGTACCGAACCACGCGCAACGGCAAACCCGTCGGGCAAGCGGCAGCGGGAGCGCCAAGTTTTCAGGGGTTTATATCGGCATGGGTCGTATTCTCCTCCGCGAATCAAGCGGAATCGAGGTTCCGCTACCTGGGACAACAGCGCGTCAATGGGCATGCAACCTACGTCCTTGGGTTCGCCCAGACTCCCGGCTCGGTGGAATCCCCGGGAGAGATTGTAGTTAACAGTGAGTCCATTCCGATGCTGTTGCAGGGCGTTGCTTGGATCGATCAATCGGATTTCCGCATCGTTCGCATGCGGACGGACTTATTGGCGCCCCTGCCCTTGATCCTGCTGGAAAAACAGACGGCAAATATCCTGTTTGGCCCTGTACACATTGCGGATTTCGCCACAGAGTTGTGGTTGCCGAAAACGGTGAATCTCCAAATGGAGGTCAGGGGCCAGGTTGTCCGAGAGGGACACAATTATTCCAAGTATCGGCTGTTCCAGGCGAAAAGCAGAATCGTTTTGTCTCCCGACGATGAACTCGTGAGCAGGTGAAAAATCTCGGCAGTCGTCCTACTCTATCGTACACGGACAAGTCACTAATTCTGTATGTTATTGATATAAAACAACATGCGTGTGGTGGAGGCGGCGGGAGTTGAACCCGCGTCCGAAAATGTTACTGGTCAAGAGACTACATGCTTATTCCAGTTCATGCCCCCGGCATTACCCGAGGACGTTCGCGACCCCCGCTCAGAACGGACAAGAAACGGATGCCGCTAGCCTGAGATCTTAGCCTCTCTCCCCAGACGTAGAAGAGAAGAGCAGCCCTCTGTGTGACGCTTGCTCACAGCCCGAAGGCAAAGCTGTGGAAAGCGGCTGCCTAATTAATTAGGCTGCGTATGCCATTTCTTGATTGGCAATTATCATTTTGCCCACGATTACAGGTGCGAGCTCCCTGGCATGCCTCTTGGCCGCAAGCATCTCCGTCGAAGCCGTGACGCCCCCACTGGTGGGAATGGCCTGCAAAGAACAGAACAACCGGGCCGTAAGGCCCTTACTGACACCTTCCAATCTAGGGGTCACCCGACTGGAAGTCAAACATATGATTAGATGTAACTAACGTTACAAAAGGTGCTCGACCGGGGAGTGCCCGCCCGCGCCGCTTCGGGGTGGAAGGTGGCCGGACGGCGCATCATAATAATCACATGAAACTAACCACCTTTATGCAGACGGTTATTATCGCGTCATTCATGGTTGGGGGAGTGTTTTCATGCACATCGGCCCTTGCCCAGCCCAAGGCGGAGGCCGCCGAACAGCAGCTTTTCCAGGCCATAAACGGGGAGCGTGCGGCCCACGGACTGCCGTCGTTGAAGTGGGACGAGGCCCTCGCCAACGCGGCCCGCCAGCACGCCGAAATGATGGCGGCACAGAGATCCATTTCGCACGGTTTTCTAGGTGAACTCAGCCTGCCCAGTCGGGCCGCGCGGGCGGGTGCCCGCTTTAGTTGGTTATCAGAGAACGTCGCCGCTGGACCGAGCGCCCAGAATATCCTCGAACAGTGGATGCAGTCCCCTAATCACCGCGCCAATCTGCTCGATGCCGACATGGACACCATCGGCGCCGGTGCCGCCGAGCGCAATGGAGCTGTCTTCGCCGTCGCCGACTTCTCGAAAGCCAAACGCTAAATAGAGAACGGAAAGCGTGCGGGGCACCCGGTCACGATTGCCTTCAGCTAATTTGTCGATGTTGACTATCGATAAACCTGAGCTTGCCGGTTGTAAGTCTATTGTCTGGTGGTGCCGACGCCCCCGGGCATCTGGGATATTGGCGGAACCGCCACAAAACGGTGTGAACCGTATTGCCTAGCGCGAATGGCTCACCTTATACTTCGCCATGGGTTTAGCGGAAGTCAGCCGCTTCGACCACCCGGTTCTGCAGAATTATCTCGTCGATGACGCCTATGACGAGACCTTTGAAAGTCCGGGCAAACCTCGCCCGCACTATGCGCCCCTGTTAGAGACGTTCTCTTCTCTGCCCGCCGACGAGATCCGGCGCCGCAAACACTCCGCTGACCTGGCTTTCCTCAACCAGGGCATTACCTTCACGGTTTACGGACGGGAGGAAGGGACCGAGAAGATTTTCCCTTATGATCTTCTGCCTCGCCTGATTACCAGCGCGGAATGGGCCCGCATCGAACGCGGCTTGACCCAGCGCATCACCGCACTCAATCACTTCTTGCGCGATATTTACCACGAAGGCCGCATTCTCTCGGACGGCATCGTACCTCGCGAGATCGTCTATAGCTGCAGACACTTCCGCCGCCAGATGCGCGGGCTCCAGGTGCCGCGCAACGTGTATGTCGCGGTGGTCGGGTCGGACCTGATCCGGATGCCCAGCGGCGAGTTTGTAGTTCTCGAAGACAACCTCCGCGTGCCCAGCGGAGTTTCCTACATGCTGACCAACCGCCGGGTGATGAAGCGGATTTTCCCCAATCTGTTTCGCCGCCAGGGCGTGCGCCCCATCGAGCATTACACCCAGGCCCTCTTGAGCACGCTGCGCTCGCTCTCACCGGAGGGGCGGCCGGAGCCAACCATCGTGCTGCTCAGTCCGGGTGTGTTCAACTCAGCTTATTTCGAACACGCGTATCTCGCCCGCCAGATGGGAATTGAACTGGTCGAAGGGCGCGATCTGGTGACCCACGACAACGTGGTTTACATGCGGACCACCACCGGTCTTCGCCGCGTGGATGTGATCTACCGTCGGGTCGATGACGACTTCATCGATCCCCTGGCTTTCCGCTCGGATTCCGTGCTGGGCGTCTCGGGATTATTCAACGCCTATCGCGCGGGAAATGTGACTCTGGCCAACGCTTTCGGCACGGGTGTGGCCGACGACAAGGCGCTGTACGCTTATGTTCCCAAAATCATCAAGTACTATCTGGACGAAGATCCGGTGCTGAACAACGTAGAAACGTATTTGCTTAACGACCCGGTACAACGTGACCACGTGTTGCAGAATCTCGACAAGCTGGTGGTGAAGGCAGTGGGAGAATCGGGTGGTTACGGCATGCTGATCGGGCCACACAGTACCAGCGCGCAGCGGCAGGACTTTCGAGACCGCATCACCGCCGATCCGCGAAATTACATTGCCCAGCCCACCATCACCTTCTCGCGGGCGCCCTGTTTTATCGACGACACCTTGCAGGCCCGGCACGTGGACCTGCGTCCCTACGTACTGTTCGGAGACAAGGTGACCATCGTTCCCGGCGGCCTTACTCGCGTCGCCCTGCGCCGCGGGTCACTGGTGGTGAATTCATCGCAAGGCGGCGGCAGCAAAGATACCTGGGTGCTGAACCAATAACATGCTCTCTCGCGTCGCTGACAACCTGTATTGGATGAGCCGCTACCTGGAGCGCGCCGAGCACGCCGCTCGTCTGCTCGACGTGAATCTGAATCTCATGCTGGATGAGTCCGCCACCAGCGCGGACCGCCGCTGGCGAAGGGTGTTGGCGGCGCTGGGGAATCCGCCCAACCTGGCTTGGAGCGGCGACGCCTACCAGGTGGCGCAAATCCTCACCTTCGATCCGGGGAATCGTTCGTCCATCACCGCCTGCGTGGCCAGTGCCCGCGAGAACGCACGCCAGGTTCGTGAAGAGATCAGCTCGGACCAATGGCAGAGGCTGAACCGTCTCTTCCACCAGGTGACGCGCCATAAACCGAATGAGACCGATGACGTGTTGCCCTCAGACTTCCTGCTGGCTGTTATCGAAGGCGTCCATCTGATCCAGGGCGTGACCGATTCCACTATGAGTCACGGCGAAGGCTGGCATTTTATCCAGGTGGGACGCTACATGGAGCGGGCCTGCGCCACCGTCGCTCTGCTGGGACTGTATCATCGCGAATTCTGGGGGCATCCCGATCAAACCCCCGAGGCGGCCGAGTATCTGGAGTGGGTTGGCCTGCTGCGCTGCTGTACCGCCTTTGAAGCCTACTGCAAGGTTTACACCGCGGACATCAGTCCGGACCGGATCATTGAATTCCTGCTGCTCAACCCGGAGTTTCCGCACTCGGTGCGCTACTCCATCGATCGTCTGCAACGTGCTCTCGAAGCCATTCACGGCGAGGGTGGGAAGCGGCGGGGAGCGCAGTTGACCCGGCTGGCGGGGCGGCTGCAAGCCTCGCTTAGTTTCGGACAGATTTCCGAGATCCTCTCGCAGGACGTGGGCGGTTATCTGCAAGAGATTTTGCGGCAGTGTCGCGACATCCACGAGACCATTTACGAGCTTTACGTGAATTACGCAATCCAGACGGCTTTGGCGGGATAGGAGACCGGGTTTCATGTTCTATTCCATTCAGCACCTGACAAAATTTCACTACGCCTCTCCGGTCAGCGAGAGCGTCATGGAAGCGCGGATGCATCCCCGCAGTGAGGGCAATCAGCGCTGCCTTACCTTCCACCTGGCGGTGAGCCCGCGCTGCCGCGTGTTTGCCTACCGCGATCACGTGGGCAACAACATCCACCATTTCGATATTCCGGGACAGCACTCCTATCTCGTAATCGTGGCCGAGTCCTTGCTCGACATGCAGCCTTCGCCCGAGATTCCGAGTTCCTTGCCCGTGGATGCATGGGCCGAAGCCGACGCCATGGTGAAGATGGGAGACTACTGGGAAATGCTGCTTCCCAGCGAGTTCGCGCAGCCCACGCCGGGTTTGATCGAACTCGCCCGGCAGATGGATGTTTGCCGGCGCGGCGATCCTCTCAGCTTGTTGCGGGAGCTGAATCAAAGGCTCTACGACTGGTTCGAATATGTGCCCAAGAGCACGAAGGTGGACTCGCCCATCGATCACGCCATCGAGACCCGTCAGGGCGTGTGCCAGGATTTTGCCCACATCATGATCGCGCTGGTACGCAGGGTAAAAATCCCCTGTCGTTATGTCAGCGGATATCTCTATCGCAGCGCGCAAAGTCACGATCGCTCGGTGGTGGACGCAACTCATGCCTGGGTGGAGGCTTTTCTGCCGCCGCTGGGTTGGGTCGGGTTCGATCCCACCAACTGTCTGCTGGCGGGCGAGCGCCACGTACGCACCGCCATCGGCCGCGACTACGCTGACGTGCCGCCGACCCGGGGAATCTTTCGCGGACAAACCCCCAGCGAACTCTCGGTGGCGGTGCGGGTGACCGCCTCGGTCGAGCAGCCTGAACTCGAGCACGGTCTTCCAGTCCCGGAGGAGTGGTCGCTGTTGGTTGAACAGGCTCAGGAACCGCCGCCTCTTCCCGCCAAGAACATGCAACAGGAGCAGCAACAGCAGTAACCCACTGCAGCACGAGCGGGATGCTCGCGCCCACATTCATTGATCACCTTTTGCATCCTGCCGCCTTTTCTGACATCTCAGTTGTAGCGCCGGCATCTTGCCCTCGCAGCGGGGGCGAGACGCCCCCGCGACAGCCGCCAGGAACGGCGGCGCTACAATTGCGGGCACGCGGTAGAATCAGTGACCAACCTATGACTTCCTTCGTCCAACCCTGTAGCAGGAAGCCGTGTCAGGAGAGCTGCCGGTGAAGGCGCAGTGTCTGCCATTCCGCCAGATTCCGCACACCACAAGGCTTTTCAGCGATTTCATTTCCTGGTCCCCAGCCATCCAGCCCTTTTACTTCCGCTCCCCACATTTTGCGCAATGGTTCAAAGACGAAACAGCCAGGTTGAGTTATGACCCCGCCCGGCGTGGCCGGATGGCGGACATCCTGGAACGGCAGAACCGGGTCTGGGACGCATCGCCTAAGACTCTGGAAAATATTGACCGCCTGCGCGAAGGTGCTTCCGCGCTGGTCACGGGACAACAGGTCGGCCTGTTCGGCGGCCCGCTTTTTTCCCTTTTCAAAGCCTTGAGCACAGTCAAATTGGCCGGTGAGGCGACCAGGGCAGGCTCGGACTGCATTCCCATATTTTGGTTGGCCACCTCCGACCACGACCTCGATGAGATCAGCCACGTTTCGCTTCTGGGGCCGGATGGTTCACTGCAGAAGTTCTCTGCGACCACTCGAGGCCTGCCCGACGCTCCCGTAGGCACGGTGACATTTGGCGCTGAGATCGAACCGCTCGTCGAAGCGGCCGCAGGACTGCTGGGCGATTCGGAAGTGACGCAGTTCCTGCGCCAGGCATACCGTCCGGGAGAGAACTTCGGCAGCGCATTCGCGCGCCTGTTCTCCCGTCTCTTCGCCCAGTGGGGCGTGGTCTTGCTCGACGCATCGGATCCCGAGCTTCACCGCATAGCCGTGCCCATCTATAGTGCGGCCATCGAGCGTGCCGCCGAGCTGGATGACGCTTTACTGGCGCGCGGCAGGGAACTGGAAGCCGCGGGCTATCATCAGCAGGTCAAAGTAACGCCCTCCTCCACGCTACTGTTTACGATCCGTGACGGGGCCCGTGTCCCAGTGCACCGCCGGGCAAACGGTAGCGGTGCCGATTTCCTGGTCAACGACGAGACCATTTCGCAGGCAGAGTTGTTGGGCCGCATTGCATCCCAGCCCGAACAATTCAGCGCCAATGTACTGCTGCGGCCGGTAGTGCAGGACTATCTGTTGCCTACCCTGGCTTACGTAGGCGGGGCGGCTGAGATCGCCTATTTCGGCCAGGTAGCGGTGGTTTACCAGGCGCTACTAGGACGGGGTACGCCCATTCTCCCCCGGTTCTCCGCGACCATCGTCGAAACAAAACCTCAAGCTTTACTTGAACGTTATCACCTCGCGGTTCCTGAGGTCTTTCACGGCCCCGACTCGGTCCGGGAAACTTTAGCGAAGCACACCCTGCCGCCGGACCTGCAATCGGCTTTCGACCGGGCGGGGTTGTCCTTACAGCAATCTCTGGGCGCTATTCAGCGATCGCTGGAGCGCCTGGACAAGACTTTGGTGGAAGCCGCGGCTAACGCCGGATCGAAGATGCAGCATCAGCTTGAACAATTGCGCTCGCGCGCGGCGCGGGCCGAACTGCGACAGAGCGAGGTTTTAGGTCGTCACGCCGAACTGCTCAGTAACGCACTCTACCCCAACAAAGTCCTGCAGGAGCGTGAGATCGGCGGCGTATATTTCGTGGCGCGACATGGCATCGAGCTCTTGCAAAGTCTGCATGACACTCTGCAAACCAACTGCCTGGATCACCAAATCATCTCCCTGTCATCCTGAGCGGAGCAAGAAAAAGTCTTGTGTGGGTCGGACACTCTTGTCCGACGCTTTTGACTTTGATTCTGACTTTGATAACAATTTCAAAACAACAACCAACGTCAACTTCAAGGGCGTCGGACAAGAG
>JBARIF010000771.1:0-17189 GCA_049799615.1 Terriglobales bacterium
CGCGTACTGGGCGCCGGAGGCGCAATAAAGTTGCGCGGAGATCACGCTTTCGAACAACGCTTCCGGCTGGAAGCCGAGGGGGTCATTTTTCGTGGGCGCAAAGCAGACATGAAACGGCACGAGCACAAATTCCCGAAGTCGAGAAAAAAATCTCGACAGTAGCGCCGGCGGCAGAAGCCAGGCCCATGCCTGACGCCCGACGCCTGAAGTCCGCTTTCCCTAACGCTGGCTGATTTCCTTGGCCACCACTCTTTGATTGAATTCTTCCGACTTGCCCCGCGGCACCGTGAGTGCCGTCCATTGCCTGGATTGCAGGTGCTTCGCCAGGAACACAATCTGCCCGCAATGATAGGCATAGTGGGTGAGCTGGCGGCTGATCGCCTGCATGACCGAGTGCGGCTCTCCGCGGATCGTGACCGTGCGCTCAACGTCCGCATCCGACAACGGCTCGAGGGCAGCGAATACCAGATCCCATCCCTCCTCCCACACCCTCATCAGCGCGGCCCTGGTGGCCGGCGGGTCCTCAAACTCGGTATCGCGCTTGCGGTCCAATTTTTCGCCGTCGCTGGTCAGGAAGTCTGTCCAGCGGGAGCGCATATTACCCACCATATGCTTGACGATAATTGCGATGGAGTTCATCTCGCCGTCAAGGGTCGCAGTGAGTTGCTCGTCGGTGACCTGCTCCATGGCGCGCTCCGTCAGCTTCTTGTAGTAACGGAACAGGGAAAGCGAGTCCCGCAAGTAGGATGTGGTCAGTTCATGCGCCACGTGACCTCCTAAACCTTGAACCTGTCGTCGATTTCTACCTGGTATCCCGCTACCAGCCGGTTAGTCTCGTTCGCCATTCCTACCACCGCCATGAGCTCTTTGAACATGCCGTCCGTCATGCCTTTGCCGCGGGCCCCCGCGGTATGCGACGCAATGCAATAGCCGCATTGATTGCTCACGCTCACCGCCAGATAGACCAACTCTTTCGTCAGTGGGTCAAGCGCCCCGGGCCCCATGATCTGCTTGACGTCCTCCCAGGTACGCTTCAGCGTCGCGGGATCATGCGCAATCGCTTTCCAGAAGTTATTGATCCAGTCCGTCTTGCGGGTCGCCATGATGTCGTCGTAAACCGCCCGCACTTCCGCACTCGCATCTTTGTATTCAATCAGGCCAAGGGTTGCCATGTGTGCTCCAGGATAAAACAAAAGATCACCGCAAAGCTTGCAAAGACAACCGCAAAGGAGCTAAGAAATGAGCTTCTTTGCGACCTTCGCGTCTTGCTTCGCGTCCTTTGCGGTCAAAAGCCTTAGGCAGGCGGCAACACGCCGCTCAATAGCTTGCCCAGGCCCGCCGCCGGCACGCGCACACCCAGGTAGAACTGCCCAAACAGCGCATACACCGCGCTCACCTCGTCAAATCTCATCTCGTAGATCAGCTTCTTGAACACCAGCGGATCATTCGCAAAAAGGTCCACGCCCCACTCCCAGTCATCAAACCCGATCGACCCGGTAATGATCTGGCGCACTTCTCCGGCGTAGCGCCTTCCAATCAATCCATGCTCGTTCATCTGCCGCGCGCGTTCGGCAATGGGCAGGGTGTACCAGTTGACGGCTTCGCCCCGCCGCCGGTCCATGGGATAGAACGAAACATATCGATGTTGTGGCATCTCCGGAAACAGACGCGGATGCATGGCCTCCTTCTGCCGCGCCAGCACCTCGGCAATCTCGCGCTTCCACGCTTCTGAGTGTGCTTCGATGCCGCGCTCTTTCAAATCCTGATACGCCTTGATGGTGGATTCGTACAATCCCAGCTCGATGATCGAAAGGTAAGAAGTGGCAGGTTCCAGGAAGTCGGCCAGCCGCAACTGCGCCAGCTGCAATTCCACTGCGCTCAGTTCGTCAAATGAATGCCGGAAATGCACCAACATCAGATCGCCCTTGTGCCCCAGCAGAGAAAACAGCGCGGATTGTCCGCCGGAATTCGGCTCCATCCCGGCCAGAACTCCTGCGGCCTCATCGACGATCGCGCTCTTGTCCGCCGCGGCCAGCTGTCGCCACGCCGCCCAGCGAACACGCATCATCTGATGCAATACGCTGTAACCCTCAATGGTCAGCGGAACAGCAGGTATCTCCTCGGAATTGGCTCTCGGCATGATCGATTCCTCGACACCGTGTCTGGGTGCCCCACCCTTGTCTCTCCGCTTTTTGGAGAGACAGGGTGGGCCTGATGGCAGAAGTACGAATGAACTGGTACCGCCTATTGTAACTGGCGAAGCTGTGCCACGGTCCAGGAATACGCCATCAGCGCCAGTGCTTCACCTTCGGCCACAGCTGCGCCAGCGTGCCGAATTTAGCCCCCTTGCAGATGAAGACGTCGATGTTTTTTTCCAGCGCCCAAGGATTGTCGGCCGATGTGCCCACGTACTCGACATTGTCCCAGAGTTGCTCGAGCGTTTCCTTGGTGTCGTCGAGCACGATCATGCAATTGCCTGAATATCCCCGCGGTCCCCAGAGGAAGTAGGTCTGATGGCCGCTCAGCGCAGGCGGCAGGCCATAGCGCCGGCCCAGGAAATCGATGGCGCCCGCCTGGCCGTAATCCTGGGCGAAGATGCCGCAATCGCCGCGCTCCCCTGGGCTTAGCTGGTTCCAGGCTTGCGCGGTTTCGGCCACAATTTCTTCCCACCCGAACTGGTCGGCGTACCACTGCGGCAAGACTGCCCGCGCGTGGCTGTGCTCCATCACCGGCAACTTAAATGGCAGATATTTCGTGTAAGAAATGAAGTGGTCGGGAGACAAAACCGGCACCACCACCGGGGCTATGTGGATACCGCTGGCCAGCAGCAATATCACGATTGCTGGCTTCATCCAGGTCAGGCGCGGGCGGTCGAGCGCGTTCTCGATGGTTACCGCGCCCGCCGCCAGAAGCATGGGATAGATAGGAGCCAGGTAGTAACTTTTGCCGTGCAGGACAAAGAAAACCCCGTAGCAGACCAGGTAACTCCAGCCCAGCACCCGGTAGATCTTCAGCCCTTGCGAGAAGAAGAGCGCAAGCAGGCCGGTGATCCAGATGGGCGCGGTAATTGGCAGGACCAGCACTGTCTGCTGGAAGAAGTATTGCCATGGCCCCAGCACAACGTCGCGGCCCTCAGCCCGGATGCCACGCATCAACTGCACAAACGGCCAGTCGTAATGAATGTTCCACAGCAGATTGGGCAGGAAAATAAGGAATGCAGCCCCTCCGCCCAGCCATATCCATTTGTTGGCGAAGACGCGGCGTTGCTCCGTGAGCAGCAGGCCGGCCACGATGCCCACGCCGAACAGCGCAATGGAATACTTCTCCTCCAGGCCCAGGCCCGCGACCACGCCGAACCATAGCCAGTAGCGCGGATCATTGCGCTTGATGGCAAGAATCGCGAAATAAGCGCAACCCATCCACAGGTTAGGTTCGAGACAGTTGGTTCCGAGCAAGCTGCCGTTGGAGAGGTACTGCGGCGCCACCACGACCGTCACCGCGCTGAGCAGAAGGGCGAATCGCCGTCCGCCAAATTCGCGGGCCAGCACCGCGGTCTGCACCACCAGAAGGGAAGACGCCAGCGCCGGGATAAAACGTATGCTGCGCAGCGAGTCTCCCAGCAGCGCACGGCTAACATGAATCAGGAAAGGAATCAGCGGGGGCTGGTCCACATATCCCCACCCCAGGTGATCTCCGCACGCCATGTAATCAAACTCGTCGCGGAAGTAGCCATAACGATTGTTGAAGTAGCAATGAAAGAACAGTTTGGCCAGGGCGATGACCAGAATGATCCCCATGCCCTGGGCGAAAAAGGATTGTCGGTCATGGTCTGGAGCGGACAGCCTCGGAGAGGTGCTTGCCATAGCGGGAATCAAGAAGGTATCACCACCCTCTTCCCCCTGTCATCCCGCCTCGTTTTCTGTCCTCCTGAGCGGAGTGCCCGTTTCGCTTTGCGAAGCAGGCGCGCCGTCGAAGGACCCCTATCGCACGATGAACCAATGGAAGAATGGAAGAATTGATTTGCTCCCACAGCGCCCGGCTAGATCCCGCAGGATAATCTTCATCCTCTTCTTCGAGTGCCGGATCCCGGCTACAATCTAACCGTCCCCACAGGAGGGCAAGTATTTCAATGAGCGATCTGATCCAACTCACCAAAGACGGTGACATTGCCATCGTCACCATCAATAATCCGCCGGTGAATGCCATCAGCCCCGGCGTGCCCGAAGGCATTTCCGCAGCCATCGATCAGATCAATAGTGACTCCGCCGTGGCTGCCGCCGTAGTGATCGGGGGCGGCCGCACTTTCATCGCAGGCGCCGACATAAAAGAATTCACCAAAATGACCTCGGGCAAGGCAAAGACCGGCCCAGGCTTGCTCCCGCTTTTGCTGAAAATAGAAAACTGCTCCAAGCCAGTCGTCATGGCGATTCACGGCACGGCCTTCGGCGGCGGTCTGGAAGTGGCTATGTCCGGCCACTACCGTGTGGCCGTCCCCGGTGCGCAGGTCGGACAGCCGGAAGTGAAACTCGGCCTCATTCCGGGCGCGGCGGGCACCCAACGCCTGCCCCGCCTCGCCGGCGTCGCCAAAGCAGTTGAGATGTGCACCGATGGCAATCCCGTCAAGGCCGCAGATGCACTGACTGCCGGCATCGTCGATCGATTGATTGACAGCGATCTCCTCCCAGGTGCCGTGGCTTTCGCCCGCGAGATTGCAGGAAAGCCCGCTCCCAAAACTCGCGAACGCAATCAGAAACTGGGAACGCCCGAACAAAACGCTCCGATCTTCGCCGCCGCCCGCGACACCGCGCGCAAGAAACAGCGCAACCTGATCGCTCCCCTGGCCGCCATCGACGCCATCGAAGCCGCCACCACGCTGCCTTTCGAGGAAGGATGCCAGGTCGAAGCCAGGCTGTTCATCGACTGCCTCTACTCCGACCAGTCGAAGGCCCTCATTCACGTATTTTTCGGCGAGCGTGAAGTGGCCAAGGTTCCCGATATCCCGAAAGAGACTCCGATCCTCCCCATCAATTCCGCTGCGGTGGTTGGCGCCGGAACCATGGGCGGCGGCATCGCCATGGTTTTTGCCAACGCCGGAATCCCGGTCGTGCTCAAGGAAGCCGACCAGGCTGCTCTCGACCGCGGGCTCGCCAGCATTCGCAAGAATTACGCCGTCTCCGTGCAGCGCGGACGTTTCACCCAGGCAGCGGTTGACGAGCGCCTGAAGCTTATCCGGCCCACTCTGGATTACACCGATTTTGCCCAGGCCGATATTGTCATCGAGGCCGTCTTCGAAGGCATGGCGCTGAAAAAAGAAATCTTCAGCGAGCTGGATCGCGTGTGCAAGGCGGGAGCGATTCTTGCCAGCAACACTTCGACCCTGGATATCGACCTGATCGCATCCGCCACTTCGCGGCCCGCTTCGGTCATTGGCACACATTTCTTCAGCCCGGCCAACGTGATGCGGCTGCTCGAAATTGTGCGAGGCAAAGCCAGCAGCAAAGAAGTGATCGCCACCTGCATGCAGCTTTCGAAAAAGCTGGGAAAGATTGGTGTACTGGTCGGCAACTGCCGCGGCTTCGTGGGTAACCGCATGTTCCATCCCTACGTCCGCGAAGCGGTTTTTCTGGTGGAAGAAGGCGCCAGCGTGGAAGCCGTGGACAGGGCGCTCTACGATTTCGGCATGGCAATGGGCCCGCTCGCCACTAACGACCTGGCCGGACTCGATGTCGGCTGGCGCATCCGCAAGGAATATCGTCACCTGGAAAAGCCCGGCATCCGGCAGGCCTTCGCGGCTGACAATCTGTGCGAGATGGGTCGCTTCGGCCAGAAGACCGGCGCTGGCTGGTACAAATACGACGAGAACCGCCGCCCGTCGCCCGATCCCAAGGTTGCCGAGTTGACGAAGAAGTGGTCCGCCGAAGCCGGCATCCAGCAGCGCCAGATTCCGGCTGAAGAGATCGTCGATCGCTGCATCTACGCCCTGGTCAACGAGGGTGCCCGCATTCTCGAAGAAGGCTATGCGGCCCGCGCGGTTGATATCGACATCATCTATATCAACGGCTATGGCTTCCCGGCTTATCGCGGCGGCCCCATGTGGTACGCCGATACTGTGGGACTAAAGAAAGTCTACGATCGCATCACCGAATTTCAGCGCATCCATGGCGAACTCTGGGAGCCCGCTGCGCTGTTAAAAAGATTGGCCAGCGAAGGCGGAACCTTCGCCGATTACCAGCAATAAGTTGCGGCCGCACACCCGCTTGCACCATCGGATAAACGTCTGGCCAACGACCAACGACCACGGGCCAACGACTAAATGAGAGAAGCCGTCGTAGTAGCCAGTTCGCGCACCGGCCTTGCCAAATCGTTCCGCGGCTCCTTCAACATGACGCGGCCCGAAGACCTGGCCGCCCATTGCATCAGGGATGTACTGCGCAAGACCCCGCAACTCGATCCCAAAGAAATCGAAGACGTGATCCTGGGCTGCGGTCAGCCCCACGGAGTGCAGGGACACAACATCGCGCGCGTTTCAGCGCTGCAAGCCGGCCTCCCGGTTTCGACCGCTGCCATCACCGTGAACCGCTTCTGCTCCTCCGGTCTGCAAGCCATCGCGATGGCGGCTCATCAGATCGTAAGTGAGGGCGCCGAGGCCGCCATCGGCGGGGGCGTTGAGACCATCAGCCTCATCGTCCGCGACAACGATCCCAGCCCGGCAGTCAAGCAGAGATATCCCGGCCTCTACATGGTGATGGGGGAAACCGCCGAGGTTGTCGCCAAGCGTTACCACATCAGCCGTCAGGCCCAGGATGAGTATTCTCTGATCAGCCAGCAACGCACCGCCCGCGCCCAACGGGAAGGATTCTTCGCCGGCGAAATCGCTCCCATGAAAGTTACCAAAGCAGTGCTCGACAAAAAGACCGGCGCAGTAATCGGCACCGAAGAAGTCTGCTGTGACCGCGACGAGTGCAACCGCCCTGACACGACGCTCGAAGGATTGCTCGCCCTCAAGCCCCATTTTGACCCCAACAGCGGACAAGGCTCGGTCACCGCAGGGAACTCTTCCCAGCTTTCCGACGGCGCCTCCGCCACCCTTCTCATGTCCCGTCAGCGCGCCGACCAATTAGGCATCCCCTATACCTTGATTTTCCGCGGCTTCCAAATCGCCGGCTGCGAACCAGACGAAATGGGCATCGGGCCAGTCTTCGCTGTGCCCAGGCTGTTGCAGCGTCAGGGCCTGAAAATTGACGACATCGATCTCTGGGAACTCAACGAAGCTTTCGCCGTGCAGGTCATCTACTGCCGCGACCGTCTGGGCATTCCCATGGAGAAGCTCAACCTGAATGGCGGATCCATCTCCATCGGCCATCCCTTCGGAATGACTGGCTCCCGCATGGTAGGAACCATGGCCAACGAAATGAGTCGCCGCCAGTCGCGTTACGGTGTAGTAACCATGTGCGTAGGCGGCGGCCAGGGCGCCGCCGGCCTCTTCGAGCGCAGCTGAGAACCGGGAACCAGCAACTGACAAACCGGAACTTCCTCGTGAAATCTGGCAAGCCGAGGGCGGCAAGGTAGAAGATTTTCGCTTTTAGCTCCAGATAAGCCGTACCATGTTCGCGCGCTGTGGCCCTGTTCTCACGGACTGAGGTGAACAGCGATTTTCCATGCCGCCCGCGACCTTCAAAAATCTCGACGCCCTCAACGATTTCGTGGGACGCGAAATCGGCGTCACCGACTGGTTCGAAGTCACCCAGGAGCGCATCGGTCAATTCGCCGAAGCCACCGACGATCGCCAGTGGATCCATCTCGATCCTGACCGCGCCCAAAGGGAATCGCCTTACGCCGCCACCATCGCCCACGGATTTCTGACTCTCTCCCTGCTCAGCCATCTGTCGCAGGGGGCATTCCAGATTCAACAGGGTGTGGGCATGATCGTGAACTACGGCTTGAACCGGGTGCGCTTTCCCGCGCCGGTCCCTGCAGGTTCAAAAATCCGTGCCCGCTTCAGGCTGCAATCGCTGAAGGATGTCGGCAACGCTCGCGAAGCCGTTTTCTCCGTCGTCGTGGAACGCCAGAGCGGGGAAAACCAGGCCCAGGCCAAGCCCTCTTGCGTGGCCGAGTGGGTAGTTCGGTATTACCCTTAGACAGTGCATTGCGAGTGTTCTGCGGCAGCGTTATAGTTGTCGCGTCATTGCATTGGAGGCGCCCATGGCCGTAGCTACCCAGAACCCTCTCAACATCCCCGGAGCCCCCCGCTTTGCCACGCTGGAGGAGGAACGCCGGCATCGCAAGCAGCGTTTGGCCGGGGCCTTCCGCCTGTTCTCGCGCTTCGGATTCGATGAAGGCGTGGCCGGCCACATCACCGCCCGCGACCCCGAACGCCTCGACCATTTCTGGGTCAATCCCTTCGGCATGCACTTCGGCCAGATCCGTGCCTCCGACCTCATACTGGTGAACGACCGCGGCGACGTGGTGGAAGGCAAGTATCCGGTCAACGGCGCCGCTTTCGCGATTCACTCTCAGGTCCACGCCGCTCGTCCCGATATCGTGGCCGCCGCTCACGCTCATTCGCTATACGGAAAAACCTGGTCGTCGCTCAGCCGCCTGCTCGATCCCATCACCCAGGACGCGTGCGCCTTCTACGAAGATCACTCCTTGTTCGCGGATTTCACCGGAGTCGTTTACGAAACTTCCGAAGGCGAGCGCATCGCTCAGGCCTTGGGCGAAAAGAAAGCAGTCATCCTCCGCAACCACGGCCTGCTGACGGTAGGCCATACGGTGGACGAGGCGGCATGGTGGTTCATCACCATGGAGCGAAGCTGCCAGGCTCAGCTCCTGGCCGAAGCTGCCGGCACTCCGGTCAAGATCGACGCCGCCAGCGCCGCCATCACCCAGCAGCAGATAGGCTCGCACATGGCCGGCTGGTTCCAGTTCCAGCCGCTATGGGCCCGCATCGTCCGTGAGCAACCCGACCTGCTGGAGTAAATGTAGGCGCGAGCGCCCCACTCGTGCCAAGCCAGACCTCTCACAAAACGCAGAGTGGCGTCATCCTGCACTGGCTGCAGCCGGGTGAAGGATCTGGCGCGCATCATACCAACGCCAGGCGATGTGGAAAAACCCATTCCTGCGGCCGAGTCGCTCACCAGCATGTGTACGCCTCTGCGTGATGCCCGGTCGTGTATCATGCCCACCGGGGTTTACAAGAAACTCCAGAGCTGACTATGAACGTTCCGCTTACTCCCATCCGCTGCCTGTACCGGGCCGTCGATCTCTACGGGAAAAAGAGGGCCGTGGTCTCAGGCCCCAGTTCTTTTACCTACGCCCAATTCGGAGAACGTTGCGAACGCCTGGCTGCCGGGCTCCTGTCCGAAGGTGTCCGTCCCGGCGACCGGGTCGCTTATCTCAGCTTCAACAACCATCAACTTCTGGAAGGCTATTACGGGCCGCCTCTTATTCACGCCATCGCCATGCCGCTCAATGTCCGTCTGCAGCCCGCCGAGCTGACCGCCATTCTCAATCACGCCAGTGCCGGCATGCTGGTCTTCGAGAGCGACTTTGCCCCGCTGGTCCAGGAGCTGCGAAAATCATGCCCCAGCATCCGGCGCTATATTGCAATTGACCAACCCGTCCCGCAGGCGGACCTGTTGCTGGAAGACCTGCTGGCCCGCGATCGCATCCCGCGTCCCGACATTTTCTCCTTCGACGAAAACGAAATCGCCGAACTCTTCTACACCAGCGGCAGCACGGGCATGCCCAAGGGCGTCATGCTGTCGCATCGCACGCTCTACCTGCACGCGCTGGCTCTGCTCGCGTCTTTTTCCTGCAAGGACACTGACGTCGAGCTGCACACCATCCCCTTGTTTCACGCCAACGGCTGGGGACGTCCCCAGAGCATCACCATGAGCGGAGCTAAACACGTCATGGTCCGCCGCTTCGAGCCCACCACCGTGTTCCGCCTCATTCAGGAGGAAGGAGCCACTGCAATGACCCTGGTCCCTACCATGGCCAACGCACTGCTCAACTGTTCCGATCTCGGCAAATTTGACCTTTCCAGCATGAAGGCGATTATGACCGGCGGCGCCGCCTCGTCGCCCGAGTTGATTGCCCGCCTGGAGCAGGCGTTCCACTGCGAGGTATGCTCCGGCTACGGCCTCACCGAAACCTCTCCCGTGATTACAACCGCCCAGACCAAGGGCACCGTCACCTACGCGGATGAGACCGACCGGCTCAGCCACCTCGCGGCCGCAGGCTGGCCCCTGGTCGGCTCCGAAGTGCACGTTATGGATGCCGAAATGCACGATGTTCCCCGCGACATGCAAACCGTGGGTGAGGTCGTCGTCCGCGGCGACAATGTGATGGACGGCTACTACCGCGAAGCCGACGCCACCCGAGCGGCCATCAGCAATGGCTGGCTGCACACCGGAGATATGGCGGTCTGGGACGAAGAGAACTACATCCACATCGTGGATCGCAAAAAAGACATCATCATCAGCGGCGGCGAAAATATTTCTTCCATCGAAGTGGAAAAAGCCATCTTTGCCCACCCCGCGGTCCTGGAGTGCGCCGTAGTCTCGGCCCCCGATCCGCAATGGGGTGAGATCCCGGTCGCTATCGTTGTCTTGAAACCTGAGCAGCAGCTGAACCAGGAACAGCTGCTGACCTTCCTCAAGCTGCGCATCGCGAAATTCAAGATGCCCCGCGTCGTGCGGTTTGTAGAAGGCCCACTACCCAAGACTGGTACGGGAAAAATGCTGAAACGCCAGCTCCGCGAAAATTTCTGGAGTGGCAAATCCACCCGCGTCCAGGGATAGATTTTGTAGCGCCGGCGTCTCGCCCGCGGTCGGGTGGGCGTCCCGCCCGCCCTTCATTGGTCACGCCGCCGCAGCACCACCCGGCTGGCATCAACCAATCCGCCTCGCGTATATTGGACGCCTTCACCAGCCATGGCCGATTCCCCTCAAAAGCCGATCGTCATCCGCGACCTCCAAAGTTTCGAAGATCTGCAGCAGGCCGAAGCTCTGGAACGCGAAGTCTGGAGACTCGACGACCGCGACGTCATGCCGCTGACCCTGATGATCGCAACCAAAGAGGCGGGCAGCGTCTGGGTCGGCGCCTTCGATGGCCCGAAGCTGGCCGGATTCGCCTTCGGTTTCCTGGCCATGGAGTCTGGACACGTCACCCTACACTCCCACATGCTGGCCGTGCGCGAGCCTTACCGCAACCTCGACCTCGGCTACAAACTCAAGTTGGCCCAGCGCGAACGCGCCCTGGCCATGCGTGTGCCGGAAATGACCTGGACTTTTGATCCTTTACAGAGCCGCAACGCCCACCTCAACTTCGGCAAACTGGGTGTGGTTTCGGACATCTACAAAATCGATTTCTACGGACCGGAAACTTCCAGCGTTCTTCACCAGAACGGCACCGATCGTCTGTGGGTAAGATGGCCGCTCGCCAGCCGTCGGGTTCGCGATCGCATGCAGGGCAAGGACCACCGCTCCGAGATCCTCGACGCCTTTTCGCGCCTGCAGCCGCTGCTGCAGTTCAACGGTGACGGCAAGCCCTTGCGCAATGACCTTTCCGCCGCACTGGCCCGGCAGCGCATCGCCATCCAAATCCCCAGCGACATTTTGACCGTCGAACAAAAAGATCCCGGCCTGGCCCGGGCATGGCGGGAAGCAACCCGGTGGGCGTTCACCGAAGCCCTGCGCGCCGGTTTCTTCGTGGCCGAGTTTGCGCGCACTGTTCGCGGCAACCAGGGTCCGGGCAACTACCTGCTGGAGAAGGGAAGCATCGCAGAGTACGTCCCCGAGCTGCAGAGAAAGCCCGACTCTCCCCGCTGATGGGATCATCACCACCGCAGCCGCGACGCGGCGAGAGATTACAGCCCAGGGCGCAACGCCGTGGGTGAACGGGAGATGACATAGCCCGGAAAGGGCGAAAGAATACCTCTAGGGCAAGGATTCTGCCTTTAGTCTCCGCCTGCCATGCCAGATCTCGCCAATCCGGTCCTTCTCTACGACGGCGTTTGCGGTCTCTGTAACCGCCTGGTGCGATTTGTCCTGAAGCGCGATCGGCGCGCTCACTTCCGCTTCGCCTCGTTGCAGAGTAACTATGCCGCTCGAATCCTGAAACCTCACGGCCTTGATCCCCAGGACCTGAGCACGCTCTATATCGTCGAAGGAGACGGTGAGCGGCTCATAGCCCGCTCCGATGCCGCGATGTTCATGCTGCACGAGTTGGGTGGCTGGTGGCGGGCGGTCTCAGTTGTGCTGCGCATTTTTCCCAAACCGTTCCGCGACTGGGCGTATTCCGTGGTGGCCCGTCATCGCTACCGCATCTTCGGACACTACGAAACCTGCGTGCTGCCGGAAAAGAAATACCAGGACCGATTTCTGGATATATAGTTTTACTTCGGCCAGCAGCCCCGATCTTTACGAACCAGTGAAATCCAGAGGTTTCCTTCGTGGACCTTCGTGTCCTTCGTGGTTCAAGAATTTATGCTGCCACCACTAGCAGACATTCCGCGCCCGCCCCTGTAGAATCTGCAATGCGCTTTTCAGTAGTCCATAACCCGAGGGACCAGCATGCCCGAGAAGCCCGCCGCGACCGATGACCGCAGCAATGATGACCGCAGCAATATTGAGTCCGTCCTGCAGGAGGATAGAAAGTTCGAATGCCCCGAGCCCTTTCGCCAGCGGGCGCACATCCAGAGTCTGGAAGACTACGAGCGCATCTATCGCGAATCGGTCGAGGAGCCGGAAAAATTCTGGGGCGGCATCGCCAACGAGCTGCATTGGTTCAAAAAGTGGGACAGGGTTCTGGAATGGAACCATCCCTGGGCCAAGTGGTTTGTCGGCGGCCAGATCAATCTTTCCTACAACTGCCTCGACCGCCACGTGCAAACCTTCCGGAAAAACAAGGCCGCTCTGATCTGGGAGAGCGAGCCCGGCGAAGTCCGCACCCTGACTTACCAGCAGTTGCACCGCGAAGTGCAGAAATTCGCCAACGTCCTGAAATCGCTCGGCGTCAGAAAAGGCGACAGAGTAGCCATTTACATGGGGATGACCCTCGAGTTGCCCATCGCCATGCTGGCCTGCGCCCGCATCGGCGCCCCGCACACCGTGGTCTTCGGTGGGTTTTCGTCCAATGCCCTGGTAGACCGAATTCACGACTCGCAGGCCGTGGCGGTCGTCACTCAGGACGGCTCGTTCCGTCGTGGTGCGGAGGTCAAATTATTTCCGGCAGTGGAAGAGGCGCTGAAATCCTGTCCATCGGTGAAGCATGTGATTATCTACAAGCGCACCGCTTCGCCGATTAACATGCGGCCCGGACGCGATCACTGGTGGCATGAACTGATGGATTCAGTCACTGATGATTGTCCGGCCGAACCGCTGGACGCCGAGCATCCCCTCTATATCCTTTACACTTCGGGGACCACCGGCAAGCCGAAAGGTGTGGTGCACACCACCGGTGGCTATTCCGTGGGCACTTATCTGACCACGAAGTGGGTCTTCGATCTCAAGGAAGAAGACACTTACTGGTGCACCGCCGACATCGGCTGGGTTACAGGGCACAGCTACATCGTTTACGGACCGCTGCAGAACGGCGCCACCAGTCTGATGTATGAGGGCGCACCCAACTTCCCTGAGCCTGACCGCTTTTGGAGCATCATCGACCGCCACCAGGTGAATATTCTCTACACCGCGCCCACAGCCATTCGTACCTTCATCAAGTGGGGCGAGCAGTGGCCCAGAAAACACAAGCTCGACAGCCTGCGCCTGCTGGGCACGGTGGGTGAGCCGATCAATCCTGAGGCCTGGATGTGGTACCGCGAGGTCATCGGCCATAACCGCTGTCCTATCGTGGATACCTGGTGGCAGACGGAAACCGGGCACATCATGCTCACTCCTATCCCGGGCGCGATTGCGACCAAGCCGGGGTCGGCCACACGTCCCTTTCCCGGCGTGATGCCGGAGATCGTCACCATAGACGGCAAATCTGTCCCTGAAGGCTCGGGCGGTTTTCTCGTTCTCAAGCAGCCTTGGCCCGGCATGCTGCGCACCATCTATGGTGATCCCGACCGCTATGTGTCGCAATACTGGTCACAGATTCCGCCGACCTACTTCACCGGTGACGGCGCTCGCAAAGACAAAGACGGCTACTACTGGGTGATGGGCAGGGTGGACGATGTGATCAACGTCTCCGGTCACCGCCTCAGCACCATGGAAGTAGAATCCGCACTGGTGGCGCACGAAGCGGTCGCCGAAGCCGCGGTGGTGGCCCGTCCCGACGAGATCAAAGGTCAGGCCATTTCAGCGTTCATCACCCTGGAGCAGGGACGAAAGCCCACTCCCGAACTCAAAGACGAACTCAGGAAATGGGTCGCCAAGGAAATCGGCGCCATGGCCAAACCCGACGACATCCGCTTCACCGACACTCTGCCCAAGACTCGCAGCGGCAAAATCATGCGCCGCCTGTTGCGTGAACTGGCCAGCAGCGGCGACGTGAAAGGCGACACCACCACGCTGGAAGACTTCGGGGTGATTGCCAGGCTGAAGGAAAGCGAAGAAGCCTGATCGCCGGCGGTCCTAAAAAAGTAGCGCCGGCATCCTGCCGGCTGTCCTGAGGGCATCCTGCCCTCAGGGTGGCGGGCGCTACCAAAAAATCTACTCGCCCGCACCCATCATCACAATCGGCATGGTAGGCGTTGCCGACCCCTGTTCCGGCTCAATCGTAATCGCGAATGTCTTGGCTTCGACTCCTGCCGGAAGCGGCGGCTGAATGACACTTGCGCTGCCCCGCGTATCGGGTTTGAACACTCCTGCCGGAATGGGCTGTCCATTCGTCGGAATCAGCCACAACTCGTACGCTTTCTGCGGGGGCAAACCCGGCAGGTTGCTGGCCAGGAAAATCAGACTCGATCGGTCGCGAACGTAGATTGCCCTGCCCTGCGGTTGCGGGGGGGCTTGCGCCGCCACCAGGGTCACGCGCATCGCGTTCGTCGAAGTCAGCGTGGAAACCACTTCGCGAGCGCGTTCGAGCTCGGCCTGCCGTTGGTCTGATTCGTTCTGCAATTGGGCCACCCGCTGCGCCAGCCGGTCGCTCTGCCGAAAGAAGAATCCTGCCAGCAGCAGGAACACTGCCGCTACCAACCAGGGCATAGAGTTCCATGACGAGCGCCGAGCCGGACTCTGCTGCGCTCTGGGTTCCTGTGCAATCGCCTTTAACAAGCGCTCGCGCGAGCGTTGCGGCGGCTTGGGTCCAGACGCAGAGAGCGCCAGCAAAGCCGTATCTCCCCGCAGCCGTTCCAGCTCGCGACGGCAGGCCGGGCACTCTTCCAGATGTTTCTCCAGCCGGACGCGCTCCTCACCCTCCAGGCTTCCCACAGCCAGCAGAGCCAGGTCGTCGGCAAATTGTTCGTGTGCGCTCATACTTCAAACGCCTTTCGCAAGGCCAGCAATCCAGCGCGAATGCGAGTCTTGATCGTCCCCAGCGGCTCTCCGGTCTTAGCCGCAATTTCGGTGTGCGTCAGCCCTTCGAAGTAGGCCATCTCCAGTGCGCGTCGTTGCGCTTCTGGCATTCCGAGCAGCGCGCCCCGCACTTTCTCCATGGCACGCGACCGCTCCGCCGCATCTGCCATGTCCGGCTCGACCGATACCACAACATCGGCAATATCGGTTTCCGGACGCCGCTTGCGCACGCCATCAATGGCGCGGTTCCGCGCAATCACGCCCAGCCAAGCCCCTAGGCTGCCGCGCCCTGAATCAAATGCGGCGGGATTACGCCATAGTTGCATGAATACTTCCTGCAATACGTCCTCGGCCGCGCCCGTATCGCCGAGCACGCGCAGCGCTACCCCGTACACCAGGGAAGAATAGCGATCATAGAGCGTTGCCATCGCGCTCTCGTCGCCCGAGCGCATCCCCCAGACCAGCGAGACGTCGCTTAACCCTGCCTTTAATTCAGCGCCAGACAAACAGTTATCTCATCCTTTCTAAAGTACGGTTTCCAGCCTCCTGTGGATTCCTGTTCTATCCGCCTGGCCCACCATCGGTTGCGCCAAGCGGGAGTAAACTATTGCTGGAGAGCGCCTTTAATGGGAGATCTAAGCCGCATCGGCGTCGCCATCGATACCCAACTGCTTCGCCGCTTTGACCGCTTCATTGCGCAAAAAGGTTACCAGAACCGCTCCGAAGCCTTCCGCGACCTGATTCGCGACCGTCTGGTCGGCTCTGCCGTGGTCGCCCCCAATGCTTTCGTAGTCGGCACCGTCACTTTAATCTACGACCATCACACCCGCCTCTTGCCTGAGAAGCTCACCGATCTCCAGCATGAGCATCATCACGTGATTATCTCCACGCTTCATGCTCACCTTGATCACGAAAGCTGTCTCGAAGTAGTCGTGCTTCGCGGCCAGTCAAAAGAAGTTCAAAAACTGGCAGACCGCCTGATCAGCACCAAGGGAGTTCAACACGGACGCTTGGTCATGAGTTCACCCGAAACCGCCGCTGACCATCACCACTGAGAACCGAGAACGAAGAACTGATAACTGGTTGCAAAATCCGCTGACGCGTCAGCCAGGCGGAGTCCATTTCCTACTGGCTCTTCATCGCCACCTGCCGCTCCTCCGGCGTCATCTGCTTCCATAGCACTTCCAGATCACGCTGCACCCGCGAATTCCCGGGGTCTCCGTGCAGCGCCTTGGCGAACCAGCGATAAGCGGTTGGAAGATCGCGGCCTACGCAGTGTCCGGTCGCGTACATGGCGCCCAGAAGGGTCTGGGCCTTGGCATTCGATTCCCGCGCGGCAATTTGCAGGTTTCTCTGCGCCCGGGAACAATCTTCCGGGACTCCCCGCCCGTAGAGATATTTCTCGCCATCGGCTACCAGCCGGTCTTCAAAAGTGGTTGCGGGAGCGGTTGGCGAAGGCTTGGGTGTAGGCGCTTTCGGCATGGGTGCCGTAGCTGCGATTCGCGTTCCCTTCGGTGCCTTCATTTCCGGGGAGGACGGCTTGCCAGCCCCAGCTTCGCTTCCCTGCGAAGCGTCGGCACCAGGCGCCCGGGCCGCAGCTTCCCCGGAGTCGGGGTTCTGGTCCTGCGTCAAGGTTTGGTCGGCTGGTTTCGCAGCGGCGGCTGGGTTATCAGAAATGCTGCCCCCCGCAGTCTGCCCGGCGGGAGTCGGCGCGGAGGGAGACGA
>JBARIF010000772.1:0-5338 GCA_049799615.1 Terriglobales bacterium
CGTTAACGGTCAAGGTGAAAGCGGCGCTGCCCGCGGTCGCAGTGTTGGGCACCAGCGGGGCGACGATATGCGGCGCCCCTGCAGCCATTGAACCGGAGCCGGATCCGGAGCCGGATCCGTAGCCGCCGCATCCGAGGGTCGAGAGGGTCAGCAGAATGAGCACAATTGTCTTCATAATGACTCCATGCGAGATTGGGTTTACGTCCATGGCTAGCGTACGAATGAGCCCCCGGTAAGGGTGTCAACGGTCTGTCATTTTCTGGTCAAGATTTTGCCTGTGACGCAGGAGCGAAAAACGTCTCGATTTCCTGGAGAGTTGAACCTGACTATGAAAGTAGTGGTGGCAGAAAAGATTTCAGCCTCAGCAATCGACCTGTTGCGCGAGCCGCGCTGGACCATCGTCACGCCCGACCAGGTCGAGGGCAAGCTGGCGGCGCATCTGCAATCGGCGGACGCCCTCATCGTTCGCTCCGCGGTCCAAGTGGATGCCGACCTGCTCGAACCCGCCCGCAAGCTGCGGGTTATCGGGCGCGCCGGCGTGGGCGTGGACAACATCGATCTCGATGCCGCCACCCGCAAAGGCATCGCGGTGATGAATACGCCCGGCGCCAATGCCATCGCCGTGGCCGAGCACGCGCTGGCCCTCATGCTGGCCATGGCCCGCCACATTGGCCGCGCCAACGAGTTGATGCATGCCGGGAAGTGGGAGAAGAAATCTCTTCAAGGCAGCGAACTGCGGGGCAAGACCCTGGGCATCGTGGGCCTGGGAAGAATCGGCATGGAAGTGGCGCGGCGGGCGCGGGCCTTCGGGATGGAAATTGTCGCGCACGATCCTTTTGTCTCGACCGCAGTGGCCAAGGAGCAAGGCATCCGCTTGGCCAAGCTGGAAGAAGTTTACGCGGCCGCCGACTACCTCACTCTGCATGTGGGCCTCACGCCCCAGACCGCCGGCATGATCAACGCGGATTCGGTCAAGAGGATGAAGCGCGGCGTGAGGCTGGTCAATTGCGCGCGCGGCGAACTGGTGGATGAAGCCGCTCTGGCGCAAGCCGTCAAGCAGGGTCTGGTGGCGGGCGCGGCGCTGGATGTTTTTGCCGACGAGCCCTTGAAAAACTCGCCCCTAACGGCACTCGATAACATTATTCTGACCCCTCACATTGCCGGCTCCACCTATGAGGCCCAGGAGGCCGTCGGCTATCAGATTGCGCTGCAGGTAAAGGAATATCTGAAGCACGGCGTCATCCAGAATGCGGTGAATGTGCCCTCGGTCTCACACGATGAGTATCTGGAACTGCAGCCTTACATCGTGCTGGCGGAGCGCCTGGGTTCGTTCCTGGCGCAGGTAAGTGAGGGGACGCTGGAAGAAATCTCGCTGCGCTACACCGGCCACATGGCGGAATCGAAGACCGACCTGATCCGCAACGCCGCAGTCAAGGGCATCCTGAACGAAGCCCTGGAAGAGAAGGCCAACCTGGTAAACGCCGAGGCGATCGCTTCTTCCCGGGGGCTGCGCATCCACGAATCACGCAAAGCACACACCTCCAGCGGAGGCTCGGGCAGCGTGCTCTCGGTACTGCTCAAGACGGCAGCGGGAGAACATCTGGTAAAGGGCGCGGTCCTGCACAAGGACAGGCCGCGACTCTTGCATGTGGACGGGATTGATGTGGAAGCTCCCCTCGAGCGCAATCTCATTTACCTGCGCAATCGCGACGTTCCCGGGGTGATCGGGAAGGTAGGCACGATTCTGGGCAAGCATAAGATCAATATCGCCGACTTCTCCCTGGGCCGGCGGGTGGGTAATGTCAAGCCCAATGCTCCACGGGAAGCGATTGCGGTGGTGCACGTGGATGGACGAGTTTCGCCGCAAGTTCTGGCTGAACTGGGGAAGGTTCCGGCGGTGGAACAGGCAAAGGCGATCCGGCTGTTCTAGGGAACGGAAAAAACTAGTAATGTCATCTGAGCGAAGCCGAAGGACCCCTAGCATCTCAGTACAACGGAATTGTTCCGAAGGAATCTGCGGCGAGAACCGTGAAGCCGGTAGGGTCCTTCGACTGCAGAGCTGCTTCGCTTCGCGAAGCAGTTACTCCGCTCAGGATGACAGGTGAAAAATCAGCGCCAGCCAAGCATCCCCGGAAGCCGCGGCTGGTTCCAACACTTGAGTTGGATGTTTACCACCACAAGCGCGCGAGGACAATTGATGGTAAGAAGATGCGGCATCGCAATGGCAGCCTTTCTCCTGCTTACATCCATGGGATGGGCCCAGGACAACCGCTTCGACGTCAGCCTGGGCGGGGCGGCGGTGTTCAGCAAGCAATCCACGGGCAATGGTACGGTGCTTACTCCGACGAACTCGGGTGCTGTCCTCATTACCGGCCGCTATCGATTTTCCGAACATAGCTCGGTCGAGATCAACTATTCCCATACCGCAAATTCCCAGATTTACTTTGCCGCGCCGTTGACCTATCGGATTCATAGCACCACCGCGGAATACTCCGGAGCTTACGTTTTCAGTTTCCACGAGAGCGATAAAGTCGAACCCTTCGTTTTTGCCGGCGCGGCCGCGCTGATTTTTTATCCCAGCTACAATGCCAACTACATCAACGGCGTGCAGGCTATCATTCCAGCGTCGCAGCAGACCAAGCCGGCCTTCCTCTATGGCGGAGGATTCGACTGGCGCATCTTTTCCAGCCTACCCCTGGTTCACCGGTCTTCTCTCTCCAACCACCTGGCCTTGCGCCTCCAGTATCGCGGGCTGGTTTACAAGGCCCCCGATTACAAAATCCAGAACCTGTTTACCGGGGCCCGAGGCCACATGGCGGAACCTTCGGTCGGGATCGTGGTGAAATTCTAGAGGAGAATCAGCCACGGATTTGCGCGGATTCACGCGGATACGGCAAACAAATGAGATTTTTGATCCGTGAAGATCCGTGAAAATCTGTGGCTAGGAATTTAAGGCTTGCTTGCGCAGTTTGCGGCTTTCGGCCAGCAGCGCCATCGAGTGCATCAGGTTTTGCAGGGTGACGATGCCTACCAGGCGCTGATCTTCGACCACCGGAATGATGCTGAGGTTTTTCGTAGTGAGCTTGCGAAAGGCGGAAGCCAGAGACTCGCCTTTCTGGGCAACGTCAAAAATCCGGTTCATCACGGCTTGAACGTAGCCGTTGCCTTCGGCACGGAGTGCTTCCAGGATCTTCTGTTTCGAGATGACTCCTACCATGTCGCTGCCGCGGATCACGGGAAAATCGTCCTGCAGGCAGTGCACGGCCTTGTCCAGTGCGTCTTCGAGCGTGTCAGCCGGGGAGAGCGTGGCAAAATCAGTGAGCATTACATCTTCCAGGTGAACTTTTTCCAGCACCGACTGAAAAACGGCGGAGCGCTCTTCCATCTGGGAGGCGATGAACAGGAATAGTCCCACCAGGGTGAGCCAGTAGTTGGGCAGAAGCATGCCGCCCAGAATGAACATGGTGGCAAATGCCTGGCCAATCGATACTGCACGGCGCGTGGCCTGGATCGGATCCATGTGCCGGCTGAAGAGCGCCCGCAATACCCGCCCGCCATCCAGCGGATAGGCAGGAAGCAAATTGAATCCGGCGATATAGAGGTTGGCCCACACCAGGCTGCGGGGCAGATTGCCGGAGCGCATGAAGGGCCAGGTCCAGAGGTCGATATGAGGGGCGATGGCCACAATCACCAGGCCCGAGATCAAAGCCAGCAGCACGCTGGCCAGCGGCCCCGCCATGGCGATGCGAACGTCACGCTTCCAGGGAACAAGTTTGGTGTCGGCTGCGGGCTGGCTGTCGTCCAATTGCGTGACTCCGCCAATGGGCAGCAGGATGACGGACTTTACCCGAACTCCCGCCCGCCGGGCCACCAGGGCGTGACCGAACTCATGGACCAGGACACAGGCGAAGATAATGCCGACCAGAGCCAAGCCTCGCCCTTCGTTGGCGACGCGATGGGCGGCGTACTCCGTGTACCACACAAAGAGCGGCAGCAGGAAAAAGGTCCAATGGATCCGAAGCTCAACCCCAAATACCCGGCCTGCCGAAATGGACCAACTTCTCATGAGAAACCCGCAGCCTCTTCCCCTAACCTCATTCTATATACTTTAGACAACGGATTGGAGCGGGGAGCTGCAATTTCAGCATATCCAAGGTAATGGGATGGCCGGGCACGAGCCGGACGGCGCGACTCGACGCGAGGCGGCATCGTGAGAGTGATTGCCGGAAAATTTCGCAGCCGCCCCTTGCACTCGCTCCGCGGGATGGATCTGCGCCCCACCGCCGACCGGTTGCGTGAGACCCTGTTCAATGTGCTGGGCGCGGGAAACGCGGCCGCGTTCCAGGGGAAGGTCTGGTTCGACCTCTGCGCCGGCACCGGCGCAGTCGGCATTGAAGCTCTGAGCCGCGGAGCAGCCAAAGTTTACTTTGTGGAATCCTCGCCGTCCGCCGCCACCCTAATCCGGCGCAATCTTGACGCGCTCAAAATCGAGTCGGGCTTCGAGGTGTTGAAGCAGGACGTCGCCCGCGCGCTGCTCCAGCTGGAAGCGAGGAACGCCACGGCGGACTTCATCTTTCTCGATCCTCCCTATCGCCTGGAGAAGGTTTATGCCCAGGTTCTCCAGTCCCTGTCGCAATCCCAGCTGCTGGCGCCGCATGCGGTTGTCGTCGCCGAGCACGATAAGAAGTTCGATCCCGGCGACGGGTTTGCGCCTCTGTTCCGCTACCGCAAGCTGGAGCAGGGAGACGCGGCGTTGAGTTTCTACCGCCAGAAGTAGTTTAATGTGGGGCGGGCGCCCTCGCCCGCCGCCTGTGAAGTTGATGTTGGTTTAGGTTGTTACGAGTCTGCGTATCAGTCGCTGCTTTTTGTCAGAAAATCTAGAGTCAACGGCGTCGGACATGAGTGTCCGAACCACACCCTTATCGCGACCGAGTACTTCTTAATCCACTATCTGTAAATTCCCAAGTCAGGTTACCGTCGCCTGGTGAACACGGGCGAGCTTGCGTCCGACAAACCGCGCCGATTCAACCCCGATGTTGATTACGTGCACGATTGCTGCAATGACCAGCCCCGGGTGGACGCTGTAGTTGATGCCTTTCGCCAGGGAACGCAATTGTGCCGCGCTCGCATCGGCAGCCCCATACAAACCGGAGCGTTGACCGGGAAATTGTACCCACAGTTGGGTTCGGCGGACACAGGCGGGAGAGGCTCGCGCCTGCATGACGACACAAGTCGCTGAAATCGCACCCCTTATCCGCACCCGGCGACGGTAAGCAATTTTAGTTACGAAAGTTTCGGTAGAAACAGCGCAAGTTGTTGTTTTAGAACAGCTTAGCTG
>JBARIF010000773.1:0-10992 GCA_049799615.1 Terriglobales bacterium
ATCGAATTCTGTACGCGATACTGGCGATCTCCTTCAGTCTTTCTATCTCGTTCCTGATTTTCTTCAAGCTCGAACTTGAGAGGGACTGGCTGTTGGTATTGTTGCTGCTCATTTCGTTCGTCAGCGGTGTACTTGGTTTCGGAGTGCTTATCGATAGCTTTTTGGAAGGTGGAGAGCTTGTCAACTATGTCTCGCAGGTCGGCTACGATTATCTTTGCAACCGCGCTAGCTTTCTGATTGAAGTAGTCCATGAAAATGTGCGTCAAGTATCTGGGTAGAGCGGCTCAAACTCTATCGAGCTTTGCGCCGTTCTGCGATTACGCGTTCGATCAGCGCTTGGACTTCGTCGGCAGACCGGCCCTTTATGCATTTTATGGATCCCATCTGAAATCTGCTCCGGTTTTCCATAACGTAGAGCACAGGGTCGACGCCAAGCTTGTTGAGCACGGAAACGAAAATCTGTTTTCGCTCACCCTCGTCGACTGTCTCCATCTCGCCAAGTTGGTCAAAGACTCGCTGTTGGAAATTATGGTAGTCGTCTGTTTTCGTTCTCATGCTGCTCTCTCGCCGCTTGAGGCCAGACTCGGGAAGGCAAGAATTATCCCATGTGCGGCGCATACTGGCGGAGAAAATCACTCCAAGACTAAAACGCCCTGATTCGTAGTCAGGGTTTAGAGCTATCGGATTGTGCGTCGGAGTGCAATTCAATGGTAACAGATGGGGTGTGATCCAATGCGAGGAACGTCCAAGAGTTCGGGATTAAACTTCTCGCGGTTCTTCCGGTTCTTTGATCTTCACGTCTTTCCCCTTCATCGGTTTGGACTGCAGCAGGTTCTTTACGATTCCTGGCGGGCGAGGTTCCGTCTATTGTGCCGAAAAACCCCGTTGGAAGGGTCATCCTAAATAGCTAATTTTATGGGATCCGATTCTGCTCGGACAGTTGTGCGTGAATCACATGGTTTCCGCGCGGCTAAACTCAGTTTGTGGATAGCCTTGATCCAGACGCAAGTCGGTCATCTGCCTCTGTGGTGCTTGGGGAACCAGCGGAAGGACTCCGACAGCAACGAACCCCAATGTGTCTCTTGTCTCGGTTAACTCACTCTTTCTGTACAGCAGACCTCTCCGGCGGATTGACCTACCATAGCGAGCGGCCTAATATGCTGAGCCATGGCGTCAGCCACTCCCCAAATCGGCGAGATTCTAGGGCACTACCGCTTGGTGGAAAGGATAGGTGCGGGTGGAATGGGAGTGGTCTACCGTGCACATGACGAGCGGCTAGATAGGGACGTCGCGCTGAAAGTTCTGCCCGTGGATGGATTTGCCGACGAAAAGGCCCGGAAGATGTTCCGCCGGGAAGCCCTGACTCTTTCCAAGCTGAGCCATGGCAACATCGCTAACATATTCGACTTCGATACGAAGGAAGGCATGGACTTCCTGGTCATGGAGTATGTATGCGGCACGACGCTGGCGGAGAAACTCACAAAAGGAGTGCTGCCGGAAAAAGAGGTGTTAGGACTGGGCGTGCAGATCGTAAAGGCGCTAGAGGAGGCGCACGAGCACGGGGTGGTCCATTGCGACCTGAAGCCGGGCAACATCATGGTCACGACGAGCCAGCAACAGGTGAAACTGCTGGATTTCGGATTGGCCAAGCTGATGAGGATCAGTGGGGCGGCCACCACGGAGACGGTCGGTCATCTGTGCACATTTGGCGGTACGCTGCCCTACATGTCTCCGGAGCAGTTGCTCGGCAAGATACCGGATTTCCGGAGCGATATTTATTCCGTCGGAGCTGTGCTGTATGAGATGGCGACGGGGCGACGACCGTTCGAGGGAAAAGTGTCGACGGTGCTTACGGAGGAAATCCTGCACAAACTTCCAACGCCGCCGACAGTTGTCAACCGGTCGATCTCGCCCAGATTCCAGGATGTAATTTTGAAATGTCTAGAGAAGGACTCGGACGACCGGTACCAGTCGGTGAAAGAACTGGCGGTTGATCTGCGGCACTTAGCGATGCCGAGCAGTGGTCCGGTCGAAATCACCCAGCCCACAGACGCGGCAGCTCAGCGAAGGCGTCGAAACACGCTGATCCTGGGAGTGATAGCAGTTGTGGCGCTGCTGGCCTTCATTAGTTTTACTTTCTGGTACTCGCGGGACAAGCCTCGAGCCCAGCAAATCGTACTCATGGGCGATTTCTACAATCGCACGGACGACAGAGTTTTCGACGATGTGATTCCCGAACTGCTAACCATCAACCTGGAACAATCGGGATTTATATCGGTGTTTCCATCGAGCCGCAGATCGGAGACGTTGAGGCTGATGGAACTGGAGCCGACCGCCTCGATAGACGAAGCTACCGGAAGAGAGATCTGCCAGCGGGAAGCCTTGAATGCTGTGATTCTAGGGTCTATCACGAAGCTGGGGAGCCGGTATGTTCTCACTGCACGCGTGCTCAGTCCGAGTGGCCAAAGCTTGGCCAGCACCGAGGACGTTGTCGAGAATGCCGGAGACCTGCCCGCCTCACTTGACAAAATTTCACAAAACCTGCGGAAGGCTCTCGGAGAATCGAAACACGAAATCCAGAGCAGTTCTGTTCCTGTGGCGGAGGTGACGTCGTCATCGTTGCAAGCCATTCGAAGTTTCTTGGCGGGGAAGAAACAAATGTACGTAGGATCGCCGCAGGACGCGAAAGCCTCTTTTGAAAGGGCACTGGAACTCGATCCCTCCTTCGCCATGGCGCATGAATATCTCGGGATAGCGTATCTCCATCAAGGGAATCCCGTGCGCGCCGAGGAAGAGCTCAAGAAGATACTGCCGATGTTGGACCATGTGACCGAGCAGGAAAGAAGGAAGATACTCGGCGACTATAGCCTTCTGCGGCGCGACTTCGACCAGGCCATCGTACATTTCCGAGTCTTGAAGGGCCTGCGGCCGAGGGATCCGGCGCCCAGCTTGAACCTGGCCCAGTGCTATGCGGGTAAGCTGAACTTCGATTCTGCGTTGGAGGAGACCAAGGCAGCGCTGGAGATCGAGTCGGCAGCTGGTCCAAAGAACAACCTTGCCGAGATCTACTTGTTAAAAGGTGATATTCCGAACGCCCTTAAGACTGCCACTGAGATAGTTCAGGAGAATGCCGAAAACGTCCGAGGCCTGGAAAATCTGGGGTGGGCCTACCTGCTCAGCAACCAGGCGGCAGAAGCACGAGATACGTTCGAACGCATGCTTACGTTTGGCGGCGATGCCGAGTCGCGAGGAAGATCGGCACTGGCAGATATAGCGATGTCATCCGGGAGCTACAGGGAGGCCAAACGGCAGCTGGAAGCAGGGATAGCGGTGGACCGGCGCCTCGGAAACCTGTTTGCAGCCGAGAAGAAACAGCTCGCATTCTTGGCCAGTTCGCCCGAAGACGTCGGCAACTCGTCTTTATCTAGGCGAGGGGAGCACGAGCAGCCGGCGAGCGATCCACAACTGATTCTCCTCGAGGGCTTGTACTATGCGCGGGCGAAGCGGCGCCCTGAACTGGCGCGAAACTATGGCATGTTGGACGCGGCAGTTAAGAGTAATCCAGTGCAGCCTTTGCAATCGTTCCGCGAGATGCTGGCCGCCGAACTGGCTCTGCTGGATCAAAGTCCCGCCGCCGCAGTCGCCGCCGCGAAACGCGCGGTGAGCCTGGAGAACTCCACCCTGGCGTGGCAAATCCTTGCTGAATCTTACGCCGCAGCACAGCAACCGGCAGAGGCCATTTCGTCCTACGAACGAGTTCTTGCTCGTGGGGCCGAGAGGAGCCAAAGTTATGATGCACCCGCCTATCACGAGCTGATCGAGATCCACTATCGACTGGGCGTTCTTTGCCAGGACAGCGGCGAGATCAGCAAGGCGCGGGCCCACCTGAAACAGTTCTTAAAATCGTTGTCTCACCCCGACGGTAACCTGAGTATCTACAATGATGCGAAGGCCAGGTTGCGACGTTTGTCCCGGGCAGAAGCGGAACCCGGCATTCCTGCGCCAGCGATGTAGAGCACTGATTCCACGACACCGTCGATTTGCAGTTCCTTTTCGATAAGGGAATCCCTCAGGGCCATTGTTGAGACGGCCGCCAGGTTGAGCCAGGCAGCAACAATGCAGAAAGTCTGACATACATGTCCGGCGTCCAGCAGAACCGTGCGATACGCACGAGAAGTCGGATACTTCCACATGGATCGCGCGAATACTGCGGTCATGATGAAGAGAGCCCCTGCTCGCCTGGCCCAGCCCTGGCCTGCGCAATACTGCGCTGCCCTAGTGGTAGAATCCTCAAGCGCGCGGATCTTCTCCAGGCAGTGAGCTCGAGGGTTGTAGTGATATAAGCCAGGTTTCACACCTTCGACTTGCACGCTAAGAACATATGTCTCAATCGGGTGGCGAGCTCCCGAGGAGGGGCTTGTTTTGAGAGGCAGCTGACCGAAAACCGGTGACTCGAGAAAGCCGGTCACGCCCCAGGTATAAAAGAGGAGCTTAGAAAACGAGTCCAAGGAGATCTTCTTGCGGGAGAATTCACGCCTCGTGCGACGTCGCAACAGGAGTTGCGGGAGGCCGGGCTCAGGATTGGGTCGTCGCAGCTGAATTCTCGCGCTGCCGGGATAAGACTTGAAAAAAGCTGGCTGCGGATCGGCTTCCACAAGAGCTTGTTCCATCTTGAGCAGTTGTTTGGGCCGAGACTCGTAGGGAACGTCCTTGGTGCCGAAATGAAAGAATCCCGCATGTGGTAGCCAGGCCGACCAGGACTTCTTAAACTCTTCGTCTTGTTCCGCCGCTGGCGTATCTTTCTCGACCAGCAGACCATGCCGCACCAAGAGCCGAACTGACCTAAGAACATCTCGCTTGTCGAATCGGGGCAAGAGCGCGGGTAGTTGAGTAGGAGGGCACCAGTCGTTTAAGAGAGTAAGCAAGAGCACGGCCACTGGCGTCGCCGTGAAAGTAGTTCGGGTGCGATAGTTACTGAAAACTAGCTGGGGACCGTCCCAATAGCAGACGACAGTCCGGGCTCTCCTGACGGCCGCCAGCGAAGGAGAGGGCCCCGAGGGCATACTCAGGAGGCACGCCTCTCCGTTCCTCCGCCACGATGGATGCAACACTTCTCAATGACTGATTTTAAAGCCTTTACGCCTTCGTCGAGGCCATGGGATGCGTCCGCAACTTTGTCAATAGCTTTCCTTAGAGCCTGATAGTCCTTTTCGGTGATAATCCGGTCGTTGTCGTAGGGCACAGTGACCTCCTCTTCTGATGGGCATATCACGATTCGAGGCACTTTAGTCCGCGAAATTCAAAATGTCAAATGGAGTTGCCTGAACGTTTAAGGGGTTTGACACAGGACGTGTATGAGAAGGGCACGCGCTGAGGACTTGGCACATCAATTCGGGCCACCGGGTAATCAACTTCTAGATTGTCGACTACTCGGACTCGGAAAGTGAGCCTAAAAGATTTCCTTTCGACTCACGATACCCTGTGAGGCCGTAACATGCGCAGTTGCGTGTCCGCGCCATGTGCCAAAACCCTTCTCGCAGAAAATGCGGGTTGGGGAGACTCATCTGCAAAAAAACTCGTCACCAATTCGTCACCAAAAATAGGCTGCTTTCGGGGTGTTTTAAGATATGTGGTATGCGGAAAAGCAAGACAAGCAAAGGGTTTTAGGTTGTTGACCTCAAAATTGACACGGTAGAGGTCGCTGGTTCGAGTCGAGTCGTGCCTACCATATCTTTATCTTTCCACCACATACGAAAGCCCTTCCGAAAAATCTGGGTCCATTAGGGTCCATTGAGCGCTTCGTCTCCAACAAAACAAGCCGGCGCCGCTCGATCCCGAGCTGCCCGTTGCACGGTCGTGCAGGGTTTCCAGAAAAGAACGGACACAGATCTGACCAATTCCGAAGGCCAGGCCCTTCCCGTGAAAATGTTCCCTGAATGTCCTGTTCAGCATCGATATCCGGAGCCAACTGACCATCTACTCCATATCAAATGACACGAACTGAAACTCGCCTTGCCTCTCTATTTCCAGTACCACCGGGTCTCCGGCCTTAAAGTGCTCAAGTGCGCTGCGAAGGTCCTTTGTGTGTATGAGCGGACGCGAATTGATTGGCCGAAATCCGATAACATCATCGTTTGAGAGTCAAAATGATTCATTGCATGCACTCGAAGCCGGCACTGTCGAGGTTCGGCGCGTTCGTCGTTTTAGTTGTCTTCGTTTGTCAGATGGCTGGGGGACAGCAATCGCCGCCGGCGAACTGGACCGCAGAGCAGGACCATCAGAACATGATGGACCAGTTGGGGATCAAAACTCTCCGTGCTGGGCCAAGCGGGAATGAAAAGGATCCCAATCACGCTAACTACGACGAGTCGAAGGCGAATCCATTTGGTGACCTGCCCGATGCGCTTATATTGAAGAGCGGGCAGAGTGTCACCTCAGCGGAACAGTGGTGGAAGCAGCGACGCCCGGAGATTGTCGAAGATTTCGAGCGCGAGGTCGTCGGCCGCATCCCGCCCAATGTGCCTAAGGTGACCTGGATCGTCAAAGGTACAAGCGATTCGAAGGCCGGCGTTTTCCCTGTGGTCGAGAAGCAGTTGGTTGGACATGTGGACAACTCGGCGTACCCGTCCATCAATGTAGACATCGAGATGACGCTGGTCACGCCCCGGGACGCGAAAGGTCCCGTGCCCGTGATGATCATGTTCAGCAGTGCCGTCTTCCGCCAGATCATGGCAAGCCACCCGGAATTCCAAAAGATGATGGGGAGCGATCCGCCGGCAACCGAACAACTCATTGCTGGCGGGTGGGGTTATGCGCTGCTCGACACCGGCAGCATCCAAGCGGACAACGGCGCAGGTCTGACGAAGGGAATCATCGGCCTCACAAATAGGGGTCAGCCTCGAAAGCCGGAGGACTGGGGTGCATTGCGGGCGTGGGCCTGGGGCGCTTCGCGCAGCCTCGACTATCTGGAGACGGACAAGAGCGTGGATGCGAAGCGCATTGGCATCGAAGGCGTCTCGCGTTATGGAAAGGCTGCGCTCGTGACCATGGCGTTCGATACCCGTTTTGCTGTTGTGCTGGTGGGCTCTTCCGGGGAAGGCGGCACCAAACCGCACAGACGCAACTTCGGAGAGGTGGTGGAGAACCTCACGGGGTCAGGCGAGTATCACTGGATGGCAGGCAATTTCTTGAAGTACGGCGCGGCCCAGGCCTCGTTCGGAAGCAGGAATGCCAGCAACTTGCCGGTGGACTCGAACGAACTGATTGCCCTGTGCGCGCCGCGGTTGACGTTCATCAGCTACGGGGTCCCCGAAATGGGGGACTCGAAGTGGCTGGACCAGCAAGGTAGCTTCATGGCGACCGTGGCCGCGGGTGCAGTCTTCCGGTTGCTGCGTGTGCATGACCTTGGAGTGAATGAGGACTATCACAACGCGAAGATGCCGCCGGTGAATACCGGGCTTCTCGATGGCCAACTCGCATGGCGGCAGCATGACGGCGGCCACACCGATGCCCAGAACTGGAAGTACTTTATTCCCTGGGCGGACAAGTTCTTCAGCTATCACCCGACCGCACGGGAACTCCCGGCCGATCAGTCGGTTTTTCGGAGGGACGCAAACTCACTGGTTGCTCACTCCCAGTTGCTCGCCAAGGCGAAGCAATCCGCCATCGATGTTTACTTCGAGGGCGACTCGATCACAAGAAGGTGGGGGGCCACCGACTATCCAGAGCTGCTGGCCAATTGGAAGCAGAATTTCTTTGGCTGGAATGCGGCTGACTTTGGATGGGGCGCTGATCAAACCCAGAATATCCTCTGGCGCCTGGAAAACGGCGAGTTGGATGGAGTCAATCCCAAAGTCGTCGTTCTGCTCGCCGGCACAAACAACGTCGGCGATTTATCGGCCCCGGGTGACGCCCGCGCACGAGCAGACGACATTACGCGAGGTCTGCAGGCGATTGTGCGCGTGATTCAGGAAAAGGCTCCGGCGGCGACCATCATCGTGATGGGAATCTTCCCGAGGAACGACAATATGGCGTTCATTCCCCTCATCGACAGCATCAACCGCAGTCTCTCAGAGTTCGCTGACGGCAGAAAGATCCGATATCTGAATATTAATGACAAGCTGGCCGACGGCGATGGCAGGCTCTTCGACGGGATGATGAACGCAGACAAACTCCATCCGACCGTGAAGGCCTATGAAGTCTGGGCAGATGCATTGAAACCAATCCTTACGGAGTTGCTGGGACCTCCCGCTGCTGTGGATCACTCCCCGCCACCCACGGGCGATCCCGCCGCGGGGCACTGACCGAGCCGGGCGAATCCCTTTGTCCATTTCCGAACAGACGTTAGAAGAACTGGACAGTCTGCTTCCCACACTAAGAACCGACCGCACAGAAAATGAGCAGGTTAACTAATCGGGACGGTGGAATCCGAATTGCTTGACGGACCAAAGCGGCTAGCGTGTCTCTTCCTCAAGCGAGGTTCACATGCAGAGTCTGTTACAAGACTTGCGCTTTGCCTTTCGGCAGATGGCGAGGACTCCGGGCTTCTCGCTGACTGCGATCCTGTCCTTGGCGCTGGGGATTGGCGCGACGGTTTCTGTCTTCAGCGTCATCTACAGCGCAGTGCTCAACGCCTGGCCCTACGCCGGGTTCGACCGGGTCTGGGAGATCCACACCATCGATAAGGCTGGAAACGAAGGCGGGCCAGGCTTTACCGGGCCCCAGGTCCGCCAACTGCGTCAGTTGCATGGCGTCGAAGACGTGGTGGCTATGAACCGGTGGAACCTGATCATTACCGGCAAGGACGTTCCGGAAGACCTGTATGCGGTCTACTTCACCGGAAATGCCTTCCAATATTTCGGCCTGCCGGCCCTTCTCGGCCGCTACTTCCTGCCCTCCGATGCGCCTGACCTGCAGGACCCGCAACCCGTGGCGGTGCTGAGCTACAAGTTCTGGCGGCGGCACTACAACGGCGATCCCACCATCGTCGGCAAGAATATCCAGCTCGTGCACAAGGACTACACCATCCTGGGCGTCCTGCCGCCCCGCTTTACCTGGATGGATGGCGATGTTTATCTCCCGCTCAAGATGTCGCAGGCCCAGGACTTGATCTACAACGTGAACCTGAAGCTGAAGCCCGGTGTCAGTACCGAGGCCGCCGAAGCCGAGTTGCGCCCTCTGCTGCAACAATTCGAAAAGGAGAGGCCGAATACTTATCCTGCGCAGTATCGGATCGTACTTAGAAGGATGGGAGAGTTTTATGTGCGCGATCTCCGTGGCACGCTCTATTTGCTCTTCGGAGCGGTAGCTTTGCTGCTGGCGATTGGGTGCGCCAATGTTTCGATTCTGCTGCTGGCACGGGGCACTGCGCGCCAGCATGAACTGGCGGTGCGCTCCGCGGTGGGAGCCAGCCGTTTCCGTATCGTGCGGCAACTGCTGACGGAGTCGCTGCTGCTCTCCCTGATAGGGGCGGGCCTGGGCGTGGTGATTGCGTACCAGGCGCTGGGATTCATCGTGGCCCGGCTACCCGAATATTCCTTTCCTCACGAAGCCGACTTCCATGTCAATCTGCCGGTCCTGCTTTTCAGCGTGAGCCTGGCTGTCCTGTCGGGTGTGCTCTTTGGAATCTTCCCGGCGCTTGAATCGGCGCGGCGGGAGATCAATCACGTTATCCAGGCCGGCACCCACAAAATGGCAGGCAGCGTACGCGGCAAACGCATGCACACCGGACTAATTGCCGGGCAGATTGCCCTTACCTTGTTACTGCTCACCGCCGCGGGCGCGGCCATCCAGGGATTTTCCCGCATGATGCAAAGGCCGCTCGGTTACGACCCTCATCATGTGATGTCGGTGGGTATTCCCATCCACGAAAACACTCTCAACGCCTGGGCGGAGCGCGCGGCTTATTTTACGCAGCTTCGGGAGCGGGTCGCGGCCATGCCGGGAGTGCTCTCCGCGGGCATTTCGACCAACGCTACTCCTCCGAACAACGGGTGGCCTCAGCCGTTCGAAATCATGGGCAAAACCGCGGCTGACCAGCAGCAGGCGCGGGCGAACTTTGTGAGCCCGGAGTATTTCACTACACTCCACATTCCGCTGCTCGAAGGGCACTTGTGGGAGCAGAGCGAAATATCGCGTGGAGCAACCCTGGCGGTCGTCAACCAGGCCTTCGCTCGCCGTTACTTTGCAGGCGAGGATGTCCTGAGCCACTCCGTGCGCATGCCTCGATTGACCGGCCAGCCGCCGTACCGGCTGAACGCAACCGGGAGTGACGGCTGGCTGCAGATTATTGGCGTGGTCGGCGACGCCCTTGACGACGGGATGGATAAACCCATTGCGCCGGCGCTGTATCTTCCGTACACCGTCAACATGTTCATGGGAACACAAATTCTGGTGCGGACCCAGGGCGAGCCGCTCTCCATGCTGCACAGCATCAGCAAGGAGATCGCCGCCGTCAATCCCGATCAACAGGTGGACTCGGATGTGCAAGACCTCGAGGGGTGGATCAGGCGAGAACGCGAATTTGCCATTTCGCGCCTGATCTCTATCCTGTTTGGTGCTTTTTCGGGCCTGGCCCTGGCGCTGGCTGGGGTGGGCCTGTACAGCGTCGTGTCCTACAGCGTGGTGCAGCGGACGGGCGAGTTTGGTATCCGCATGGCCTTGGGCGCGCAGCAAGCGGATGTGCTGCGGATCGTAGTATGGTCTGCGGTGGCGAGCGTGGGGATCGGCCTCGCCGCCGGCCTGGCGCTCAGCTTCGGGCTGGGCAGGGTGATCACGCGCTGGGTACAAAACGGAGTGCACGATCCGTTGACGGTACTGGGAGTTTCCCTGCTGGTGATTGTGGTTGCCGCTCTGGCTTGCCTGGTCCCGGCCCTGCGGGCCCTGGCGGTTGATCCCATGACAGCGCTGCGCTGTGAGTAGTGCCGGCTTCTGAAACACGCTCCCGGCCAACGACGTTGGGTTTGTAGCGCCGCCGTCCCGGCGGCTGTAGTG
>JBARIF010000774.1:0-1825 GCA_049799615.1 Terriglobales bacterium
GGACCATTGTTCGCTGATTACGCTGGGAATAACGATGTCGGGAAGCCCACTGAAGTTAGCAACGAGCGGTGCAGTCTGAATACCGCCGCCTGCTGGGTAGCCGACGGTGGGCGGTCGGAATGTACCGTCGCCGTTCCCGACGAGAACCGTGATGCCCATCGAATAGAAATCCGACACCACCGCATCGATCTGGCCATCGCCATCTACGTCAGCCAAGGTGACCGCTCCTGCACGATGGCCGGCAGCAAACGAGGCCCCTGCACCAAGCGTTCCATTCAGGTTGCCAAGAAACACGGTGATGGTACCGTTGGAGCAATCTGCGGTAACCACATCCATGGCTCCGCTTCCGTTGACATTCCCAACTGCGACCGACCCAGTCAACGATCCACAAGAGTCCCCATCGGACAATGCCACCGGCGTGGCGAAATCGCCGCTGGTGCCACGAAAGAATTGCGACGTACTGATCAGATCAAGGTAGCCGTTGCCGATGTCAACCAGGATTCCAGAACTCATCGCCCCGGGGTAATGCACGGTCGCAAAGGCGGCGAAGGCGCCGCTTCCGGTATTCTTCATCGTTTGTACCGGACTGTTGCCAGTGCCATCCGCTGTCGCATTTGCCACCACGATGTCCGGTTCCGTGTCGCCAGTCACATCCACAACTGCGACCGCGGCTGGAGCGGAGATGGAGTCTGCATGGTTGACCGCTGCTTCGAAGTGTCCCGTTCCGACGCCAAGTAAGACATCGACAGAACCTGAGTGCACCAGCACCACATCGCAGTAACCATCGTCGTTGAGGTCCCGAGCTGCGACAAGATCGTGCGCCCCAAACACTACGGCCGTTGAGATCGGTGACCGGAAGGTCCCATCTCCATTGCCCAGCAGCACGGTGAGCCAGTAGCTGCCATCCGGATCCTGCATGATGGTGGCAATGTCTTGTAGGCCGTCGTTGTTGAAGTCACCCGAGACGACCAGATACGGATTGGTATTCGCGCCCGTCGAGATCCGCGAAGCTGTCAGAAAACCTACCTTGGTCGTTGCAGCCGGGAGCGCAACGCTCGACGGCGTGGCCATCGGACGGGCTGACACGGGTGAGCGGCCGCTGCCCTCCCTCTTTACGTTGCGTGCGGTGAAGGCACGCTGGCCGCTGCGATGCTCGTTTTGCTGCATCATCATTGCGCTTGGCAATGCACTTGTCTCAGCTAACGAAACCATCGCGCAAGTAGATAGGAGAGCGAGCGCCAAGGTGCCCAGAAATCTCTTGGAATTCATGCCTATTACTCCGATCGACGTTCCTCTGGCAGGTACGAGCTTCGTGGGGAGGGCTCAATCGAGACGTAGCACGGGATATGCCATTCGTAAGGTCAATGGAATGACAACGATTCCGCACAACCGAGTCTGCAAGCGAGACACTTATTCTGTGATTTAGACAGCCCGGAGCCGAGGCGGCTGATTTCGATTGAGCGCTTTGGTTGGCCGAAGGTCCGCAGAAACCTGCCCTAGCGGAAACGCTTCTCTCTTCGTGACTGTCCTTCCCTTGTGCGCACCGGGTTATGATCACGGTTTTGGTTGTGAGGACTGTTTTGAAGGGGTGGTGACGATTCTGAGCCCCGCACAAGGCTATCGGGAAGCCCGGCCTTCACCAACCGGCACGATAGAGTCGACGAAGGACCTCGCTGGCCTCGATAGGAACCCGGGATAATGTCTGATGCGGCAGGCTGTCTACCTGAGACTGGGGCACACGCGAAAGATTAACTTCTCGTCATGCGTTTGGAGAGTGCCGCGACGTGTTGTCAATCGGCGCGAGGACCTCTGCGGTGGTTGATAC
>JBARIF010000775.1:0-13579 GCA_049799615.1 Terriglobales bacterium
ATGGGCTACCGTCACTCCAGGCTTCTCGCCAAAGCCAAGAGAGCGGCGTAAGGTCGGGCCTGTGGGATGCTGTTTCCCGCGGTGGCCGCTTGATTAAGCGCATTCTCGGGCTACACCCTCCCAAACACCTACTTCCAATTGTGTCCTGAACACCCACAAGTGCATAAGTTCAAAGTATTTGCTCTCGCTATCCAAAAATGATTGGTTTTTGTGCTTGTTAGAAAACCTCCAGAAAATGTGTCGCTCCGGACCCGCATAAACATTGATTTCGCAAACCTCGATGTTGGGCGTTAGAAATGTGTAGTTTTCTAATCCGCTGGCTAACGGAAGGGCTGGGCCACGCGCATTGTTCTTTAGCACGAGATCGGCTTCGGGCTTTACCTGTGTGTAACGTAATTGATCTTTGGTTCGTCGAGGCTCGAAGAAGTACTAGCTAGGGAAGCCGCTGTCCCGGCGCTTGGTTTCTTTCGACCTGAATGGGAGTGTTCCAGTCGTAGAATATGTATTCAACCTTCTCGTACTTAATGCGCCGGGGCAGATGATCATCAAGGCCGATACATATTTGTGCATCATCAAAGGGCTGTGCCGGAGCAAAACGGCCAGGAATTACGCGAACTGTCGTCCATTCCTGGCATTTCATACCTTGGACTGACTCAACTGCCCCCTTAATGATTTTGGTGTGCTTGATCAGGTGGTCATAGTCCGGCAGCGGGTAAAGAAATTCTCCGTGCACGAGTTTTTCGCAAGGCGCAGTGACCTTGGGTACAGTTTCCGATTTATCGGGTACGTTTCCTGAAGGTTGAAGGTGAGAATTAGGACCATTTTCGAGCGGTTCAACCCTCACGCCATTCGCCGCGGCATCTTTCGAGTGGGAAGTAGTCTGGCCTGGCCCGCGCTCATCGTCAGGGCACATGATTTCAGCCGGCTGGTTAACCTGGTCTCCCACTCGGGCTTCCTGCCGCCAACTGGTTACGTGGCGTAAAGCCTGCTGAGACTTCCTGAATTCACGTTCTCCCTCTCCAACCCGAAACATCAGCCAAAACGCGAAGGCGGCTAACACTACGATCAGGATCTTATAGATCATAGAAGGACGATCCCTCTGGCGGCTCGCAATCGAGAGGTCCGAGATTTTCATTAAACTTGAAGAACCGGGGACACTGGAGTTCAAAACTTCAATCCCACGATGGTGTTTGATTCCTTGGTGGCCGCTTCGTAGTGCCAGCCTTTGACTGCTTTCAGTGCAGACTCCGCCAATACCGGGTGACCTCCGATGTATTCCAACCGGCGCACCGTACCGTCCGGACTGATCCAGATCTTGAGTTTGACCGTACCGTGAAGATTCAGCTTCTTCGCAAGTTCCGGATAATCCGGCTCTTCACGGTGAGTAACCTTCCGCTCCGTCTGGGCAGTCGCGCTCATTCCGCCCGCGAGGAGCGCTATGAGCAACAAAATGTGTCTCAGTCTCGTCATCCTCATGCTTGGTCCAAAGGCTGGCGCTAAAAAGCAAGCCGCAATGCAACTTGAACCAACCTCGGGTCTCGCGCCCGGTTTACCAGTCCGAAGGTCGATCCTCCCGCTATGTCTCCGTCTGGGTTAAAAAATTGCGTGTGATTAAACAGGTTGAAGAATTCTGTTCGAAATTCCAGATTGCTGCGCTCGCCTAGAGCCACAGTCTTGTGGAAGGCGAAATCGAAGTTGATAATCCCCGGACCGCAGCACACGGTTCGTGGAGCATTACCGATTTGGCCGAGAGGACCATCGACGAAAGACCTGGGATCGAAGTAGTAGCCGCCGGATGTCCGCGGATCCAGCCGGCGAAACGGCGCGACCTGGTTGGGCTCGCCGGGCGCCTCGAAATCGAAGCTACCCATCAGTTCCTGATCACCGGAAGAGGTAATGCGGACTGGGAATCCAGACTGCAACGTAGAGATCGTCGACACCGCCCAACCATTGATGATGTGCCTACTCCAGTTCGACACCTTCCAGTCCCGCACCCGCCAATACCCGCTCAATACGAATCTGTGGCGAGCGTCGAACAGCGACAGGGCGCGGGACCGGCTCGGGTCGATTGGATTCACCGAATTCTCGAAGCTGGAGGCCGTGTCGATCGACTTGCTCCAGGTGTATGAAGCCAGCAACTGCAATCCATGAGAAAAGCGCTTGCTGAGTTGCGCCTGAAGCGAGTTGTAGGCCGAGTTCGCAATCGGCTCCATGGCGAACAGGCTGCTGAACACCGGCACACCGTCGGGCGGGCAACCCGTCCCGGTAGTGGGCTGACACAGCGGAGACGAATACTTGCGCAGCCCGACCAAAGTGATCGGGTTCGCATTCGGACCTGTAACGCTGGGGACCGAACCATACGGCAGGTGCAAGGTGACCCCCGGTGGGATGGCGCCAGCCGGAATCGAGTAGGCGGTGTCTTCGCCAAACGGCCCGCACGACAATCCCGGGATCTGGTTCAGGTCAAGGCAGGTCTGCGCATTGCCGAAATTCTGGTCAAGGCTGGCCAGCAAGCGGTGACCCTGGCTGCCGACATACCCGAACTGCAGCATCATGTCTTGCGGAAGCTGGCGCTGAATTGTGAAGTGATACTGCTCTGCATATTGGCTGCGCAGCGTGTCAGGAAAGTTTCCAAATAAGAGAATAGGACGGAAGAGCGCGAAATCTACCGCCGAGCCCCGAGCTGGATTTGAATAACCGTTAAACGGATTCGGGGTTACGGTCCCGTTCTGGCCGAGAAACGGAGTGTTGAAGAAGACATTGCTGATGAATGTGCTGCCGCCAAATGGAGGTTGTGCAGCAAAAGACGCCAGCATCAACTCCTCATTGCTGTCGTAGAACATCCCCCAGCCCATTCGCACACTTGATTTTCCCGGACCGCCCGTGACCTTAGCTGCCCAGCCGCCCGTCCAGTCAGGCGACCAAGCCAGGCCGAATCTCGGAGCGAGGGACTTGAGATAGTCATTGGTCAGACCCGCTGGCACACCTTTGTCCCCCGGCAGCACCAATCCGAGCGGGAAAACTGATGCGGCAGGTCCGGTTGGTGAGCAGTCGTTCGAACCAAAAGTCGCCGTCAATGGATCCGAGGCACTCAGCTCGCACTGGTAGATGCTGGTGGCCTGGCCCGGGCGAAACGCCTGAATGCGCTTGCCTGCATCCTCCTGCGGCGTGTTCAACTCCCAGCGAAGCCCGTAATAGAGCGTGAGGTTGGGCTTCAGTTTCCAGGCGTCTTGCGCGAATATCCCAAGCTGGGTGGTACGGACGTCGACCGCGTTCGCCGAACCTTGTGAGTAGGTGTCCGGAAGCCCCAGAAGATAGTTAGGGACCAGGTCAGCGAAGCCCACATCGTTCGGACCGCCACCTGAGAATTCAAAGTTCCCGTTGATGTTGTAGAAGTAGGTCTGGTGAAAACGTTGGTTGCGGACGTCCGCGCCAAATTTCAGAGAATGCTTGCCGATGATTTTGCTGACGCTATCGAACCCGTGAAAAACGTTCCCCGTCTGGGCGAAACTCCCGTTGGCATTGTTGCCAAGTGCGAATCCACCCGCCAGAGAGACAAACGGCACACCTTCGTGACCGGCTCCATATCCGGGAGTAATACCCAGGCGAGGGTTGGAAGGATCTGAGAAACACTGGTCCGCAGGTACTGTGACGCACGAATCCTGCACCAGGTTGGTGTGCTGGGGAGACAGGAACTGGCCCTGCGCGCCCCGGTAAAACACAAAGCGGGCTTCATTGGTCGTCTTACTATTGACCATCCAGTTGTGCGACAGATTGAGTTGCTGGAACCTGTCTCTGGTCAGGTTGCCAAATTCAGGAAGGTTTGAACCTGCCGCCTGGAATCGCGAGAACGGCTCACCATCAAGTCCATCCGCCCCGTAATAGTAAAAGCTGAGCTGCTGCTGGCTCGTAAGGTTGTGGTCCAAACGCAGCGTGATCTGGTCCTGGCGAACTTTGGCCTCGGGCACTGAAAGAAACGTCTGAGCACCAACGTTCGGCAACGGAACAAAGTTGTTCATCAAGTCTGCTGCCGTCGGGTCAAAGCACGATGCTGGAATAACGTTCCCGGGGAAAATGCTGGCATACGGAGTACCGGTTGCAATCGCTGCCCCGCCATTCGCCGCGACTGCCGAGGTGCATCCAGGACGGCTACCAAGTTTGGTTGCGACTGCGTTGTCGCTCAGTATGCCCGTGAAAACCGGGCCTGCCGAGAAGTCGCCTCCGCGTTCCTGCGGCGTGGGTACAGGCACAGCGTCGGACGTAATTCCCTGCCGCACTCTGCGACCTTCATAGGAAGAGAAAAAGAACGTCTTATCTCGTCGTATAGCCCCGCCGAGGATGCCGCCGAACTCGTTCTGTTTGAAGTCGGGAGTTTCTGGATCAAAATATCCTCTGGCGTTCAGCACCTTGTTGCGAAAATATTCGTAAATGTTTCCATGAAGCGTGTTACCGCCAGATTTTGTGATCACATTGATCACAGATCCGGAATTGCGCCCGAGTTCCGCATCGTAATTGTGCGAAATAACGCGGAATTCGCTAATTGAGTCCGGAGAAGGCTGGATGGAAGGGGCGTTGATGAATTGATCCCCTGAATGTCCGCCGTTGACGTTGTAGTTGTTCGACCGTGCCCGCCCGCCATCGACCGAGACCACCCCCGGCTGATCGCCGCCAAAGAAGAGGTCTGCGCCCAACGTACTTTGCACGCCCGGCTGCAGCTGAAGCAGCTCGAAGGTGTCGCGGGACTTCAGTGGAAGATTAGATACTTCCAGATCGCCCATCACCACGCCAAGTTGCGTATTCGATGTCTCGACCACCGACGTGCCAGTGACATGAAGCTGCGAAGAGTGCACGTCATTGCTGCCAAGGACGATTTCAATCCGAATAACTTGTCCGATGCTTGCACGCAGGTCACGAATCTGGGAATTGGGAAAACCGTCAGCTTTTACTTCCAGGCTATAGGTGCCGACCGGCAATGAAGTGAACTCGAAGTTGCCGGAGTCGTCGGTCGTACCTGCCCGTAGTAATGAGGTGTCGTGGCTGCTGATAATGACAAACGCGCTTACCGCGGGGTGCCCACTGGGGTCTACAACTCTTCCCTGCAATTCAGCTGTGTTTTGCGCCCACCCTGGAATAGACAAAAGGACAAGTAATGTTAGAAGTGCGATCAGTCTGCTCACTGGGTGAGTCATAGAAGTCCAGGCCCTGTTCCCGTTTCTGGAATCGACGTTATGCGAACCGAAGTGCCCGCAGCAAGTAACTGAAGTAATCGGCAGGGCCCTCAAGGATGCTCGCCCACGAGCCGGTAGGAGTCGAAAGAGTCGTCTGGCTAGGTTACCTAGGTGTATCCCTCATGAACGTTATTGAGCTGCGTGAAGATCAACGAGAGTATTTTGCTAGAGAGACTAGGCAACCTTCCGCCCGGTGGCGGTCAAAAATAAATTGACGGCGAGTCTCTCCAACTCATGAAGGAAACTTCTACAAGAATGCCCAAGAACCGCCAATTCACGTTGGCAGGCTTCAAGGTGGACCCCAAGCTGCTGGTCGGCTTTGCAGACTCGTTCGAAAGGCTCAATGCAAGCATTCTCACTGTGCATTTGCGATCGGGGCAGAGCGATGGCCATCGTGAGATCAACGCCTGCGTGCTGCCTCTTGCCGGAACCGCCGTCGCCGGGCTAAAGAATTCGCCCTGGTTTGTGCCGCGCCGGACAGTAATCTACGGAATCGGGGGCGCAAAGGAAGCCACGCGGTTCGTCGAATTGGGCATCAACGCCTTATTGGAAACCGGCAGTGATTCTAGTATTCGAGCGGCGGTCGAGGCAACTCAGTCGCTGCTCTCCCGCGGCGTGGGGGCGTGTGGACGCGTACCAATCGCAACTCTAGTAAGAATTGATGCGGAGGGAAGGATACTGACTGGTATCACGAAGAACGTCGGTTACGGAGGCATGGCTGTACGCCTCCTGCGGAATGCCGATCTCCCTCAAGAGATAGCGCTTCATTTCATTTTGCCGTACGCCGGTTCCTTCTCACTGGCAGCATCTCCACGGTGGTATTCGGGCCGCCTGGTCGGTTTACGATTTCAGACATCCGTTCAAGAAGAAGCGCTCAAGCGGTGGGTTAAAGATTATTCACTACTTGGCCACACTGACAGGCGACCACTTCGGGCAAGGGGCGCATTTGCGTGAGCACTCCACACTTGCGCTCAGCAGTGGACTTCTCGCCTCGTACCTAAAGTAATTGCCTTTAGGCATGACTTTCGTTACTTTCTGCTCCCAGATCACTACGCTACGATTTACTGCGGATTGTTAGCAGTGCGACATGTATAACATCCCAGAGTTATCATGGTTGATGGCGCACCTTCATCGGGAGAACATCGACAGCCTGCCAGCCCGTCCGGTTACAGCCGGCCACTGACGGGCGGAGCTAGTGCTGCTGCCCCCGCACGTTCTGCTGTTTGCGATCAAGACGAAGTTACTGGCTCAACCAGGTATCCCTCCAACCCAGTCCCAAGTGAACAACCGTCTGAGATCCTAACTGCAGATTTCGCTGCAACCCTCGTTCCCAAAGGCGTGACTACAGTCATTGGCGCTGCCGCGAACACTCTCAAAAGAAGCTGGTTTTGGTATTCGATTGCCGCATCATTGTGCTGGACCGCATGGGCATTTACCGCCCGGCTCGGTTCCGAGGAGATTCCTCCGACCACCATGCAGTTCGTCTCTGCATTTGGATTTCTGCTGGTTAGTCTGGTAATGGTGGCAGTGCAGAGGCCGCAACTGAAGCAAAGTCTGCGCGGTAACACTTACGCCCTCATCAGCGGCTTGCTCCTCGGACTGGGCGGCATCGCGTTATACGGCGCATACCGCGCGGGCGATAATGCTTCCGTCGTCACGGCAACTACTTCGCTGTATCCGGTTGCTACTGTGCTTCTCGCAGTCACATTCCTGCGGGAAACAATCAATAAACTGCAACTGCTTGGAGTATGTTTTGCCATGGCTGCAATTCTGCTGCTCTCTTTATGAAGGGACTCATGCTTCCGACGTGGCTATGGCTATCCGTCCTGGTGCTGGTGTCCTGGGGCACTCTGGGGCTGTTTCAAAAAGTGGCCATGAACTATATCTCCGCCTCCGCAGCTCTGGTTTGGGCGGCTGCGGGATTCATTCTTTTGCAGCCATTGCTGTTCCCGGGGACCTCGATTTTCGAGTATTCCACCAAAAGCCTGGGCTGGGCGCTGCTGAATGGCGTATTCAATGGCCTGGGCTTCTTGAGCTTACTGGCGGCGATGCGTCAAGGTGGCAAAGCCTCGATCGTGGAACCCCTGACTGCCTTGTATCCTGTCTTCGTGGTCCTGCTCGCCCCTGCCCTGCTGCACGAGAACATAAAGCCGCTTCACGGGCTTGGAATAGCGTGTGCAGTAATCGGTGGTATGCTCCTGGCCGCGGAAACAGCTCCGGCGAAATAGGCGGGCCGGCTAGGGCATTATCGGAGTCACGCCTGCCTTTAGTCTGTAAATGCGTTTCCGTATCTCTAATTGCATTGTTATCTGTGCCGAAAATCAAAGGCTCCAGAGATGGGCACACCTCAACGCCAGTGCCGCCGGTATCGCCTTGATGGGCGGGTCACGATCACCGTCTTTCGCTCGGCTGGGAAGTTTGATTTTTGGGGACGAATATCGGATGTGAGTGAGGCGGGAATGGGAGCCATGGTTTTCGGAGAACTTGAGCAGGATGAATTTGTTCAGCTGCGATTCTCTCTGTCGTCCTCATCGCACGTTTTGGAACTGCGTGCTCGCGTCTGCCACCGGTGCGGATATTATTGCGGCTTAGAGTTTCTGGTTGTCAGTGACGCGCAGCGCGAGCATATAAAACAGGCCTGCGAAGAACTCCCCACCAAGCAGGGTCAGGAAGGCAAGGGAAATTCATAAGCGCGCAGCTACCGTTTCCGAACTCTTCTCAAGCCGGGTTGCCGGGTTGGGTTGACTGGTGGAATTGCAGTTGCGCCTCCAGAGAATCCAGCCAGGCGGCGAAGTTCGAGCGACATTCCGGTGCGACACGAAGAAAGCGTAGCCCCACAGCGTGAGCGTCGTTCCATACCACCTCCGCCTTTGCCTTGAAGGTTTGTGACTCCGCACTTGGAAGCTCGAATTGCACTGTGACCACTCCCTGGACCGCTGCGGGGCCAAAAGGAGCCAGCGTAAGTCCACCTTCGCTCAGGTTCATGATCTTGCCCGCAAAGGACTCACCTGTATTGCAGAAGAGCCGGATGGGCACGCTAAGTTTGTGCCGGAAATACCTTCGATGCTCGCGTTCCATTCTGCCGACGGCTATCTCGAGAAAACCGCGCAGCACTGTATCCTGAACTGGCTTGGCCAGCACGAAATTCGCACCCGCTTTAAATGCTGTGTCTATGCTGGTTGTGTCGTTCACAACCACGAATACGACGGAGCGCTGGTTGGAGCCGCTGCTGCGTATCCTGGGGAGAACATCCATGGCCCCCGAGACATCGTCGCGGTCAATCATGAAGCCATCGAGGTGACGGCGGGTTGAGAGTTCGATGGCACTGGCCGCATTTGTACGCAGTTCAAGATCGACCTCGGCCGCGATGCAATTGTGCCGCATCATCTGCAGTAGTGTTGGGTCGCTTGTGAGTAATAGGCAACTCAGTCCCATCCGACTCAATGTATAGACGCCATCCGAACTCGCAAAGTGACGGAGGTACCGGGCTCGCGTTTTGATCTCCACGTGGATCTCGAACTGATTCCGACTCGCGAATTTCCCTGAGAGGCGATCTCCGCGTTCCAGCACCATTGTCTAACGTAGCGGAGTCTAACGTCGCGGATTTGTCGGATGTCGCCGCGGGCGATTGATCGAGATTCGTGCAGTCGTCATGACTGTCATGAAATTGTAATGGTTGCACGATCAGAACGAATCGTTTTCAAGCAGAACGGAACAAATCAACTGATTTGTAACCCGCTGAAAAGAGGAGTAGAGTAGAAAATTTTGCAAATGGTTCAGAACCCACCCGTGTATTGCTAAACCGTTGTACTGGCTAATACCGGTACCGAGGGTTCGAATCCCTCCCTCTCCGCCAGTCCTTTGATTTCTGCTATTTACAGTACGTGACTACCAACTGACTACCAAATTCCGATCGTTTGCCTCCGCGCGGTATTAGTCAGTGGAGGCAATATGGCAGTCACACTCTATCGCCAGGTCGGAAAAGGCAAAGCCCGGCGCTACCAGAAGGTTCACCTCGGACGAGGGCGCCGTCCGACCAACCTCGCCGGTCCTTACTTCTTGCGGTATTCTCTCGCCGATGGCACCCGTCCGTGGGAAGCAGTTGGCGACGACCTCGACGAGGCGATCGCCGCCCGCGAGCGCAAGCAGGCATACTTCGAAGCTCTCGACGCAAACGTGCCAGTCGTTCAAGACCAGGACGACGTGGGTCGGACGAAAATCACGGACGCTGTGTACCAGTGGTTTGCCGAACTTCAACTGTTTCAGGGCAAAGACCAGCAAGGTAAAAGCGAGAAGACGCTGCGGGCGTACAACTACCGGCTTGGATTCTTCCTCGACTTTACTGCGCAGAACAATCTCCGCTACCTAGACCAGATTGACCGCAACACCCTTCTGCGGTACGTGAGGTTTCTACGAGAGCATGACAGCGACCTGGATGACCGGAGGGTTCACAACATCTTCGAAACCCTGAACACGTTCCTGCGGACACGGGACATTCCTATTGCCGGCAAGATTCTGGCAGAACTTGACTACGCTGAGAAGCCACCGAAGCCGTACACGAAGCAGGAACTCAAAGCGATCTTTGCTGCGATGAACGACGAGGAGAAACTGCTCTACGGTCTGTTCTTGAATTCCGGTGTTCGGGATGCAGAGATGCAGAACACGGAATACGCAGACTTCAACTGGGAGAAATGCACGCTGCATGTTCAGCCGAAGCCATGGCGCAAATTCCGCCTCAAGGGGAAGAGCAAGAAGGAATCCGCCAAGGACAGGTCTATTCCAATTCCGGCAAAGCTCGTTTGGAAGATCAAAGACCGAATCCGAGAGCGGAATGCTCAGCCGCACGATCTGGTCTTCCCCAATGGGAACGGGAAACCTGACGGGCGCTTCCTGCGCAAGCTGAAGGCAGTTGCGAAGAAAGTGGGCGTTGAAGGTGCGGAGCTTCACCGCTTCCGCAAGACCTACGCCGATACCCTGCACGAAGAGGGCGTCTCAGTTAACACGATCCGAATCAGGTTGAGGCACGAGTCATTAGACGTGACGCTCGCCTACCTTAAAGGCAAGGACGCAGAGTCTGAAGAGGCTCAAGAGCATGCGAACAGCAGCAGCTTAGCACTCTACGCATAGAGCTACGGACATTCACAACGGGAGATTTCCAAATCATTAACCCGAGATCTCCCGTTCTCATCTTTAGATCGATAGTTTCCGGTGTGCTCGTTATCCGGCCGCAGGCGGCAGACAGCTTCCAAATCGGGCCTTCCCATGGTCGGGTTATTGACTACCGTGGCTGGCTCCGTCGTAGGCTCCACAGTCCGCGCGCCGAGAGGATGAAGGTGAAGCCCCCGAGCCCGCCGAGCGCCCAGAGTGTCCAGACGAAGAAGAAGCCGCCGGTGGACTTGGCGACCTCGCCGTAGTGTGCCCCCCTCATGTGCATGACGGGCATGGCCATCGCGAGCAACCCGACGAGCAGCATGATGACGTGCCCCGATCGCCGTTCTGCGAGCACCAGCGTCCCGTACAGCAACACCACGAGAACGGCCAACGCAATGTTTGAGGGCTCGGCCTTCGATATCCCACGGACAATGTCGTCCGTAATGTGAAGCGTCAGCAAGAGGATCGAGAGCAGAGACGCGATGGTTAACATCACGTTTTGTTTCATTGGATGTTCTCCTTGTTAGCTGTGTGTGCCTCTGAGGCACATGACGCGTGGTGGTATTGACGAAGGAAGGTGCAAACCCCAAGACACCGACGATGATGGCGCGGATGGCCTCCCAAGGTAGAACCAGCGATCTATTGGGAGTCTGAGCACCACTCGGGCTGTGCCACTGGAGCGCCCTGGGTCTTGCATGCTGCGGAGGATACCACTTTCTAGCCCAGGTGAATGAGTGCCCTGCTCGTCAGCGAAGTTTCAACACGGCGGGATTAGTTGGCGAAATACCGCCGTACCACCAACCAAAATCCAATCTTGTGGCGACGCATCTAATCAGCGGCGCCGCCGCCGGAATGTCTGCGATATTTCGTGCGCCGCTTACCGGCATCATTTTCGCACTGGAGATGCCCTACAAGGATGACCTTGCCTACGAAGCGCTCCTCCCCGCGTTGATTAGTTCTGTGGTGTCCTACGCGACGATGGCAGCGTTTATGGGTGCGAAACCCCTGTTCGATTTTGCCAGTGGAACTGGCTATACGAGAGAAGATCTGCTGTGGTCGGCGGTGTTGGGAGCTTGTTGTGGGCTTGTAGCAATGGTCTTTGACATCACTTTTCGAAAGACGCGCGTCTTGTTCATCAAAGCTCGCGCGCCGCACTGGATAAAAATGCTGATTGGAGGAATCCTTACCGGCGTTTGCGGCCTGGCATTGGTCTCCTTCGATAAGGGTTCACTGATTCCCATCGGCCCCAACTATGAGGCTGTCAGTCTCATCCTCCAGAAATCTCACAGCTCTTCCGAGCTTCTAGCCTTCGGCTTCCTCAAATTGCTGGCGACTCTGTTTTCTTTAGGAGCGGGAGGCGTTAGCGCCATGTTCGTGCCACTATTCCTCACCGGCGGCGCTTTCGGCACAGCCTTCGCACAGTCCGCAGTCCACAGCCAGGCCCTCGGTCTCTACGCCGCCGTAGGAATGGCCGCATTCATTGCCGCAGGGTACAAGACCCCACTGGCGGCAGTTGCGTTTGTGGCGGAGGTAACCGGAGGGCACTCGTTTATTGTCCCCGCGCTAATCGGAGCCGCTGTTGCCTGTGCCGTTTCCGGCGAAGCTTCGGTCTCCGGGGACCAGCACCTGCACGAAGGCGTCAAGCCGGATCAACTTGCGATGGCCCCGGAGCAGATGCTCCAAGGTACTGGCGAATGACTGACAATGAAAGAGGCGGGGCGATTGGTGTTAGGTCATGTTGCGAAAGATGCCGCCCGCAATCGCAGTCGGCCCGCGGCGCTAGAGCGCGCGAGGATGAAACAGACAGTCGAGTACAATAGCCGCCGTGTCGGGAACAAATATCAATCATGGTCAGACGCTGGCGAAGGTTCCGATCTTTTCGGGGTTGGCAGAGGACGAACGTGCTTTTCTCACCCAGCGCACGGTGCCACGCCACTACGCAGCCGGAGAGATTATTTTTGCGGAAGGCGAGCCCTGCGTAGGCCTGTACGTTGTCGAATCCGGGCACATCCGTATCTTTAAAAGTTCTTCCGGTGGGCGCGAGCATGTACTCAGCATTGACGGACCGGGGAGCTCGGTGGCGGAGTTGCCGGTTTTCGACGGCGGGAACTACCCGGCTTCGGCCTCGGCAATCGACGACGCCACTCTTCTTTTCGTGAGCAAGCAAGACTTCTATGCCTTGTGTCTTGCCCATCCGCAAGTTGCCCTGAAGGTCTTACGCGTCGTGGGAGCGCGCTTACGGCGGCTCGTTGGGATCATCGAAGAGCTCTCGTTTACGACGGTACGCCACCGCCTTGCGTCATTCCTCCTGCGGCTGGCCCAAAAAGAAGGTAAACAGACGCGCGAAGGTGTCGAGATTCCACTTCCGGGCAGCAACCAGGAACTCGCGTCACAAATCGGAACCGTGCGAGAACTCGTTTCGCGTAATCTCAGTCGGTTGCAGGCAGAGGGAGTCGTACGGATCGACGGCCGAAGTGCACTCATCCGCGATCTCAAGGCCCTGGAAGCTGAGACCCGATCTACGGAGTAGACGTCCATTCGTTTCAAGATGCCACATCCTTTATCGCCACTTTTGAGGGCGAGTGGCCCCAGACCTCCGTGACAAAAGTCATCGCAACGGCGCCCCCCGAGAAACTATCCTTTTGAACTGTGAGGTGGTCCTAGCGCTTTCGGCAGGGCCAGGGAGGGTATCCATGAGCCTGAACACTGCGAAGACAGTTAGGGAACTTGCGGTGGAGTTCCCGAATGCGACCAGAGTGTTTGAGAAATTGGGCATCGACTACTGCTGCGGCGGAAACAAGTCCCTGAAAGAAGCCTGCGCCACTGTCAATGTGTCAGCCGACGAGATACTGGATTCGCTGGAAATGAATGAGGAGGAGTCCCGGGCAAGCCGAAAGGGACGAAATTGGCAGGTGGAACCTTTGGCTGACGTAATCGCCCACATCAACAACACACACCACAAGTACACGCGCGCAGAGATCGCCCGGTTGGGGCCGCTGTTTGACAAGGTATGCTCAGTGCACGGCAAGAACCATCCTGAGCTGCAGCACGTCCGCGCCAGCTTTCGGGGACTTGCTCAGGAACTCACTACGCACATGATGAAGGAAGAAATGGTCCTATTTCCCTACATCACAAGGATGGAGGAGTCGGTCATCGAAGGCCAGCCGGTGCTGCCTCCACCCTTCGGCAGCGTGCAGAAC
>JBARIF010000776.1:0-1945 GCA_049799615.1 Terriglobales bacterium
GGCGAGGTCGCCCGCGACCACACCGCCCCAGAGGAGCCCGTGACCTTGCGCGTGCTCCTTTTGTAACTTGGCTTTAGCCCGGCCGTCCCCTAGAGTGCAGACTGTATCGGCAGCGGCGGCTTTCGGCCCCATACGTGCATCTAATTGAAAGACGAAGCTGTTAGTGGCGGTGTGGCGTGAAAATTTGGGATGGGCTGGGAATGAACTACACGAACTGGTGCCGTGGACTGGTGGCAGCCGTTGTGCTCACGGCTGGGTTGCCGCTGCTAGCCCAGACGCCTTACGTGGCCGCGTCCAGCATGGCCCTGCCTGAAGCTTCCCCGTCCACGGGATCAGATCCTTCAGATCCCATCCTTACCATCAAGAAACAGGTGAGCGAGGTCAATGTGCTGTTCATTGCCACTGACCATCGTGGCAAGTTCGTGCGCAATCTGAACCAGGGTGATTTCACCATCCTGGATGATCACAAGCCGCCGCAGGCCATCGTAAACTTCAGTCGCGAGACCGATCTGCCGCTCGAGTTGGGCCTGCTGGTCGATACCAGCGGATCGGTGCGCAGCCGCTTCGATTTTGAGCAGGAAGCCGCAGTCAGCTTTCTGCAGCACACCCTGCGGGCGAATTTCGACAAAGCTTTTGTCATGGGCTTCAGCAGTCACAGCCAGGTCACGCAGGAGTTCACCGACAACGTTCATCTTCTCGAGACCGGGGTGCGAAGCCTCCGCAACGGTGGGGGAACGGCGATGTATGACGCCATCTACCGGGCCTGCCGCGAAAAGCTGAGCAAGGAGCGGGGCGGCCATCCGGTGCGGCGGGCGATCATTGTAGTAAGCGACGGCGAAGATAACCAGAGCGAGGTCACCAAGGCCATGGCGCTCGAGATGGCACAGCGCGCCGAAGTGATCATTTACGCGATTTCTACCGACGACAGCGGCCTGATTCTGCGCGGCGACAAGGCCATGCAACAGATTGCCGATGCCACCGGAGGCCGCGCCTTCTTTCCCTTCAAGATGAAGGACATCAAGAATTCGTTTGCCGCCATTGAAGATGAATTGCGGAGTCAGTACGTGGTTTCCTACAAGCCGGCTGATTTTGACGCCGATGGCCGCTACCGCTCGATTGAAATTACCGCGCTGAAGAAAGACCTGCAGGTGCGGGCCCGCAAAGGCTACTACGCGCCCCGGCAGTAGCTGCCGAGTGAAATAGCGAACCCAGGGGCTTGAGGCCCCATCCCACATGCAACTGATCGGACGCCTGAAGCCGTCCGCTTCCGCATGATCCGCGCGAGGGTCTTGTAGCGCCGGCATCCCTTCGGCTTCGCTCAGGGCAGGCTCTGCCGAGGGCGTCTCGCCCTCGCCTTCATTCCTGTACGTGGCTCGCACGGCAGCCGCCGGGAGGGCGGGGCTACAAGAAAGCTACTTTGCCTGGTGTCCCGCGTGTTCATCCACCGGAGGCACGGTCAGCGGACCTTCGTGGTCGCAAATGAAAAAGGCGATCAGCTTGGCCGGTTCTTTGTCGCTCGCATTGGCCGATACCTGGTGGACCCCATTGGGCGCCTCGTAAAAGCTCTCACCCGCCTTGTAGACGGCTTCGGGTGCGCCACCCTTCACTTGAAAGCGGATTGCCCCCTGGGCGACGTATCCGATTACGGTGCAGGGATGACTGTGCGGCTTGTCTGCTTCTCCGGGCGCGTAGTTCACTTCGACGACAATCGCGCGCAGGTGGCTGCCGTCCAGTTGCGGCAGGGTATGAGAGAACGGGGCTGGATGGCTGGTTCCTGTGCTGGATTGAGCAGCGGAAAGGCGTGCACTCGAGCTCACGATCAGAACAGTTGCAATCGTCAGCCAGGATGGCAGGATGAATCGCAAGGCATGCGGCTGAGTCCTGACTTGAAGCATCTGTACCTCCTGGGGCGCGGACAACGATAATATCGCGAACCTGGGTGGCG
>JBARIF010000777.1:0-8447 GCA_049799615.1 Terriglobales bacterium
GTCGAACTTGGTCCCGACGTCCGGCTGCACCCCTCGGACCCGCAAGGAGCGGTGTTGAAGAGGACCATCACGACGCAGGTCGTCCATGAAAATGGGCATTCCGCTTCCATCGAATACAGTGTGGACAAACACGGGACCCGGAGCGGTGTCGGCCTGGTACTGGTCAGGAGGGACCACTTCATCGCGGTCCAGGGTCTGAATTCCAATCTCAGGGGCTGGGGCTACGAGGATTTCGACTTCCAGATACGGTTACAGCTGGGGTTGGGATTGGAACGGATTTCTCTGGGGCAGGCGCAGCACGTGACCCACCCACCCACCTCAACCGCGGCACTTTCACACGCGCGCAACATCGCCATCGCCTGGCACAACTACTCGGAGGGAAAACTCGACGGCACATTCAACAGTGACGTCGATCGCTTGAAGAACAGCGTCGTCGAGCTAGCGCTGTGACACGGTGGCGGACGATTGTCTGAGGGAATTCAACTTGTTCCAACCAATCAACTGAATGTTGTTTTCCCTCAGCCCAGATTTGAATTCGTCGCTCATCACAACATCGTAATCGCGCTGTCTCCACGCAGCCCCCCAGAATGCATGGCCCGACGTGACCGCTCGCAGTTCGTCGCCGTCATTGCCCAGGTGCACGATAAGCTGATTCAGTCCCGGTGTAATCGATCTGAGCACGCGAAGGTAGTACTCCTTCCATTCGCCCTCGGGGAAACCCGGCCTTATGGAAAAGACCTTGTCGACAACGATATCCGTATCGCTAACTATGTGTTCCACAGCAGCCGTCACGGAGCCAGAGATGAGAAAAGGAATCCCATTGCGCCTCCCGAGCTCGGCATAAGCGCGGCTCAGTTCGATGTTCTCAAATACAGAAAGCGCGTGACTATCGATGTGGGTTGGAATGACGCCGGCGCGTCTCGCGGCGACGACCTGAGCGGCTAACTCCATTTGGGCGTCGGCCAAATCCCAACCCGCGCCTTCCGCGTGGTGGACAAAATATCCAGTGTCGTCCACCAGGCTCGCGTACTGGTCGCCGGTAATCGGCCGCCACCGGTAGTGCTTCCACTCGCTGGTAAGCGTCAGATGAACGCCGAGATCGCTGCCCGGGTTACCGCGCGCGTATTCTGCAACTTCAGAAAACCAGGGGCACGGCACCATCGCACTGGCAGAGCTGATCGCTTGCTCATCCAGCGCCTTGAAGGTAGCCGCATTAACGGAATGGCACATTCCCAGGTCGTCGCCATGGATAATCAAGAGCTTTGCATCTGAAGGAAAGCCCAAAAGATCAAGCGCGCGTTTCACGAAAGTGCACCCCGCAAATTATCATCCTCATTCTTGGTGAAGTGTTCATGATAACGAACCAGACAGCGTACAAGGTTCATCGGATACGAACCAGCACCAGGAGTCAGTTGCGCCCATCCATGAGGTACAGCGTATATTGTTCGCCTTGTATTCGCCAAGACAATCATGCTAGCGAGACGGAGGTAATATGTCTGAAGGTCGAACTCACAGACTCGCTGGTGTATATGCCGGAGTCCGACGAAAAAACAAAGCATGGGTAGCGGTCTCGGTCACGTGCCGCGAGAATGCAATGCTTTGCTGTTTACCTGGCGGGCGATAGCGTCACAGTCGGGCAGCATTCAAAGAGGTGACACAAAACAGACAGCAGCGTAGCCGGATAACCGTGACGACCTCCCTCCTGCTTTACGAAAAATAAGCAATGCGCTAATACCGCCAAATTCTCTTCGATGGCCTCAACCGCCATCGCGTCGAGACTGAGATGCATCGCCATCGTTGCCTAAGGCTCAAGTGCCAGGCGAAAACTTCTCGCCGCATTTCGGACATTCCATCTGCTCAAAATCCACCGGCTTGACTGACCCGGGGTGATCGTGCATCCGCACCTCGGGCACGTCTTAAATTATAGTCACGTCGCGATTCCGACCGATTCCGATAACTGCCGGGGTTCCGACTACATCATCCCGACATTTCTCTCTTGACTCCGTAGTCGCACCAGGGCCACAATCCTGCTCGCAATCGCCTCCCCGAAGAGCAGCTCCCACCACGGGATGCAGCATCCCCCCTGAGGCGAAAGACTCGTTTCACACCCACGCTGATGACCAACCCACCTTTCTCCCAGGAGTACACGATGAAAATCAGACGAAGTTTGCTGGCTGTGGTTCTGCTTTCAACTAGTTTCGCCTCGGCACAGGTTTTCACCATAACCGATCTCGGTCCTGGCGTAATTCCGGCGGGGGTCAATGATCGGGGACAAGTAGCCGCCATGCGCGGCGGTGCGCCGGGCGGTTCGCTGTGGACTGAGGAAGCCGGATTTACGGACCTCGACCCGCTTCCCGGTTTTCCGCTCAGCTTTACGCTGGGAATCAACAACCGGGGTGACGTGGTTGGCTACTCAGAGGAAGAAGAGAGCTCTAGTTTTCACGCGACTTTGTGGCCACATTCAGCTGGGACAGCGATCGACCTTGGACCGTCGGTCATCAGCAACACCAGCGCCAACGCCATTAATGACGCACGCCAGGCAACGGGAGATCTGGGCTGTTGCCAGTCCTTCGTGTGGACAAGGAGAGCTGGGATGGTCGACATTGGCCCGCCCCCAGCCGGTATCCTGTTTTACGAAGCCAGCGCCATCAGTGAGGATGGCACTGTAGTTGGGTCGATGGGCGACAACACTTCCGGAACTTCATTTTTCTGGACCAGGGCGACAGGTATCAGGCAAATACCGATACCGTCGAGCTTCGCCACTGGAATCAACCGAGGATTTGTCATCGGCTCTTCCAGTTGCTTGAAACCCAGCCAGTGCGATATGAACAATCTCCATGCCTTCATATGGCATCGCCGCCTCGGCGCATTTGACCTTGGAACCCTGCCGGGTGATAACAGCAGCGTCCCTTCCAGTATCAATTCGCGCCTCCAGGTTGTGGGGGCTTCGCAGAACAACGCTACCGGAACGAGTGCCGCCTTTTTCTGGAGGCCCGGCCATAAAATGATCGATCTCAACAACCTGGTTCATGCGCCGGGCTGGGTTTTGAACTTCGCCACCGGTATCAATGACAGGGCACAAATTGTGGGCTATGGGAGCCTCAATGGTGACTTGCATGGATTCTTACTTACCGTGGCTCCACGTACGGGGAGAGGGCACCATCAGTAATCTTTTGCTGCGTCCGAGGTCAGAACGATCTTAAGGAGATTCCGCGTCCCAGACTTCGCCAGTGTCCACTGTGACGCCGCCATCGGCCGCCCAGTCATCGGCTGGAGCGTTCGGGTCAATCCCTGCGAGTTCGTTCGCTAGCGCGTCCTGCCCTTCCACGGAATAAACGCAGGTCGCCGCTATGTCACATGCCATACTGATTCCCCTTCCTGTGCTCGTGCGCTCAGGGTAGGCACGCTCGGCGCAGAATTGCGCTCGGGGTAGGGGGCAACGGCGCAATTTTGCGCTCGGGGTAGGGGGCAACGGCGCAATTTTGCGCTCAGGGTCAGAGGATTCGCTTTTCCGGTGAAGTCTCCAGGCGCGCAAAAAATGTGCGCTTCGACGTATACTCACGCCGTCAATGAACCGAGCGCTGCAGATCGTTTGGTTGCGCCTTCTATTCGTCCTCTACATCTGCCTGATACTAGGTGGCTTCGGTCTTCACTTCTGGACAGTCAAGGTAGTTCTACACGTCGAAGGTCGCGGCTCAGCAATTGTGGCGTTGATCATACCGGTGGGAGCCGAGATCTACTGGGCGATTAAGGAGTGGCGCGTTTTCGGATTCGTTAACGTCTACACACTTGCTCTGATCGGCTACGTCGCGCTCTGGCTACTCATGATATGGGCATTGGGTGTAGTAGAAAAAATGGATGAGAAGCAGGATTGAAATGCGATAGGTGGACGGGGCTGTTAAAAAGAACCCCAAACCGTAACGGCATCCAGATGTTTTCGCGCGCTAACACCTCAGTCTCCGCGGTCCGACGATGATCAGGTCTTCCCCGGCGGGCTCCCGTCCTGCGGGCTGGGGAATGCAGCAAGAGAACCACATGCGCGGCTGATTCGATGTCGCCCGATTCCTTGAGTTGGAGCATGTCGGGAACGTCGTGGCATTCTGCGGGCGTCTGCGTTGGGAAAGCAAGCGGAAATGGTTAGGCCATCCGGCACGCCGTCATCAGAGTGGAAACATATTCATGGCCCCCAGCAGCAAACCTGGATCGCGTCACGCCGGCAGAGCGCCTGGCGTGCGGCACGCTTCCACAGCGGCCAACCGATCCCTGACTCCCACCTTGCGCAGCACGCGATGGATGTGGTTTTTTACCGTTTGCTCCGACAAACCTAAATCCCCCGCGATCTCTTTGTTGGTGAAACCGCGGCCAATCATTTCCACCAGCTGCTGTTCCCGGCGGGTGAGCCCAAATTGTTGCTTGATGAAAAAGCTCGGGTAACTTTCCCGTTGCTGGGTCACGTAGTCGAACAGTGTCCGACACAACTCTGGGGCGCAGACGGCGCAGTTGTTGGCCACGGACCGCACCGCCGCGGCAACATCGGCCGCGGTCGCGTCCTTCAGCAGGTAGCCCGCGATACCTTCCCGGACGCCCCGGAGAAAGAGCTCACTATCCAGATCCATTCCGATCATTACAATTTTCAATGTGGGTAATGACTCTCGAATGATTCGAACCAGAGCAGGACTGGCAGACGCATCCATGGGATCGAACAACAAGACCCGGGCGGAGACAGCGGCAATCGCCTCGGTAACTGGAAGCGAGTAGGTTGACGCCCCCACCACGCTGATGTCATTTTTCTTGTTCAGGATCCGAGCCAGAGCCTCGCGAAGGAGACGGTTCTCTGACAGCAGAAAAACGGGAATGCTTACTACCATACTCACCTTACGTTGACCTTTGCTTTGCGGAATACAGCCCCGCCGCTCCAGGTCAGCACTGATATATAAAGTAGCTTACTGATTCTTTACGATATTTGTCGGCTTACTTTTTCCACAGGCTGACGCTTGCCGTCGACCTTTTCCGCTCCTGAATCACCGAACCGGACTGCACAAATGTGTTTCCGGCCTTCGAAATGCCCCGTGACTAGGGCGAATCATCGCAGTTTTGATACGGATTTGTGAACGTAAGCAACGCCGAATCAATAAGCTTTTACCGTTATCGAACTAGGCACCCTATGGGCTGCGATCGACCATTCTGTCGGGAGGACGCGGGTTCAAACCTGGGCGCCGTACTGCGGCTTGTTCGGTTCAGAACGGTGCGTAAGTTGCCCTGATAAACGAGGTTTAATCGGCAACCAGATGGAAGGGTGGGAGTTCAGATTTCTCACCGCACACGATGTTTTTTTCCACAGCTTGGGGAAATATCCTATGCCTTCCCTGGATCATTCACCGCAAGCGCAGTGCGGAGATCCTGAACGGGGCGGAAGGCGCGCCTTAGTTTAGACTGGCATGCGGCGTATACAGGAGAGAGCATTCATGCGAATCATTCCGATTTCCCAGGAAGAGTGCATTGAGCTGTTGCAACGGGTATCGATCGGGAGGCTGGCATGTTCCTTGAACGACCAACCCTATGTCGTGCCGGTCGCCTTTTTCTATGAGCCTGACTGCCTCTACCTTTTTTCGACACTCGGAAAGAAGGTTGAGTGGATGCGGCAAAATCCCAAGGTTTGCCTGCAAGCTGACGAAATCGGAACCCGGTCGAACTGGAGCAGTGTAGTCGTGACCGGAACCTATCTGGAACTGCGGGAGCCGCAATACAGCGATGCGCGGGAACATGCCAAGAAGCAGCTGGCGCACTTTTCCCGCTTTTGGCAAACTCCGCTGGCGGAGAGGCGCGAACAGACCAGCGATCTTTCGATCGAACTGGTGTTCTTTCGCATCGACATCGCATCCATCAGCGGCCTGCGGGCTGTCCCTGAGAGTGGTTAGAGCACCAGGCGATTGCTTGGGGGCTGGAGCCGTACCTCCCAGATCCGGCTACTTCTTTGTGCTGGGATCGTCGCTCGGGTTGACGTAGTTGATCTGAAACGGCGCCGCTCCATGAACCTGCACCATCGTCTCTCCTACCGCCATTCCGTAATGATGCATGCTGGGATCCATAAAGGCGAAGCTGCCGGCCGGGAACTCAGTCATTTTCGACACATCGAAAGTGTCCCCCATGCCCAACTTAAAGCTCCCCGAAACTACGGTCACGTTTTCGCGCCGGGGATGCCAGTGCGGCGAGATGCGATAACCGGCAGGCATTTTGAGGCGAATGGTGAAGTCCCCCGAAGCCCCCATCGGATCGCCTTCGAGCACCGCCAGTTCTGCTCCCGGCGGCAGAACGGGCGGCGCTGGACCAAACTTGATCTGGTCGGGACTGAATACATTTTGGGGCAGAGCCGGCAGCTCAAGGCCTGCCATCAGCAAGAGCAAAAGAACAACGGAGATCCGTTTCATAGCTTCCCTCCAGAGCGCCCAGCTTAGCCGCACGGCGCCGTTTCGCCCACTCAACGCCTGGTGGGCTAGTTCCCAATCAGGACGGCGCACCGGTCCCGGCTCATGGCGAAACTTTGCCGGTCGATTCTAGTTTTCGAAACGTATTGGCGAACGCCCGTTCTGCCGCTGCTGTTCTGAATCGGGAGAGATTCCTGATTCAGGCTACTGCAATGTGTCACCTTTTGTGACAGGAATTAGTCATGCGCGCGCAGCCGCCAAGGCCGCGCAGACTCACGCTCTTCGCGATGTTTCGCACTTGCAGTGCAAGCAATCAGAGTTAGCGCCCGCGCGTTTCGCATTTCGCAAAAGCGATCGCGATGGCATGCCACCTGCCCTTACTAACTGCAGAGAGATTAAGAATTCGCTAAGAATTCGAAACGGAGATTACACGAAACATCATGCGTAAACAAAAAGGTTTTTCACTGATTGAGCTTTTGATCGTGGTGGCGATTATTCTGATCATCGCCGCGATTGCAATTCCTAACTTATTGCGCGCCCGAATCGCGGCCAACGAGGCCTCTTCCGTCGCGTCCATCCGGACCATCAACACGGCGGAAGTAACCTACCTGACCGCGTATCCGACGGTCGGCTACTCGATCACCTTGGCGGCCCTGGGTCCGGCAGCGGCCGGGACCTGTGCGACTCCCCTCCAAACCAACGCCTGTCTCTTGGACTTCACGCTGGCGTCGGCTACGACCACAGCGTTGGCCAAAAGCGGCTACTACTTCGGAGTGGCTGACTCGACTACCGCGACCACGCCGGTTTCCGGCTATACCATCGGGGCAGCGCCCTCGGCCTACAACAGCACCGGCGTCCGCCTCTTCTGTTCGATCGAAGATGGCGTTGTCCGCTCTACTCCTGGCGCTTCCGGTTCAGCTCCGGTCGCCAGCACCGCGGGCTGCGTTGCCTACACTACCCTCTAAGAATCGGAACGCTTAGGGGAGGTTCGAAATCCAGGGAGCTTCGGGGCGATCCGATGCTCCCTGGGAATTTTGCAGGCAAGGAAAAACAAGATGCGCAAAGGCGCTGGCTTTTCACTCATTGAGTTGTTGATCGTGGTGGCAATCATTCTGATTATCGCCGCGATCGCTATTCCCAACCTGTTGCGGGCACGCATTGCCGCCAACGAAGCGTCTGCCGTGAGTTCGATCCGCACCATTGTCAGCGCCGAGGCCACCTACCAGTTAGCCTACCCAACGGTCGGATTTGCCGCCACCCTGGCCCAGCTCGGACCGGGCGGCCCCGGCTCCTCCTGCTCCGGTCCCACCCAGGCTGCGGCTTGCCTGATGGACAGCCTGCTCTCCAATGCCACTTCCATCGCTTCGGCGAAGAGTGGTCAGCTATACGGTGGGTGCATCCGCGTCCGGGTACAACTCCACCGGGGTGCGCGACTTCTGCTCCGTTGAAGACGGTGTGCTCCGTTTTCAGAATCCCAGCGGACAGTCCGCCCCCGTGATTGTGCCCGCAACCTGCACTGCCTTCATGGCTCTGCGCTAAAACCGCCAGACCAGAGCCGCCGACGTTCCTAAGACACTGAAAACACAAAGTATCGCTCCTGCTTCCGAACCCATCGTGACTCGAAAAGGCCGAAGTCTGCCTTTGGTCTGCCATTCTCTAGTCTGAGGTTGGCTTCGAGGTTGGAAACAACTTCCCAATAGGGGAGATGCAGTTGCTCTGAGTCCCAAAATGACACGGATTGTCACTGCTCCTGCCAAAATCTGACACCGATGGAACCCCGCGCTGCCCTGACGACCGCATTACGGCTATAACCAACGATTGCCCAAGTACTGAAAATAAAAGACATGCAGGCCGGATAGGCTGGGGATGGTGCGCTTTGACCAGTGGTCTCCCGGATGCGAACACATTCCCTAATCGGGTCTGCTGAAGACCAACATTTTGAATCGGAGAGAGGGACTAACGAGATGCGGAAACAGAAGGGTTTTTCACTGATTGAGTTGCTGATCGTGGTGGCGATCATTC
>JBARIF010000778.1:0-9986 GCA_049799615.1 Terriglobales bacterium
ATTCACAACATAGGTGGCCGTATTGAACGCATGACCGAAAAAGTTCGGTCCATAGTCGCCGGAATAGGGATCGAACTTGAGCGCGTCCGGGAATGAATGAAACGCGGCGGAGGCAAATCCCTCCTGGTCGATGTCGGTAAGTGGCCCCATGGTCCCGCCGTATCCCACTCGCAACAGGTATAAGTCATCCGGATGTTCGCGATACTCAGCCAGCACCGGAATGGCGTTCAGGCTTGAGCCATAGTGATGGAGTTGGCGTTCCAGGCGCCTGTCCTTGGCGGCGAAAATGAAATCCCAATAACGGCGGGCGCTGCCGTTGTAGCCCCAGTGCGGCACGGTCGGATCGTAGCCGAGGATGGCATTCAGCGTCACTTCGGCTTTGTCCTGATAGCCGAAGTGTTTCGTCCAGGCATAGACCTCTTCCTGGCCGGTCGAGTCCCAGGGCATTTCGCTGCCGAAGGGATACGCCTCCTTGTTCCAGCGTTCAGCGCGGACACGCATCTTTGCTTCCAGATCGTCAGCCTCCTTACTCATGCCCTCATGTCGAAGGTCGTCCATGATCTGAAGAAAGATGGTGCCCTCCATCTGCCCGAAGATCGCATACTCTCCAGCGTACTTCGTCATGGCAACTGATGTCTCATAGGAGTGCTGCAGATACCACTCCCAGGGATGATTCGTGACCAGGCCCTGATGGTTGCGCGACAGACGATAGAGGACCCAATACGCCGCAGCCACGTGCGGATAATCGTAAGAACGGTCGACTCTTTCGGAATGTTTTTTGTCCCAACTGGTCCAGGTGGACCAATCGAAATCGCCGCGATAGTAGCCGGCCGGCATTTGATCGGGCTGATAGTAGAACAGACTCTTCCTGACGCCGTAGACATTCGGCCCATCTTTATATTGCAGCCCGCCCCACAGTACGCCGTCGACGAACTGCATCAGCTTGTCGAGTTCCGCCTTGTCGGGCTCAACCAGTTCTTTCATCATGGCCGAAATCCATGCTCCGCCCCCGCCTTCGTCGCCCAATCCTGCGATCCAGACGCGGCTGTCCTGCATCACGATCTGGTTGGTCTCGCGGTCGTAGGTCATCACCGACGGCGCACGGTGAAACGGATCTTTGGGATCGTCATACCACTGCCTGGTGGTAAGGAAGTGGCCCAGGTCAGCGACTGTCTGGGCCTCGGGCTTGGTCACAAAATAATGGATGGTCTGCACCAGCCCGTCATCGTAAGTGATGGTCAGGCGCGAGCGTCCCCAGGTCTTGCCCTTCACCGTATAGGCCTTCCAGTTACCGGCGGATGTGTCGGCGCTGGCCGTAAGCGCTCCGCTGGGTTCGACCGTGATCGACTTTACCCCTGAGGGATACTTCAGAAACAGACGCGCATCAAGATCCGTCGGCACGACATAGCCCGGGATTCCGACGGCCACGGGGCGGCGGTTGGCCGCAAGCGTTTTCTCTATGTCCCGAATCGAGGGTGAGACCAGAAATTTGACGCCATAGGTCTTTGACTCACCCGGAGCGATGCTCAGCGCGGTTGGCGAATTCCACGGCGTGGCATTTTTCCACTCATTTTCGGCATACGCCTGGCTGCTTACCATCCACTCGTAAAAACCTTCAAAGGTAATGCCGCGCGGCGTGGGATCGGTAAACACCGGGGTCGCACCCCAGGAATCGCGTTTGTCGAGTATCGGGTTGTAGGCTTCGAAGGGAGTCTTGCCATCGGGCACGACCAGCAGCGCGGGTCCATGACCGCTGAGTCGCGTGACTTGAAGATATCCCGCATCCTCGCCGATGTACGGGTCATAAAAAGAGCACTTCGCGTGGGCTTCATCCAGCGAGCGATGATTCAGAACGTTGTTGAAGATCATGGGAATGCCCAGCGACCCGATCTGGATGGTCTCGGGGGTTTTATTTTTCAGCGCGAACCGGAGAACCAGCTTGCCTCCATCCACGAGCCAGTCGCGCGTGATCTGAAGGGGGAAGTCAGAAGGCAGCGTGGGAGTGAGGTCGGCGGACGCCAGCATATCCGCAGAGGCGGGGTTCGCGGTCACGGGTTTGCGGGCCACCGCTGTCGAGTAGTTCTTCCAGGCGCCAGAATTGCCGGAACGCAGCCGCAACTCGAGATCGCCCAGATGAAAGTAGCCGTCGCTGGACCGATCGTTGAGCAGGTCGCCGGGAGTGAAGTCGAACCCGTCCGCGCCTTTGGGCTTGAGAGCTGCGACCGTCTGCGAAGAACGCACCAGGGTCAGGGTAAAGTCAGGAGTGTCAAGATCAACCGTTCCCTGATCAAGCATCGGCCCTTTCGTCTGGGCAGAACATCCCGGATTCATCGCCGGAATCAGCAGCAAGGTCAGCAGACAAAGGAACAACTTTGCGGGAATAGTGCGAACCTTTCTCATTTTCTCTCCAAGCTTTGGCTGCGTCATTGGGAAGTTCCACAGTTGCTTACCGGGAAATTGGACCGCCGGCCGGAACCATTTGCAGAACTCCGCCTTGGCCAACGAGCTTCTCGATATCGTCAAGCTCGGTCGGTAGGAACGCCGTGAAATTCTCGTAGCCGCTGGGCGTAATGACGATGACGTCCTCGTAGCGCAGATAACGATTTTCCTCCGGCACTCGCAGCTGCGGATCAATCGAAAAAACCTGCCCCGGCTTGAGCGGCCCATTGGCGTAATCGCCATCGTCGTGCACCGCCATGCCAACCGGGTGGGAGAAGATGCCGCCGCCGGTATCCACCAACTTGTGCGCGGCCTGCTCATAAATGGGTTTGGAAAATCTGGTACGCGCAAAGACCGGCTCCATGGCCGCCTTCGCGTCCTGCTGAATTTGAGCGGGAGTTAGGCCGGGTCGAATGCGCTGCATGACCGTGTTGCGATACGTCAGCACAAAGCCCAGCAGTTCGCGCTCCACCGGGGAATACTTTCCACCCGCCGGCCACATGCGGGTGATGTCGCTGACGTAGTTGTGGTAATCGGGCGCGTAATCCAGCAGAACCAGATCATCTTTTGTCAGCTGCCTGCCGTTGCGGTAATAGTGCATGTTCCAGATATTCTCGTTTCCAGCGGCAACGATCGAACGATAACCTTCCAGCCGTGCCCCATTCACCAGGAAGATATAACGGGCTGCCGCGTCCAGCTGGTATTCGTAAACTCCCGGACGCGTGCTGCGTATGGCTTCGAGGATTCCCATGCCCGCGAGTTGTGCCGCTCTCCGGAGCAATTCGATTTCGCGAGCGCTCTTGACGCTGCGCATTTCGTCCAGGACAGGCGTGAGGTCCCGTATCTCGCTGCGCCAGAAACGGGTGCGCAGAAGTTCGATCAATTGCGCCTCTCGGGGAATCCGGCCGTCCCAGTAGTCGGAGGCGATGCTTGCGTTCGAGGCCTTCAACTCGTAGCGGCTTTGTTCGGCACCCTCCCCCGGCGCAAACGGCGTATAGATGACCTGCGGCCCCGCACCTTCGGGAGAGCGAAGCCAGTCGCTGCGCATGGCATCCGTGCTCAGCACATCGTCCGCTCCCGTCAGACTCTTCGCCAAGTCGACATCGTCGGCAGAGAGCACCTTGCCTTCCGCGGACTCGAGGCGGGGGTTGCGCGGCGGCAGATACAGAGTGACCCGGCGCTTCCGCCCATCCAGCAATAGGTAAGACTGCGGCGTTTCGATGCCGCAGAGATAATAAAAATCATTGCTCTGACGCGGGAAGATAAACCCGTTGGTCTGGGAAGCGCCGGGCAAGACCGCAACTGCCTGGTCGCCGATCTTGTCAAGGACCGCCGTCCATCGCGCTTTGAATTCTTCCGGCGGAAAATCACTCTGGTGATAGGGGACGGTTTGCGCGCGCGGGGCAGGGCCGGCGAAGGCGGCAATGAGAAAGAGGGCAAGCACACAGCAGCGTGGAGGAGTCACGCGGATGCTCATCTAGGAGTCTCCCAAGAATTTCTCAACCTGAACCTTGGTGCCTACGGGCTAAAGCTACGTGCTCTTCCTATCGACTCTCCAGTAGACCGCGTAGCGTTCATGGATCACTTTGTACAACGGGACCAGGGTCAAGGGTTGGGTCTGTCCAACAGCTTTAAACGTTAGTGGCAGCGCTGCGTCTGGTTCTACCCAGCCCGTGGGATGGGCGGGGTCGGCGGCGATGTCCGGCACTTTGGCCGGATCGGTTGGCTTGGGTTCATAGTCACCGCTGTAGGTCATCTCCTTGGTAACCGGCTCGAACCTTCCCGCCAGCACTAACGGCCCATACATCATCGCCTGGATCTGTTCATTGTCGGGCATAGGCGAAATGTGGAAGTCCATGGGAAGGCTGAGATCGATCTTGTCCCCGCTTTTCCAGACCCGGTTGATGCTGAGATAACTGCTCGGACTGGCGAAGGCACCCAGCGGCGTGCCATTAATCTTCACGCTGCCGCCTCGCACCCAATAAGGAATGCGCAGATTGATCGTAATCTGCACCGGACTTTTGACGGAAAGGGTGAGCGAGGTTGAATCCTGCTCCGGGAAACGTGTCTCCTGCTTTACCCGCAGCCCCTTTTCTGGCCATTCCAGTTGCGAATCCACAAACAGGTTCACATACAGCGAGTCGTCGTCGTGAAAATAGATTGTGTCGGTCAGCTTGCCGTATTCCTCGGACCCGGTGCCGGTGCAGCACCACAGCGAATCAAACGGTTTGCCGAAAGTCTTCCAATAGCCCGAAGCCAGGGGCAGGTAGTACATCATGGTGCCGTCTTCGGGATTGATCGTGCCCAGGCGATGATTGAACATCGCCCGCTCGTAGTAATCCATCAGGCGGGGATCGGCCGACCAGCCGAACAAGTGGCGGGCCAGTTTCATCATGTTGTAAGCGCAGCAGCACTCGGTGGTGTTGGTGCTGAGCTCAGTCGAAAGTTTGCCGGGATCGGTGTTCCAGGTCTCGCCGTTGCTGGTGCCGCCGGTGCAATAGGAGCGTTCGCTTACGACTTCGTCGAAGAAATATTCGGCGATGTCGCGATAGCGCCGATCGCCGGTGAGTTCGTAGTAGCGGGCCGCGGCGATCACCTGCGGGATATGAGTGTTGACGTGCAGTCCCTTCAGTTCGTCGCGGTGGGCCGCCAGCGGATCGAAAAACTGCTTCTTGTCGAAGCGCTGCGCGACTTCCAGATACTCTGCCTTACCTGTAAGGGCATACAAATTGGACAGAGATTCTCCCATGCCGCCGAACTCGGTTCCGAGCACGCGTTGCATGTGCTCATAGCTCAGGGATTGGGTATAACCCGCGGTCCATCCCGCTATCTTCTCCGCGACCTCGAGAGCCTGCGCGTTGCCGCAATGCACATACATATCGAGGTTGCCAGCCAGGATTTTGTGAATGGTATAAAAGGGCGCCCACACCTTTTGGCGTTCGCGCAGCCGGTCAAAGAACTCGATCGGAAAGGCGCTCAGATAACCACTTTTTAAGGCATCCTGACACTTTGCCAGTTCCGTCACGACCGTGTTGGCGTTGGCCTTGAGCTCCTCATCTCCGGTGCTGGCATACATCAGGGCCGCCGCCGACAGATAGTGACCGCCCGCGTAGTGACCGCGCAGTTCGCAGTCCGGAGCTTCCCACCCGCCCAGGGGCTGGGCCGTCGAAGGAAAACCGGCATTGATGCGAAAGCTGTGCAGAAGACGCTCGGGAGGCAGGGAGTGCAGATAGCGCCGGTCAGCCTCCATGGCCTGCTTACAGGGGCCTTCTCCCAGGCGCACCTGCTTCATCGGGAACGGACGCACCTTCCAGGGAATTTCTTCGCGGCTGACTGATTTCCCTTTTTCCTCTAAGGTATTGACCACCGGGTCCTGTAAAGCGTTTGCCAGCAAGCCCTGCGGCAAGAGGGCCGACCCGCCTGCGACTGCGGCCGACATCATGAATTTTCTGCGGGAAAAAGCGTTCATGGTTGAGTCCTTTTCGGCCAAAAGGTCTTCCGTCGGATATTGTATACGATGCTCGGCGCCAGTCTCGTGCGCGAAAGAAAATCCTTCGGAAGCAATCTGCACCGAACACCGAAGTTTCAAAACGCTATTGCGCTTTGCGGATCACCCATGGGTCCCGGGGCGCCGCTCCTCCAAAACCTGCTTCAAGGACTGACCGGCATACTGAATATGCTGGCGTAACAATTTGCATGCCGCTGCTACTTCGCTCTTGCGGCACAGCTTGAGGATCTGGTGGTGTTCTTCATTCGCGCGCTTCATGCCGTGCGTCAAATACAGTTGCAGCCGCGTATAGCGCTCCCCATTGTGGTTGACGTTGCGGATGATTGACATGAAATGAGGGCGCTCGGCGCGCGAATACAGTATGGAGTGGAACTGCCAGTTCATGCGTCCCCAATTCTCCATGTGCTCTTCACGCCGCAGTTCGCTCATGTATTTATTCAAGACCGCTTCGGCCTGTCCAAGGTCAGCCGGAGTCAGGCGCGGGATCGAGAGTTTGAGCACTTCCGGCTCCAGTAACGCCCGGATCGCGAACAACTCTTCGATGTCGCTGGGGGAGAGTTCGGGGACAATGGCACCGCGGTTGGGAACAATCGTGATCAGGCCTTCCGCGTGCAATTGCCGCAGGGCCTCACGCACCGGAATACGGCTGACGCGGTATTGCCCGGCGATTACATCCTGCCGCAGCTGCGCGCCCTCGGTGATTTCTCCCCGGATAATCTGATCGCGCAACTTCTCCGCCACTGCGGAGGTCAGGGATTGCCGTGGAATCGCAGATTCAGAGCTTGTTCCGGGTTTCATCGGGCGCAAGGTGCTCTTGATGCTATTCGCTGCTGCTCCTGAAGTGTCTTTACTCACTTTACCAGACGCGGCGGATGTCCGGTCCGACGCGCCTGAATCAATCTAGCAGGACTCACGGCGAGTCCAGCCGCGGTATCCCGATTCGGTTTGGGAGATGGGCTGCTACAAGCGCGTCGTCAATCCGTTCCGCTCATACCTTATGAAGAGACGATTGGATGACGGCCTCGGACACCTCGTGCCTGCGATATGTGGTGTCTGACAAGCGTTGTGATTTTATGGATACAACATGCAATCGTCAAGGGCAATGCGGATGATATGCTGGAGTGTTTTTGGCCTCGTTCGCGCTCACTGTGGAGAGGAATCACAAGAATGGGCTTTGGAACGCCCTCTGAATCTGCCATCACGCCATCGCATGACCAGTGGTTAACCTGATCACACATCGCAGATTGGGATCGAACTGCTGTAAGCGTCTAAGGTTTGCGTGAGCCGCGTCGAAGTGAGGTTGCGTTGCTCGATCCACCGCGAGAGTTTGGCTACCGGGCGCATACGCAATGTCTTCGTCGCTCGCGTCGGGCAAAGCTTATCTTCGCACCTACGGTTCTCCACCCAGGTTCCCGAACTAGGATCTCATCCGTGGTTCTCCGGTCGGCCCGAAGGCCAGACGTGGTTGAAGGTTGGCCCGAGGAGCGAAAGGATCTCCTTAAGCAGAACCGGATCGCTCTGAATCTCAAGTACTTTCAGACTCGCCTTCAGCTGCTCTTCACTGCCAATGCCCACCAGCGTGCTGGATACATAAGGATGATCAAGACAAAAACGAATCGCTACCTCGGAAATATCGGCGCCGCGCTCCCGGCACAACTCCACGGCCTTGCGGGCCGCCTCATGCACCACCGGAGGCGCGGGATGCCAAGCTGGAGCGCCTGCCTGAGTCAGAATGCCCATATGTAGACCGGCTGCATTAATCAGCCCGATACCATGCTTTTTCGCAAAAGGGGTGAGCACATCATCCATATCGGTAATCATCAGGTTGTAGCGGCTATAGCTGAGGATGGTATCAACCGGCACTGCTTCTGCGATACGCAGCAGGGTCTTCAGCGGATAGCCCGTAACACCTATGTACCGGGCCTTGCCCTGCTCCTGTATCTTCCTCATGGCAGGGATCGTCTCGTGGATAACCTGCTCCACGTCACCGAACTCAACATCGTGCGCCTGGAACAAATCTATGCGATCGGTCCGCAGTCGTCGCAGCGATTCGTCGATGCTGGCAGTCACCCGCGCAGCGGAGAAGTCGAACGCATCCAGGCCGTAGCGGCCGCACTTGGTTGCCAGCACCACCTTGTCGCGCCAGCCCACCAGTGCCTCTCCCAATCGCTCTTCCGACAGAGTCAACCCATAATACGGAGAGGAATCGAAGAAATTGATCCCGCTTTCGATCGCGGCCTGGACCGCGCGTTTTCCCTCAGAGGGTTCCGTTGTCCCGTATACGTTCCCCAGCGGAGCGGTGCCAAATCCAAGAATTGAAACCTGAAGGTCGGTACGGCCCAGTTTTCGGTATTCCATCATTTGGTTGTCGGCGAGAGTTGGCATAGGTTGCGATAACCGATTGACTGGCAGCCCCGCGCGCAGCCCAGGGATTCAGTACTATCCAGCTATCGGCTTGCTAACCGAGGGTCCCCTCCGCGTTTCTCGACCGGCCATTATACTTAATAAGCGCTCAAAGGCGAATATTTAGCTCAAATATTGAATGTAATACAATTGACAAGCGCTTGAATCTTAGTGGAATATCTCGGATGGCACGAACATACCGCTAAACGCGCTGGTCACTCGATAGTCTCCTTAATATTTATTTGTGGGCCGCGTCCAAAAACAGATTCCACGGGAGCCAAAAATACAATGAAGACTCGCTCGGTTCCAACTTTGTCCGCATCCGGGACGTTCAGCCGAATTGCTTTGTTCCTGATGCTTTGTTTTCTGGCCATTTCCGTCCACGCGCAAGCTTCGACGCATTACGAGCCCACTCTTGAATCGCTCAATAAGCATCCCCTACCCCAGTGGTATGCTGACGCAAAATTGGGGATATTTGTTCATTGGGGCCTCTACTCGGTTCCGGGCTGGGCTCCGCTGGTCCACCCCGAGCACGACTTCACAGCTCCCGACTACATTAAGAACAATCCTTATGCCGAGTGGTATCTGAATGTAATGCGAATCGACGGATCGCCTACCCAGGCTTACCATCGCCAGCACTACGGAGCTGACTACGATTACTACAACTTTGCCACGGTCTTCGATAAGGAGATCCAGAAGTGGAATCCGGAAGATTGGGCAAAGACGTTCCGCGACGCGGGTGCGAAATATGTGGTTCTTACTACGAAACATCATGATGGATTTACCCTGTGGCCCAGCTCAACGCCGAATCCCAAGCTGCCTGCCGACCGGCAGCACGCCACTCGCGATATTGTTGGTGATTTGACCAAGGCCGTGAACGAGGAAGGCCTGCGGATGGGTCTTTATTACTCCGGCGGCTACGACTGGACCTTCGTACCCGGTCCCATTCGCACGGCGGCCGATTACCAGTCTGTGAAACCCCAAAGCGAAGCTTACGGCAAGTATGCCGATGCGCAGTTTCGGGAACTGATTGAACGCTACCATCCCGCTGTCCTCTGGAATGACATTGACTATCCCAAGTCTGGCCATCCCCTGCAACTTATGGCGGAGTATTACAACACCGTTCCGGATGGAGTGGTAGATGACCGTTTCGGGGTCAAGCATTCTGATTTCAAGTCCCCGGAATACCAGGTCATGGAAAAGATCAGCCCGACCAAGTGGGAAGAGTGCCGCGGCCTGGGACGATCTTTCGGCTACAACCGGGCCGAAGGCGAAGCCGAAACTATCGCCCCCGATGAGCTGATCTATTTGTTGGTCGATATCGTTAGCAAGAATGGCAATCTCCTTCTTGACGTGGGTCCGGAAGCCGATGGCACCATCCCTCCTGTCCAGATGAGTCGCCTGCAGGCGCTTGGCGCATGGCTCAAGCAGAATGGTGAGGCCATCTACGGTACCCATCCCTGGAAAACCGCGGAAGGCGAGACGGCTGAAGGCATTCATCTCCGGTTCACGCAAAAGGATTCCGCGGTTTACGCCACCCTTCTGGGTAAGCCCAAGACGGACACCATCACTCTCAAGTCGCTTTCACCCAAGGCAGGGACTGAGATTTATGTCCTGGGCAATGCCAAGCCTCTGG
>JBARIF010000779.1:0-1711 GCA_049799615.1 Terriglobales bacterium
GAGGGGTATCGTTCGAACCGATCCCGTGTTCCACGCTGAGATTGTCCAGTACCTGTGGGTTGTCGTATTGGAGGTTACCCAGCCAGGCGTTCCGCCCAGCAGAGGAGTCATCCGTAGACTTGGAGAAGGTGTAGTTGCCTTCGAAGCTGATGTAGTGGCTGGCGCGCTTCTGGAAGCGAATTTGGAGCGAGTTGTACCAGGAGGTGGCGATGAATCGGGGCAGGCCGGAGAAACCACCGTCAAACTGTGGGTAGGGGCGCAGCAGGTTAGCTTGCGGAATCTGGTCGTTTACATACTGAGAATCGACCACATCCGCCGCATTGAAGATAGGCGCGGCCGGACAGTAAGAGGCTGGAGATGCTACGGTTGTGAAGAAACATTGAAACGGGTTGTCCACCAGAGTGCCGAGATAGTCGCCTACGGCGCTTGAGCCCGGGTCATGCGTTGGATTCAATGCGTTCACGAGCGTGTTACGAGTACTTGATGATAGGAAGTTTCTCTCGCGAGTACTGAGCGAGGCTCCGGCCCAAGGCAGGTGAGTGCTGCGGTTTGCCGAATAGTCTGCGGCGATCACGATCTGGCCGGGAAACAGGTGCTGCACGCCCAGGTTCCACTGGTAGATCTCGCCGCCGCGGGCGACTCCGGTGTCGAGGTCGCTGTCGTTGCTGAATCCCCAATTGGCCAGTTTCCCGTAGGTTCGGCCTTGTGGAGGCGCAACGCCAGCCGGAAAGGGGTTGGCGAGCGTCGCATACTGCGTCACAAAGTTATCCGGTGTGAAGCGGATGGGGTCGAATTTGGAGAAGGATGGGCCGGCATATTGGAAGTTGGTCGCGACGCTCGCGCCGTAGAAGACCCCGGCGCCAGCGCGAAGCACCGTGTTCGGGGTGAGTTGATAAGCAAAGCCCAGGCGGGGAGCAAAGTTATTGCGATCGGTGCGGGCGTTGCGATGTCCGGAGGTCGCAAAAACGGTCGTGCCGATGATGTTGCCAATCTGTCCAAAGTCGAGCGGGGGAAGGTTGGGGTCCTGAACCTGATTACGATCCACCGGAATGCTGAAGCCTGTTGCGCCCGTGTAGTCGCTGAACTGGCTTTGGTTGGTGCGCTCGGTATAAGGCGTGCTCCATTCGTAGCGCAGGCCAACATTGACGGTCAGTTTCGGAGTGACTTTCCAGTCATCCTGTACGTAGAAGGCGGTCTCGACGGACTTGTCCGCTACTGCGGGCACGATGTGCACCGAGGAGGAGGTGCCCGAGGCCGGATCGTCATTTGCGGAATAGCCGACCAGCATGGTGGCAAACGGATTGCCCTGATTGTTGGCCCCCAGGCCGCCGTTCGGGTCCTGCGTGGTGACGACGCGGATGAAATTGCAAGCGCCGGTAGGATTGTCCGGTTGCCGGAAGTTGTTGTAGAAGACCCGCTGTTCGCCACCAAACTTGATCGAGTGTGGTCCTCTCACCCACTGCAGCCCCGAGGAGTAGCTTATTAAGGTGTGCGCGAAGGCGGTATCCACGCAGCATTGGTTGAACATGGAGAGAAACCCGTCGCCCACATTGATAACGGGCATTCGGTCGAGTCCGTTCTGATTCAGAATGGACGGCAAGCCCACGTCTGACAGTGTCGGGAAGTGATTGCTCTGGCCGGGAGCGTGTACGCGATCTACGCTGAAGCGACTGGTCCACAACGCGGTGGGCTTGATCGCCCAGTTGTACTC
>JBARIF010000780.1:0-2555 GCA_049799615.1 Terriglobales bacterium
GTCCTTGCGAGAGCTTTTGGAGTCTGCCGTGCGCAACTGGAACGCGCCTTATCCTTCGGTGCCGGAAGCGCTGCTTGGGGGCGCGGGCGCCGGTACCGACGGCACTGCCGTCGGCCGGCCTTCGCCATGGGTCGCAAACGGAGCATGCGGCACTCGCCCCATCACAACCGTAGAGATGGCGTGCTTGAAGATCAACTGTTCCTGGTTGTTGGTCTCGAGCACCACCGAATATTTATCGAAGGAACGGATTCGGCCCGTTAACTTGACCCCACTCAGCAGATAGATCGTGATATTGAGCTTTTCCTTGCGGGCCGTGTTGAGGAAGGAATCCTGAATGTTTTGCGCCGGCTTGTTTTCCATCTGCCGATCTCCTTGCAATTTGGACTTTAGGAAGCAGCTGTTCCTTGCGACCCGTGGCGCAGACGGTCACAAAGCGCAGGGGGGACAACCCGCAACAGTTCGGCATTCTCGACGAGTGCATCGGCCGCCGAGCCGTCTTGGTCAGCACTCCGTACAATACGGCCTCGGGCTCGACTTTTCAACTTTTTGGACAAGGAAGTTCTGTAAAAGTTCACAATATTCTTCACCCACTTCTTAGCCGCTGAAATGCAGGTAACCTGCGCAGCCAGGTTACCCCCGGATAAACGCCAGCAAGGCTGAGCAGTCAAATGAAAATCCCGTATAAGAGGAGCTTCAGCCGGAGGCGCCAGCGCGAGGCTAACCAGATAAGCTTTTCTCTCAGCGCCCTCTGCCATTCTTTGCGTACTCTGCGGCCAGCCTCTGCGCCCTCTGCGGTTTAAGATTTCGTCTCCCCGTAACGTCACCATCCCGCCCCGTTTCCGGGCCGCCCCCTGATGTACAATCCGCGCTTACTATTCGGGAGGAACTTTCATGCTTCAACTCGCAGCATCTCTGTTCAGTCCCAACATCCACGTGCCCGGCGATTTCAACACTAATTTCCTGATGATCACCCGCTGGATCCACTTTCTCGCCGGCATCACCTGGATCGGCCTGCTTTATTTCTTCAATCTAGTAAATGTTCCCTTCCAGAAAGAGCTCGACGCCGCCACCAAGGGAAAGGTCGTGCCCGCGCTTATGCCCCGCGCGCTCTGGTGGTTCCGCATGGCGGCTGTCCTCACCGTGCTCGCCGGCCTGGCGTACTGGGGCATGGGCATCGTCAATGTGGATGCGCACAACGCCGGCGCCTCCTCCGGCATGGTGATGTTGAGTTTCTTCGGAATCTGGACGGTGGTGTGGGGAATCCTCTACGCTGTCCTGATCCCCGGGAAAGGCGCACTGGACAAGGGTTCTGTGATTGGTGTTATCTACGCGGTCGTGGTCATCGTCGCCGCCTGGCTGTTTCTCAGCATCAACGACCAGGGCTGGCAGAGCAATCGCCTGCTCTCGATTGGCATCGGCGGAGGCATGGGATGGGTCATGATGCTGAACGTCTGGGGCGTAATCTGGCGCATTCAGAAGAAGCTCATCGCCTGGACCAAGGACAACGCGCAGAACGGCACGCCCATTCCCGAGCAGGCCAAGCGCATGGCGCGCATGGGATTCCTGGCGTCGCGAGCCAACGCCTTCCTCAGTATCCCCATGCTGTTCTTCATGGGCGCCGCCAGTCACTACCCGCTGTTCGGGAAATAGTTCGGAAGAATAGAATCCCCGCTCGGCACAATCCGGCTGGTATTGCGCAAAGACCCGCGGACCCGCCCCTACTCCGCAGCTTCTTTCAGCACTCAAAGAAAACCGCCCGCGAATGTTCCCGCAGGCGGTCGTCTTCCCTGTAATTTCTTAGAACAGGAGCTTCAGCCCAAACTGCATTTGCCGTGCCGAGGTCGTGGTGTCGGCGCGACTGATCGTCTCGGTGGAGAAGCCGAACGTGCCAGGGTTTTGATACAGGTTTCCTGGCTGATCGAACTGCGTCCGGTTAAACACGTTGAAAACTTCCGTCCGGAATTGCAGCGTGACCCGCTCGGTAATCGATGTGTCCTTCGACATCACCATGTCCCAGTTGTTGTAGCCCGGCCCGAAGAAGCGATCTCTTCCGACGCTGCCGGCCTGTCCATAAGGCGCGAGTTGAAACGCGTTAATGTTCACTCCAGTTTGATTCCTGGCGTGCCCTGCGGGAAGGGATGGGTCTCCAACCAGGTCCAGGCGCGCCGACAAGCCGGTGTGTTCCGAATCTCGGTTTCCGAACAGATCGAAAGGATGTCCGCTCTGCAGGGTCGTGATTCCCGCCATTTGCCAGCCCTGGAGCGCCCTGCCCACAAGGCCGGAGCTCAGGTACGCCCGCCCTTTACCGACCGGCAGGTCCCAGGCATAGTTCACGACCAGGCGATGACGGATGTCGAACCCGGAATTGCCGCGCTCGTTGTAGAGTGCAAAGCTGTTGCGGGGAAACGAGCGGTTGGTTTTTTCAGAAGCCACCAGCGGATCCGATGAATCGTCAATGGCGTGCGCATAGGTGTACGCCCCCTGGATCTGGAAGCCCTTGGAAAAGCGCTTGTTCACGTTCACCTGCAGGCCGTGATACCAGGAATTGCCGATCG
>JBARIF010000781.1:0-7544 GCA_049799615.1 Terriglobales bacterium
TCTTGTAGAGCAGCGTGCGGTAGCTGACCTGGAGCAGGCGCGCTGCCGCTTTCCGGTTCCAGCCCGCCTGATCGAGGGCGGAGGCAATGGCATTGCGTTCGGTCTCGCCCTTGACGCTTTGCACCAGCGACTTCAAGCCGGCAAGAGCGGCTTGCGGTTCGATCTCCGCCGGCAACTCAACCCGCGCTTCCGCCGGCAGATACGATTCCCAGAAGACCATGTCACGGTCGGGTTCTGGGCTGGTTACGCTGGGCCCGCCATCGCCCATCACCAGATATCGCTTCACAAACCTTTCCAGCTCGCGCAGATTTCCGGGCCAGCAATGGCGCTGACAATCCTCCAGGGCGGCGGCCGAAAAACTGCGCGGCGGCAGGCTGTAACGCCGAGCCAACTGGTTCATTAAGTGGGCCAGCAAAAGCGGGATCTCCTCCTTGCGCTGCCGCAATGCCGGAACGTGCATGGTAAATGCGCTCAGCCGGTAGTAGAGGTCCTCGCGTAGTTTCCGGTCGGCGATGGCCTGCTCGAGGTTGACCTGGGTGGCGGCCACGATGCGGACATCCATCTCGATTCGAGTGTCGCTGCCCGGCCGGACAAAGTAGCCATCGCGCAGGGCGTGCAGCAGCTTGGCCTGCAGGCCGATTGGCATTTCCGTGATTTCGTCCAGGAACAGCGTACCTCGATGGCAGGCTTCCAGCTTGCTGGGCTTGCTCCGGCCGTGGCCGTTAACCGATCCGAAAATCTCGCTCTCCAGCACATCGCCGGGCAAGGTGGCGCAATTCAGGCGAAGAAAGCGGAAGCCGGATCGTACCGACAGCTTGTGAATCAGGCGGGCAGCCAGCTCTTTGCCGGAGCCGTTTTCTCCCATGATCAGCACGGGCGCGCTGACCTGCGCCAGCAGCTCCGCTTGCGCTCGCAGTTTGCGCATGGTCGGGCCCGCGGCCACGAAAAACATGTCATCGCCTATTGGCTCGACTTCGTCGTTCAGGATTTCGCTTTCGCTGCTTTCCGTGTAATAGAAGAATGACCGCCGGACCGCGGTTTCGAGCTGCCCCACCTGCAACGGATAAAGCAGAAAATCCTGCGCCCCCAGACGAATCGCTTCCCGCCTCCGACCGGCAGACTCAGGCCCCGCCAGCACCAGAACCGGTAGATCGGGACGCACTCGCCGCAGCCAGCTTAATGTGTGCAGGCTCTCCGCTGAATCCGAAACCAGATCGAGCAGAACTAGGTCTGGTCCCGGGCCGGCACGTACGCGGTCCAGAGCTTCCCAGCCGCAGGCCACCGTTTCCACCTGCCAGTCGCGCAACTCGGCGATGGAAGGGAGGTCAAACGCGGATCGTTCCTTGCTCACGAATAGGATTTGGGCTAGTTCCATTGCGTTCTCGGACAACTCAGGGGCTTCAACAACAGGCTTTGGAGGGGGAGTTAGATACTAAAGGGGCTCAACGTCGTAGCCTTCAACTCGCACCGCAAGGGAACGTTGGATGGCATCGACGGAAATAATCAGAGTACGATCTCCGTCGACGGAAAGCAGCACGCCTTCCACACCATCCATCGAACCGCCGCGAATGCGCACGCGCTGTCCAACTTTCAAAAAAGGGTGCGCCGTCCATGCCACTTGCCGAGTGACCACGGTACGCAGGGCTTCAATCTGCTCTTCAGGAATCGGGATGGCCTCGCCGCGCATGCTGACGATCCCGAAAACACCGTTAGTGCGAAGCACCCGTATTCGCTGCTGGTGATCACTCGCCACCATCTTGACGAATACGTAGCAGCTGAACAATGGCAGCTCTACCTTCTTCTTGCGATCGCTCCAGCGCCGTATTTCGCTCACCAGGGGGAGAAAAATACTCAAGCCCTGCTCCTGGAGCCGTTCCGCAATAACTTTCTCGTTCCGCGCCCGAGTCTGTATCGCGAACCACTGTGCCGGCTCTTGCTTCGTCATAACTTCAGTGCCGGAGGATTGCCAAATCTGAATTGCAGATGTAATAGCTTCGCCCTCTGAGTCCCATTCACACGGGACCCTAGAAATTGCCGGAAAAACGTTATCGTGGCTTTGAGCAAATACAGGGGGGAGATAAAAGCGTAGGCTGTGCTCGACTACAGTTGCAGTCTACCGGGGGATGCAAAGGGCTGCAAGAGGCACCTTCACTCAGTGAAGTAAGTCTCTCTTGAATAGAGCTAATATTCTCTCGTAAATGAGAATTTTTAACTAGAGTAATACTACTCTATACGATTGGTAATCCAGGCTTCTGAACAATATCGCATATGCTTATTATAATGTGTAGCTTAAGAGGTATAGCACTGCCATCTCCGATCACTGACAATAAAGCATGACTTCTGCCTAAATGCGGTTGATCTCATATTGATATGGATTGCGGGCGTGGAAGCAGAAATGTTGCAATTGCCTTCAACTCTTCGGTTGCACAGTATGGGTTGCTACGCTAAACTCTTTCAGGCGTTGATGCTGGAAGCGCGGCATCCGTTTTCGTGAGTCTCCCCCCACGAATGAGCTGACCTCCTCCCCTTTTATAGCCCGGAGAGAGATTTCTCCGTTGGCAGGTATTTGTTCTCTAGCGGGTGAGTGTGCCCGCCTCGACGTAAGTTCGGAGGAGCGATGCAATCCACTCAGGGTCCCGCAAGCGAAACGATTCGTGTCCTGGTAGTTGACGACACTCGCATTCACACTCAACTGCTGGCCGAAGCACTACGTCGCGACCAGCAACTGGACGTAAGATCTCCTGCCGTCCCAACCCGCGATTTGGCGGAGACCGTAAAGCAGCAGCACATCCAAGTCATTTTGCTGAGTTCGAATATCGACGAGGAGCCCCTGTTCGGGTTCGAACTGTTGCGGCAGGTGCGCGCGACCAATCCCCACATCTTGGCCATCATGCTGCTGGATTCCTCCAAAAGGGAAATCGTCCTGCAGGCCTTTCATGCTGGCGCGCGCGGAATTTTCAGCCGTCATGATTCCATGGAGAATCTTTCGCGCTGCATTCGCAGCGTGTACCAGGGTCAGATCTGGGCCAACAGCGAGCAGGTTGGGTTCGCATTGGAAGCGCTGGCGGCTTCTCCTGTAGTGCGTGCCGTTGATGTCAACGGTCTGAGTTTGCTGTCGAAGCGCGAGATGGACGTGGTGCGCAGCCTCGCCGAAGGACTAACCAATCGTGAAATCGCCGAGCGCCTGGGATTGAGCCAGCACACCATCAAGAATTATCTTTTTCGGGTGTACGACAAACTGGGCGTGTCGAGCCGGCTGGAACTATTATTCATGACTTTGACGCAGGCCGTCTCTCACCCGTCAGGACCGACTTCGACAAAAGGTTCATTGCCTCGCCACAAAGAGCAGCCCCCAGCCAAGTCCGTACGGGTCACAACTGCGGCTCATCCCCGTCCCGCCGGCAGAGTTTCTGGTAACCTCGAAGGTTCCGAGCTTCGCCTCCCCACAGCTGTGGGTCGGGAAGATCTCAGACCGGCAAAGCAGAGTCATGAAGGCGGAGCACCTGGAAGGCCCAATCCCGCATCGGTGGGTACAGATCCCCTGGACTAGAGCATGCACCGTCGAGGCCATTGAATCCTGCCCTCCAGCGTACCCTCAAAAGTAAAAACCTATCAGCCAGATTCCGCCCGCAATCCACACCAGCGCATTCATTATTCTCAGCGCGCCAATACCCGCACCGCTGATGCGCCTATAAAAAAAGAGGAAGAATATTTCCTGCAGCAGGAAAATCCCGATCAGCGCCCAGGTTACTTTCACTCGCCTCGCCGTTCTTTCGAAGAAGCGAGGATATTTCGCAGCGGAGGCAGCAAACTGGAGATCCAGCTCCGCGAGTTGAGCAGTGACGTCTGGGGAGGACTTCAATTCCAGAATCGTGTCTCTCCCCTTCTCGGGATGAAGCTCCAGCACCTTGCCCCGCCGCTGGAGCGCGATTCCGATCGCCGGCAAACGCATCTCCCAATTCGCGGCATCGGTCCAGTTGGTCATTTGAGGCCGACCGACCGCTCTTGAGGAGTCGCCCAGCCTTTGCCAGGTCCACAGCATTGCCGTCCAGGAATTCGGCGCTGGTTGTTCGATCACCAGGGCCGAGGCTGGTACACCATTCCCACCTTCGACTTGCCATCCCGCAAAGGGATGAGTACTCCCACGGAAAAGTTTTTGTTCCGTGCCCGGTGAGCCTAGAACAAACCCATTCAATCGCTGGTCGTCTCGATTGTCTTCCAATACGAAGGCGCCTTCCGCTCCCTGCTGCCAAACAATGTCAGGGGACGTCGTCCAAATGGTACTGGTGCGGCTGCCCGGCTTCCCGGAGGAGCTATCCAGGACCAACCAGAAATCAGGTTCCCAGTGGATTACCTGACGGCGAGCTGTGTAGTGGTCTACGCCGGTGCGTTGCAGATCAAGCACGGTCAGATTGTCCGACGCGCCGCTTGACATTAATCTCGTGGTCCTGAAAGCCGTGGAGCTTTCTCCCAACAGGTGAGGCGCATTTGAACCTGGCCAGGATTCAATGGTGCTCCGCCACTGGCTCTCGTACGGCCAATATCCGATGTTGCTCCACCAGTTCTGTCCTCCCGCCCAGAACAACACACTCATTTCATCGGCATGCTTGTGCCCGTGACCGGAGAAATTTGACCAGGTCACAACCGTCTGGCTCAGATCCCGAAGATGGGGCCATGAGTCCAATCTATCCCACCAGATCGAGCAGCCGGATACGGGATAAAGATTGACCGCCTCCGCCGGTTTCCAATCCTGATAGAGAAGCCGCTGGGTCGGTCGGTCCGGAGCGAAGCTGGCGACCCGGGGGCCGGATGGATCGGCAGCGGCGTCGGTGTCTCCAAACATTGGGAGAGAGCCGTCGGGACGCCGCAGTGTGCCATAGAATTTCTGGGCACGCTCATACTTGTCGATCCATTCCTGCGGCGCCGGCTGATGCATCAGCTCGAGATAGCGAAACGCCCAAGCCAGGCGTTCCAGTCCGAACGGCTGGTAGCCCGCGGAGTGTTCCAGGATGACGCCTTCTTCGCTCACGTAAAATTTCATCTGGTCGTTCATTCTGGCCAACGCCAGGCGCTGATATTCCTGAGTGCGCGGTAGCGCAGGAAAAGCCAGGGACGCATGCCAGAGAGCAAGATTTTGCATGATGCCGTGGTTGGTGGCGACGGTGAACAGGCCGGGCTTGGCCAGCAGCGCTTCGGACCGCGCCGCCATGCTCATCACCTGTCGCGCCACGTCAGGCCGGTAGGACGGCGAATGCCGATAGAGGCGCCAGAAATTCGCCAGGACGCTGACCCGCGCCGAGATCGCGTGATCGTTCCAGAATTGTCCCCGCGGCAGCCATGCCTTCTCTTCGTATTCGTGGGCACCCAGGATGAAAGCCTGTGCCGTCGAGAGGAACTCTTCGCGGCCACTCGCCTCGTAGGCCCGCAGAAACACGTCGGGCACAAAGAACCCGGCCAACGGCAAATCGCAAGGCGCTGGAATTTGCTCCAACTCTGCCGCGGAGAACAGTAGCTTGATGTGAGCTGCGCAACTTTCAAAGCGCAACTGTCCACCCAACAACGCGGAAGCGGCCGCCATCAACTCTGGTTTGCTTGGCCAGCGATCCTGCAAAAAATCAAAGTCCTTCAATTCGTCGAGCACGGCATCCGGCGGAGAATCACGCTCTTGCTGGACCATTTCATCGCTGATCTCTATCCGAGGAGTGTGATAAGCCCGGACAACGGATAGCCAAAGAGCAGAAATCACCAGGAGGGGTGCCAGGAAAGAGGCCAAGCTGCCGAACCGGCGGAGGCGAGCAGCCGTCTTTGGGTGCAGGACCAAGATGGGGATCTTTCAGCCAGTATAGCAACACTCAAATCTCAGGCGCATCTCCGAGGCTGAGGGTAATGACTCCGTTTGAGAAGTTCCCCAGCCACCCGGCGTCATCCTGAGGGACGTCAGTCCCGAAGGATCTGGCGAGCACGGCGTCCGCGCTTGCCCGAGCCGCGCACAGGCTTCACGCCAGATGCTTCTCAAGCTCAGCATGACGCCTTGGATTGTGAGCCAAACCTGAAAGTGACACTATCAGGCTGCGGCCTACCTGGATCTCGTGGGCCGTCAATCATCATCTTTCACGAAGTTGGAATGCCAGATCAAAACTGAGTAAACACTTTGCATTGCCCGGACCATTTCGGTTCCGGCGGTTGCGCACCCTGCAGGAATTTTCACTCTTGTTACCAAGCTGACGGGAGTTTGCGTCTTCTTCCCGCGGAAGAAGCAAGTGCTTGCACAACTCGACCACCGCGGGGCAGTCGCACCTTAACTCATAGTGGAAATTGAGATTAGCGACGCTGATGGTTGGCCGGATCGTCTTGACAATCGGAGGTGGTTCGGATAGAGTGCGCAAGTCTACCAGTGCCCGTGCGACGTTACACGTTGCCGCTCTGAGCACATCCAGACCTCCCCCGATTTTGCTGATTTTCCCACGGCAGCAGCCTGCCTTTTTGAGCGAGGTTTTCTTGAAACACGATGCCATGAAGTGTGGCCTTTCGGGGGTGGCGCTATTCGTCTTAATGCTCGCCATTATGGTCGCCATGGCGGTACCCGGAGCAATGGCCCAGGTCAACGTCACGGGACAGTGGAGCACCATGTCCACGCTTATGCCGATTAATCCGATTCATGCGGCATTGCTGAACAACGGGAAAATTCTGATCGTTGCAGGTTCGGGAAACTGCCCGCCTTCGCAGTCCGGTTGCCCCGCCGGCGCCCCCTATGGTCCATCGAATAGTTCAGGCGCGTTGCTGTTCGACCCCACCAACGGAAACATCACGCAGTTCACCGTGGCCTGGGACATGTTCTGCAACGGCATGGTAGTGCTTTCTGACGGGCGGGTGTTGATCAACGGAGGCTCGATCCAGTACGACCCGTTTCTGGGGGAACTGAAATCGTCCCTATTCGATCCTTCGAACAACAGCTTCACCGACATACAGACCATGGCGCATGGCCGCTGGTATCCCACCGTCACCAATCTTGGTGATGGGCGGGTGATGACGTTTTCCGGCCAGGACAACATTGACGGCGGTACCAACCAGACGGTCGAGATCTACACTATCAATTCGGGTTGGAGCCAGGAGTACACCGCCAATTGGACACCTCCGCTCTATCCCCGCATGCACTTGTTGCCCAACGGAAAAGTCTTGTATTCCGGCTCCACCACCACCTCACGGCTGTTTGATCCGAATGCGCACACCTGGACAACCGTAGCCACCACGATTTACAGCGGAACCAGAACCTACGGCACGTCGGTTCTGCTGCCCTTGACCCCCGCCAACAGCTACGATCCCCAAGTAATCATTATGGGGGGCGGAAGTCCGGCGACCAAGACCACCGAAATTATTGATATGGGGGCGAGCAGTCCCAAGTGGAGCGCGGGCCCCAACATGAGCCAGGCGCGCATTGAAATGAACGCCGTGATGCTACCCACCGGCAAAGTCCTGGCATTGGGCGGCTCTGTCAACGATGAAGACTCCAGTACCAAGAGCCTCAATGCGGATCTCTATGATCC
>JBARIF010000782.1:0-4904 GCA_049799615.1 Terriglobales bacterium
GGCGATGCCGACGAGAATGGTGCGCAATCCCTGGCCCAGGACCATCGTGAGAACATCTCGGGAGCGGGCGCCCAGAGCCACCCGCACGCCTATCTCGTGTGTGCGGCGGCTGACTGAATAAGCCATCACTCCAAACACCCCGACCGAGGCCAGCAGCAACGCCAGCACTCCGAAACAACCGACGAGAAACACATTGAATCGGCGTGAACCGAGAGAGGCCGAATAGATTCCAGACAAGGTTCGAAACCTCGGCGGAATTTCGGGATTGAGCTCATGCAGGATTTCGCGTGCAGACGAAGTGATCATCCGCGTGTCGGCGTCGGCCAACATGGTCACAGTGATCGCCGGCTGGGGACGTTGAAACAAGTCTACGTAAACAGTGGGGCGGGGTGGAACATCGACGCCGTATTCGTGAACGTCCCCAACGATCCCCACGATCGTCAGCAAGCGCAGATCGCCATCCATATTTCCGAATTCGATGGTGTGGCCGATCGGACCCTGGCCGGGCCAGCGATCACGCGCGAGCGACTCGCTGATTACCGCCACCTGCGGAGAATCCGGGCTGTCGCGCTCATCGAAGATGCGTCCGCGACGTAGTGGAATTCCGAGAGCCTGGAAATATCCCGGCGTGGCGGCGCAGAAATCTGCTTCTCGTTGGTTCTCCTTATCTCGAAACAGGGTATCGAATAGGCGACTCATGGCGTCCAGGCTGCTGGGTGTTTTGGGGGCTTCATCCGGCCTCATGAGCAGGAACATGCCATTAGGAAGACCGCCATCCAGAGGAAGGCCGCTGGTCGCACCGATTGTGCGTACGCCCGGAATCTGCTTGAGGCGGTCAAGCAGGTTCCCAAAGAAAACTCCCTCCGCCGCTCTTGCCTTAGTGTCGTTCCAACCCGGCCAGGGCAGCGAAACATCCATAGTGACAATCTGGTCGACGCGAAATCCGGGGTCGACGTCGAGCGCTTTCATCAGACTGCGGCCAAGAAGTCCTGCGCCTATCACCAGCACGAGGGTGATGGCGATCTGGCCGGCGACGATTCCGGGCCCGATGCTCCGGCTGTGCGAACCAGCCTGCCCGCGTCCCCCTTCCTCCAGTTGACCGCGCAAGTTGCGGGAAGTGGCACGCCAGGCGGTAAATGCCCCGAGCCCCAGGGCGATCGCCGACGATAGCACGAAGGCGAACGCAAGCACCGGAAGATTGACCGAGACACTGCCGGAAGACAGAAGGTTCTCGGGCGCTAGCGCCAGCAGAGCCGAGAGGCCCCAGAAGGCTCCGAGCGCTCCAACTCCGCCGCCGAGCAAAGCCAGCAACGACGCTTCGGTAAGAAACTGCCGGAACAGGCGTCCGCGCCCCGCACCCAGAGCGCTGCGGATCGCCAGCTCGCGTTCTCTCACCGAGGCCTGCGCGAGCAAGAGGTTGGCAATGTTAGCGCACGCAACCAGAAGAAGAAATCCGACCGCCCCGAGCAAAACCAGCAATGCCGGTCGAACCTGGCCGGTCATGGAATCCTGCAGCGGGACCACCGTCGCATCTTTGAGAAGATAGTCGCTTTGCTCGCTGGAGGCGTCATGGATGCGACGCCCAATCGTACTGATTTCCGCAATTGCCTGCGCGACAGTAGTGCCATCCTTCAGACGGCCGACCGCGTCGTAGTTATGCGAGCTCCGGCTCTGGTTTTCACCCTCCCGGTCGGCCGCCACCCACAGGTCCGTGTCCGCAGGAAACTGGAATCCCGGCGGCAGCACGCCGATCACGGAGAAATCCGTACTATCAATTTTCAAATGCAGCTGCGATAAATCCGGGGACGACCCGAAATACTGCTTCCAGTATCCGTAACTGATGAGAGCGACGGGAGCAGCGCCTTTCTTGGAGTCGGCGGCGCTGAAGTCGCGGCCGATGACCGGCTGAACACGAAACACCGGGAAAAAGTCAGGAGTGACATGGGCAACCATCGAACGGCTCGTTTGCACAGCACCCGAGACCGGGGAGCTGTAGGCGCTGTACTTTGCCATCTTCTGAAAACTGTGGGCTTGATCGCGAAAGTCGTCGAAGTTCGGATCGGCGAGACGGTTCAATGTTCCCTTGGTAGTGACCTCAAAAATGGCCATGATCCGATTGGGATCGCTATAGGGTAGCGGCCGCAGGAGCACGCCATAGACCACGCTGAAGATGGCTGTCGTGGCGCCGATGCCAAGGCCGAGCGTAATTATGGCAACCGAGGTGAATCCTGGGCTCTTGCGCAACTGACGCACCGCGTAGCGAAGATCCTGAGCTAGTGCCCCCATCCCGAGTTCCTCCTTTTACTCCCACAGCGCTGCCACCTTGCACGGACCAAATACCCTGGCGAAACGATCACGGATTTCTCTCGCACAGCAAGATTCTTTCCAATCTAGTGCGATGCGTAACCCCTTGGCCGGGAAGGACCAGAGGATCGCTTTCCCAACCACAGTGTCTAAAAATGTGTCCATCTCCGGCCTGGGATGTCCGGAAGCGAACAGGCAACTATCGGTCTGTTGGAGTTTATTGAGAGAGGTTCTAGTCTTCCACGATCCTTGCGGTCATCTCGACTGAGGGCTCGCCACCCGCGATTTCCTGGGCCACAATCAATTGACGGGCTTCGATCCGTATCTTAGGCAGGTGAAAGTAGAAGAGAATGGCGGCACCAATGCAGGCCACGGCGCCGACTGAAACGGTCAAGGAGGCTCCCAGATGTTCGGCCAGGGCGCCGGCAAACAGAGATCCAAAAGGCGCCATCCCCATGAACATCATGGTGTACATGGCCATGACGCGGCCCCGCAGATGGTCAGGCACCATGGCCTGAATCAGCGTGTTCGAGGACGACATTCCCAGCATCATGCAGAATCCCACGGGCAGCAGCAGGGCGGCGGACAGCCAGAAGTAGCGCGAGAGAGAAAACAGCACCAGGCAGAGGCCGAAGCCGCCACAGGAGAATGCGACCCAGCGGCCCAGTCCCAAGACTCCGGAGCGCGTGGCCAGCGTAAGCGCGCCCAACATCGCGCCGACGCCGGTTGCTCCCATCAGGATTCCCAGGCCGCGGGCCCCGCCGTGCAGAATCTGGTCGGCAAAGACGGGCATGAGCACGGTGTAGGGCATGGCCACCAGGCTGACCAGTCCGAGCAGAAGCAGCAGGGCGCGAATGGGGGCAGTGTGACGGGCGAAGCGATAGCCTTCGATCAGGTGGGCCCAGGCCGGGCCGTGCGGCGCCAGACTGGCCGGACGGGCGATCCGCATCAGCAGCAGACCCGTAATGACTGCGAGGTAGCTGAGAGAGTTGGCGAGAAAGCACCAGCCCTCGCCGATCCTGGCAACCAGGATCCCGGCGATGGCAGGGCCGATGATGCGCGCCCCGTTGAACATGGAAGAGTTCAGCGCAATGGCGTTCATCAGGTCTTCCTTGCCCACCATGTCCACCAGGAACGATTGCCGCGCGGGAATATCAAAGGCGTTGACCACGCCCAGAAGCGCCGCCAGCACGAAGATGTGCCAAACCCGGATGAGATGAGTAAGGGTGAGAGTGGCAAAGACCAGGGCGAGAATCATGGAAGAAATCTGGGTTCCGATCACGACCCGCTGACGATTGAAGCGGTCGGCCACGATGCCGCCCACCGGGGCCACCAGGAATACGGGGATCTGGCTGGCGAATCCGGCCGCCCCCAGCAACAGCGCAGAGCCGGTCAGGCGATAGACCAGCCATGACTCTGCAATACTTTGCATCCAAGTACCGATCAGGGAGATGAGTTGCCCGCTGAAGAAAAGCTGGAAGTTACGGTGGCGCAAAGCACGCAGGGTCGCCGGCAGCCAATCGGTCTTCTGCGCTGCGCGTCCGGAGTTCACCGACAATTACCCGTTCGATCCGTGGGAAGTGCCTGCATCGATCACTTTAGGTCCGCTGTCCCGGAGGCTGCCGGCAAGTTCCGAATTTTGACGGCCGAGGTCAACTTCTGGCTTCCGCGCGGCCCCGGCGTAGAGTAGAGTATTCGATGTTCGACGTCGGGTTGTCCGGGAGTTTCCGACATGTTTGGCTAGTATAGAGGCTGGGCACTCGTTGACCCGGGAATTTTCCGCCCGCGGAGAGAATCCCACTCGATGTCGCCTTCTGCAAAAGCCATTCTGATGTTGGGATGCCGGCGATCGGAGAAACCATGAGCACGGTTCAGGTCCACCTGGAGCGCCGGGCGTCTCAGCGCTTTGACTTTCAGCTTCCGATTGCGGTGCGCTTGTGCGGTAGCGAGCGTGAGGGCTGTGGTTTTACCCAGGACTTGAGCGGGCGCGGGACATTCTTCTACACCGATTTTCAAGTTGCGGAAGGGGACGCGGTTGAACTCACGTTCATGATGCCTGCTGAAATCACTTTGACGGAGAATATGCGAGTCCGCTGCCGTGGACGCGTGACTCGTGTTCTGTCGGTAGAAAGCAAGTTCGGAGTGGCGGTGCATCTGGAAGGATACGAGTATCTCTCCGCGACCGAGAACGCGGCTGAAGCTGCCGCCAGCTTCCCGCGTGTTTCCGGCGGACACAACGCCCATCAGACCCGGAAGGACCGTCCCGTTCCAGGTTCGCCCGCCTTGGCAGTGGAAGGCTGAGGAGCGGGGGGGTACGGCCTTCCCGGAGGTCCGGGGCACAAGCCGTGGCAAGGGCTGCGGGGTGCGGTTTTTCCACGGTTTTACTCCTTCCCAATCCCACCCTTTTTGCATAGAATGTTAGCTACAGATGGAAGAGCGGCTTCCGATTCCTCCTGATATTGTGTCCCCCAGCAACGCTTGAAGATTCGGCAGCGGTGTGCTTTTCGCGTGGTAGATTCGAATTTCTCCGGGGAAGTTAAGAGTTACGGAAGTCACTTGGCGTAGCCCTTTTATCTCAATAACATACTGAAACAAGAAAC
>JBARIF010000783.1:0-3897 GCA_049799615.1 Terriglobales bacterium
CAGCGAAGGGGAGGGCGCGGACCGGATGTTTTCCCTGCCCGTTGGCCAGGCTGCGCTGATCCGCGAGATGGCCACGCAGAACAAGAATGTGATCGTTGCTGTTACTTCAGGAGGCTCGTTCGATGCCACTGGCTGGATTGATCGAGTACCGGCATGTCTCGAGTTGTGGTACCCGGGGGAACAGGGCGGAACCGCACTGGCAGAAGTTCTCTTTGGTGATGTGAATCCTTCCGGGCGATTGCCAATCACCTTCGAGAAGCGACCAGAAGACAATCCCACTTTTTCCAACTATTACCCCGAAGCCGGAACCAAGCGGGTCGTGTACAAGGAAGGGATTTTCGTTGGGTATCGCGGATATGAACACAATCACACAAAGCCGCTCTTTCCCTTTGGTTTCGGACTGTCTTACACGACGTTCAACGTCACCCATCTTGTCATAAATGACGAGAGCACTCCGACGTCAAGCCTCAAGTACATCGTGTCCTTCGACGTCACAAATAGCGGAAAGCGCGCTGGAGCCGAAGTCGCACAGGTGTACATCGCCGATACCGGAACCAGCGTGCCTCGTCCTCCGAAAGAACTGAAAGGGTTTGTGAAAGTCAGTCTAAAGCCCGGGGAAACACAGCATGTAGCAGTGACGCTAGATACCCGTTCATTCGCTTACTTCGATACGAGCAGCGGATTTTGGCGAGCGCCTGCAGGTACGTACAAAGTATTGGTCGGTATATCGTCAGAGCAGATCGACCTTACGGGCGAAGTCAAATTGACGCGAAGTGTCACAGAAAAGCTATAGCCGCAGTGCTTGCGGCCAATGTCGCATTTTCAAACAGCAAAGGTGACTGATATGAGAAAAATGATGGGCGTCCTCATTTGTATGACAGTAGTTTTTGGCGCGTTTCCCCCCACGGCTTCCAGCCAACAGACATCTACCCCGGGTCTGGAACGGGGCTTTCAGGAGCCGCCGCAGTCTGCCAGGCCGCGGGTGTGGTGGCACTGGATGAATGGCAATATCAGCAAAGAGGGCATCAAGCTCGATCTGGACTGGATGCATCGGGTGGGAATTGCCGGCTTCCAGAACTTCGATGCGGCCCTGCAGACGCCGCAAGTGGTGGACAAGCGTCTCGCATACATGACGCCCGAGTGGAAGGACGCTTTCAAGTACGCCATCGATCTTGGTACCCAGCACGGCATGGAGATGGCGATCGCCGGTTCACCGGGCTGGAGCGAAACCGGTGGGCCGTGGGTCCCAGCCGCCCAGGGAATGAAGAAGTATGTCTGGAGCGAGACCTTCCTCGAGGGCGGAAAGCCCTTCACGGGAAAGATTGCTCATCCCCCGGGCAACACCGGTGTTTTTCAGGACATGGGTACCCGCGAGCAGTTTGGGCGAGCCTCAATACCGAACCTTCCGCAATTCTACGCGGATGCCGTGGTCGTCGCGTTCCGCGCTCCCGCGGGCGGAACCGAGGAAGACGCCGCCGAGCTAAAAATCACCTCCAGCGGCGATGGCCTGGACGCCGCGATGTTGAGCGACGGGAACCTGGAGAAGACCACCAGCGTGCCCATTCCCGCGCCCGGTGCGGAGTCCTGGATCCAGTTCGAATATTCCTTGCCGCATACGATTCGCAGCGCCACCTATGTGACCAAGGACCCCAACATGTTTCAGTCGCTGGCCAGCGGGATCACGACTGCCGAAAAAACTCTGGAGGCGAGTGATGACGGGCAGACTTTCCGCAAGGTGGTCAGTCTGGCCGGAGGCGCGGCGCCCGTACACGTCGTCTCCTTCCAGCCGGTGACGGCAAAGTATTTCCGGGTGACCTTCAAACCCACGCCGATGCCTCCAATTCCGGCATGGGCAGAGGGCATTGATCCTGCTTCGTTCGGAAGCCGTGGGCCAGCACCGCCGAAGTCTTATCAAGTTGCCGAATTGGTGCTTCACTCGCATCCACGCGTGGATCATTTTGCGGAGAAGGCGGCATTTGTTCCTGAGAACGACCTTTACCAGTATGCGACCCCAGAGGTTGAGCCTTCGACCGTGATCAGGAAGTCGGATGTCATCGATCTGACATCGCAGATGCGTTCCGACGGCACGCTGGACTGGACGCCTCCGGCGGGCAAGTGGGTTGTCCTGCGCATCGGATATTCCTTGCTGGGAGTCACCAATCATCCCGCGACGCCGGAGGCGACCGGGTTGGAGGTGGACAAACTCGATCACCGGTTCGTGAAGGACTACTTCGAGAAGTACCTCGACAGCTACAAGGAGACGGTGGGCCCGGACAACATGGGCAAGAAGGGCATCCGTTATGTGATTAACGACAGCTGGGAGGCCGGTTCGCAGAACTGGACCGACAACATGCTGGCGCAGTTCAAGAAGCTGCGCGGCTACGACGCAACGCCATGGCTGCCTGTGTTGACCGGCCGCATCGTGGAAAGCGCCGCGCAAAGCGATCGTTTTCTTTGGGACTTCCGCAAGACCATCGCAGACCTGATTGCCGTCGAGCACTATGGGCAGTTGGAAGAAACCCTTCATGAGCGTGGGATGGCCCACTACGGCGAGTCCCACGAAGCCCGCCGGGCATTTGTTGCCGACGGCATGGAAGTGAAGAAGATGAACGAAGTGCCGATGGGAGCGATGTGGACGCAACGACCAGGAGTCAATAAGCCGCAATACGGCTACAACGCGGACGACCGTGAATCGGCGTCCGTGGCCCATATCTACGGTCAGAACATCGCCGCAGCGGAGTCGTTGACGGCTGCGGCCGCGCCATGGGGCTGGTCGCCTGCCACTCTGAAACCCACGGCGGACCAGGAATTGCTGAACGGAATTAATCGTTTTGTGATTCACGAATCGGCGCATCAACCGCTGGTTGACAAGGCGCCCGGGCTGACCCTTGGGCCGTTCGGACAATGGTTCAACCGCAACGAGACATGGGCGGAGCAGGCTGCGCCATGGATCAACTATCTGTCGCGGGCCAGTTACATGCTGCAGCAAGGGCACTTCGGTGCCGACCTGGTGTACTTCTACGGAGAAGACTCGAACCTGACGGCGATCTTCCAGCATAGCGCTCCGGAGATTCCGGCCGGCTACGGCTTCGATTACATCAATGCGGACGCATTGATCCACGAACTAAGCGTCGTGAATGGCCGGATTGTGACCAAGAGTGGTATGGAGTACAAAGTCCTGGGACTGGATGCTTACAGCCGCCACATGTCGCTTCCGGTTCTGCGGGCGATCCATGCGCTGGTCGAAAACGGCGCAGTAGTAGCGGGCCCCAAGCCGACAGACGACCCCAGCCTGGCGGATGATCAAGCCGAGTTCGAGAAGCTTTCGTCGCAGTTGTTCGGCGATGGTAGCGGTGTCCAAAAAGTGGGCAAGGGCTCTGTTTACGCGGGCCAGAACCTTGCGCAGGTCTTCAACGCGCTCAACCTGAAGCCCGACTTCGATTACACAAAAAAGGCCGATGACTCAGACCTCGAGTTTGCCCACCGTAAACTCGCCAGCGGCGACATCTATTTCGTGGACAACCGCAGCGATCACGAAGAAGCGCTCGATGTCGCGTTCCGAGTGGCTGGCAGGGTGCCAGAGCTATGGCGCGCCGAGACCGGTACTACGGAACCTGCGTCATTCAAAATAGCGAACGGTCGCACCACCGTGCCACTTCAACTAGAGCCATGGGGCACCGTCTTCGTAGTGTTCCGCAAAGCGACTTCGGAAACTTCGCATGCCGTTCCGAAACTCACGGAGACGAAAGTCGCCACAATTGACGGACCGTGGAATGTTGCTTTTCAGCCCGGTCGCGGAGCCCCCGATTCCGTCACTATGGAAGCGCTTTCCGACTGGAGCCGAAGTGACGACCCAGGAGTGAAGTATTTCTCGGGAGTGGGAACGTACACCAAGAC
>JBARIF010000784.1:0-12648 GCA_049799615.1 Terriglobales bacterium
GATATTTCCATCCTTGCCTGCGCGGAGTATCTGGTTCATCGAGTCCGATGTACGCCCGGTCGCGCACCCACTGCACATCGTTTTCGGACCGAGGCGGCGGTGGCGGCGCCTCGCCGACTCCGGTCGCGGACAAATTGGTTGTCGCAGCGGACCGTACCGGATCGAGAACCTGGCCGCAACGGCTGCAAAACTTGTGGCCCGGCGGATTCTGGTGCCGGCAGGCAGAACAAACGGCGCCTTGGAATTTTTCGTCACTGGCAAAGTAGGGTCGGACGGCTTGATCTGCGGGGTCCCTACCAGTCTCCCGCTGGATTTCCTGCAATAGCTTGCCCACTGCCTGTTGCCGTCGCGCCGGGGGATTGCCGAAGTAAACCCGGGCCCAGCGTCCGAGATTTTGCTCTAGAGTCGGGTTAGTCAGAGGGTTCAGTTCCGATGGGAAGCGCGGCCCTGGCAACTTGTCCCGACGATCCGGCACGAGCATCCTCCGACTGGCAGGATATCAACCATCACACTCTGAGTTGGAGGTTGTCAATCCCGAGATTTGAAAAAAAATCCTGTATACCCGCGCCAGACGTTCAGGGGCAGGCCTTCCCCTGGGCGGGCTGGAACTGGTCCTGTTGAGCATCCCGTTGGCTCGCAAGCTTTCCATCTGCCGTCTTGCCGTACAGGTCGCCACCGGGGCAGTAGTAGAGAGCGGTGTGGATATCGACCCACACTTGAGTGTCAGGATTCCCCATGTCAACCGGCGGAGGCGGAGCCTCGGCCAATCCAAGGCTGATCAGAAGTTTCTCAAACAGAGTCAACTCCGGTTGTGGCGGCGGCTGGTGCTGGCTGCTCGCTGCCGGAGGCGCCTCGGCCGGCGCGGGGGTCCCGGCCGGTCGAATACCCCAGCCGGAAATCACAATCAAGAAGATGCCGATCGCGACCACCAGATAGATGTTGGCCCGCCGCCTTTGCCATTGCTGCGCCAGCCATTCCGCCCGGGGCCCGTGATGCGATTTGACTGTCTCCAGCCACTTTTGAGTTTTCCTTGCCGAACTCCAGGGATCGGGCACAACCTGGCTGGCCTGCGCCGGTTGATCGGGCGGAACCACAACGAGATCAGCCGGAACAATGCGAAGCGAATCCGAGCGCGGAGTTTCGGCGGGCGGTGCGAAAGGATCAGGCGGCAGATGCACCGGGCCGGCCAACAGGGTCTCGGTCTCCATGGCTGGCTTCGAATCGGGTTCGGGTGGTTTCGCAGGGGGCAATTCAAATGCGTTCTGAGCCCCTGGCGTCGGCAGCGTGGCTCGAAGTTCGGGGACTAGGCTTGCTGGCGGAGCGGGCGGAACCGGGTTGTCTTCAAGGACCGTGCTCCCGGCCTGGGCCACACCTGCCCCTGAATTCCCGTTCGTGGGGTTTTCTTGCCCGTAAGGGATAAGCCACGGAGGGTCCTTCCGGGGCGCAACATCCACGCCTGGGACATCGCTAGTGGCCGATGCCAGAGGACGCGCGGTCCCACAGATTCCGCAGAAAGATTCACTCTCGTCAAAAAAATCACTGCCGCAGGCGGAGCAGGTGTCGGCGGCGCGAAACGGCGGAGGTTCGCGCCTGGTCACTGTCGGCTCCAGGACTGACGCGAGCGGCCTGGCCGCCGCGGTGTTCCCTGGCGACGCCGATTCGCTTCCCAGGCGTTCGATCTGGGGCTTGATTCTTTCCAGAGCTTCCAGCATGCTCTGTCGCTCTGAGGCGAGCGCCTCTTTCCACTTCATCCGGGCCGCGGTCACCATGGCCTCGCTCAACAGGCCAGCCATAAGTTCAGCAGTTCGAAGGTCCGCTTCGCGGAACGAATTGGGGCGAGCAAAGCGCAGCTCAAGTACACCGGCAACCTGGCCCGCGTGGTAGACCGGCACAGCGATGAAAGCTTTCACATCGCGGTTGCGAAAAAGCTCGGAACGCACATGCAGGTTTGGGGTGACGTCGGGATAGCTGAGTGCCGAGCCCTTGCTCAGGCACTCTGCCGAGAGCGCAGAATTAAGGGATACCCGGGTTCCCGCATCCAGCGCGGCGCTGCCCGTGGCGGAGCGATAAAAGAGCTGGTCCTTTTCGATGATCCCGATCGCCGTGCCAGAGGCGTGAGTGATTTTCTGCACTCTCTCGGCCACCAGTTCGGCGGCGGCCGCCAGGTCCAGTTGCAAAGTCTGGATTAATTTTTGGGTTTCTACAATGGCGGACAGATTTTCCGCGAAATCGGCCTGCTGCCCCTTCGCCCGCAAGCGATCGTTGTGCTCCTGAAGCACATAGGCTGCGGAGAGAAGTTGTTGAAACGAAGCCTCGTCAAGCACGGGCTTTCGTTGCGGGCTGGTAGCAGTTTGGGTCACGAGAGCGAATTACCCGCCAGCCGGTTGGGGGACCCCGGAAACTCTATTGTAATGCAATCCACAAACCAAACCGGCTTGCCCGGGCCTGCACCAAAGTTTCCTCTGGCCTTATCACGGGAGGAGTGGCGGCCAGGCCTGAAGGCGGCCCTAAGTCGCTGCAAAGTATAAGCTACGTTGCCTTAAGATCGACCAATCCGAGGTCTTGCCACGCTTGGTTCGTGGGAGTCGGTATGAAACGTCCTGTTCCCTTCCGGGCAAGTGCGCAAAACTGTGCATTTTCAGCAGCGCAGCCGGGTTGAGGCGGCCGGAGTCCCGATTTCAGCACCAAGGAAGTCCGGTAGTGGCTCAGTTTGAACTTTCTCGTTACCCACAGGCGTCATCTAAACGGCCTTCAGGCCGTGAAGGATCTGGCGTGAAGCAGATACCCCCTTTTCCCCTGCGTTGCTGCCGGTGTGCGCCACATCCTTCGGGACTGAAGTCCCTCAGGATGACGCCGCTGTAAAGGGATTGTTTCCAATTGAGCCTTTACCAGATGGCAGCAGGATCAACCTTCTGACCAAAGAGGACACTAGCGCGGTTGAGGCTCGACCTGATGGTCGCTCAGAAAGAAATGAACCGCTGGCGTGATGATCAGGGACAACGCCATGGAGATCAGAACGCCTCCGATCACGGCGATGGCCAGTGGTTGCAGCATCTGCGAGCCCGCTCCGAGGGCGAATGCCAGAGGCAACATTCCCGCGACCGTGGCCAACGCGGTCATGACGATAGGACGCAGGCGCCGCCGTCCGGCCTGGAGCATGGCATCTTCCGCAGGCACTCCCAGGATCCGAAATTTCTGGTCCGCATCCAACAGAAGAATTCCATTTTTCGCCACGATTCCCACCACCATGATCATTCCCATGAAGGAAGATACATTGAATGTGGTGCGGGTGATCATGAGCGCGATGAACACTCCGGAGGTCGATAGCAGCGCGGACGCCAGGATGGCCAAGGGCGCGGCGAACGATCCGAATTCAAAGAGCAGAACGATGAACACCAGAACGATGGCCAGAAGGAGCACCAGTACTAGGTCAGAGAACGATTTCTGTTGCTGCTTGTAGGTGCCACCGTACTCCACACGAATGCCGGAGGGCAGATGTAAAGCATCCACCACCTTCTGCACCGCGGCAACGGCGCTTCCCAGGTCGGTGCCCTCGAGACGCGCCGTCACCGAGACGTCGCGCTGCAAATTTTCCCGGCGAATTTCGGTTTGCGGAGGAAGCTCGGTGATGGTGGCCAGGGCCCCGAGGGTTGCAGTTTTGCCCGTGCTGCTGGTCAGCAGCGTGTCGCGCATGGCTTCGAGCGATGCCCGATTTCCAGCGGGAAAGCGAACCCGCACGGTGTAGGGACGATCGGCGCTGATTACGGGGGCAGCGGCCGGTTCGCCACCCAGAATGGCGGCGGCATCGGTGGCAATTTCCTCGGGCGTGAATCCGGCGCGGGCGGCGACACTGGGGTTGATCTGAAAGGTGGTGGCGGGTCCACTGATGGTGTTTTCTATTCCATCGAGTACGTCCACCACGCCGTCGATTTTGGCGATGGCGGCCGCGACTCTCGGGGCCCACGCCTCCAGGAGCGCGGCGTCTGGCGAAAACAACTTGATCTGTACGGGCTCGGGTTCGCTGGTCAAGTCGCCAATCATGTCCTGCAGGACCTGCACGAACTCAACCCGTACGGCCGGTTCTTGGGCCGTCACTTTACTCCGAACTTCTTCCATCACGTCGTCGATGGAGCGACTACGATCTTGTTTGAGTTTGACCAGAATGTCGCCGCGATTCGCCTCTGTCACCGCGGCCAGACCCAGTTCCATGCCAGTGCGCCGCGAAGTACTCTCGACCTCGGGCACAGTATTGAGGATCTGCTCCATGTGGCCCACCATGCGGTCGGTTTCCGCGAGCGAAGTGCCGGCGGGCGTCCAGTAGTCCAGGGTGAAGCCGCCCTCGTCCATTTCCGGCATCAAGTCGGAGCCGGAATAGCGGTAGCAAACGTACGAGGCGGCGACCAGGAGCAGGCTCAAACCTGCCAGCCACGCGGGATGGGCCAGGGCCCGTCGCAGCCACCGGGCGTGGAAGTCTACAACCTTGCGGAAGAATCCACCGAGGCTGAGCTCTTCGACCGCCAGGAGCCGGGAGATGGATTCTGCATCCGGTCTAACTGGCCCCTCGCTTCCCGGCGAATCGGTACGCGTCCGGATGAAGTACATGCTCAGACTCGGCGTCCAGCTCACGGCCAGCGCCAGCGATGTGAACAGGGACACACTCATAGTCACGGCCAGGGCGCGGAAAAATGTTCCAGTCACTCCCGTGATCGAAATCAAGGGTAGGAACACAACCACGGGTGTCACTGTCGAGCCGATCAGAGGGATCGTGATCTCCTTCAAGGCGCCGTGGATGGCTTGCAGCCGGCCTTCGCCAGCGTCGCGATGGAGCACGATGTTTTCCACCACCACGATGGCATCGTCAATTACCAGCCCCACAGCAGCGGCCAGCCCGCCCAGAGTCATCAGATTGAAACTCTGGTTAAACAGCTTGAGTGCGATGAAGGTCACCAGCACGGTCACCGGAATCACCAGGCCTGCGACGACCGATGTTCCCCAATCTCGCAGGAAAACCACCAGGATGATAGAGGCCAGGATCAAGCCCAGCAGAATGGCATCACGTACGCTTTTGATGGAATCGCCAACGATGATGGACTGGTCATAGAACGGCTTGATGTCAATTCCGGGCGGCAGCGATTTGCGAATCTCGGCGACTTGACGGTGGACCTCGTCCGCCACCTGAACCGTGTTGCTGTCGGGCTGGCGGTTGATGTTAAGCAGCACGGCGGGCTTGCCGTTGGCCGTGACCAGCGTATACACGGGCTTCACTCCGGGCGTGACGGTGGCCACGTCGCCGATGCGCACGGGAATTCCCGCGGGCGTGTTCTTGATGACCGTGTCCGCGATCTGCTGCGGCGTTCGCACCTGCCCACTCACCAGTGCCAGCACCAGCTGATGGTTGCGCTCGAAGAGTCCAGGAGAATCGATGAGGTTGGTGCGCTTCATCGTGTCCAGGATGTCGGTGACGGTGACGTTCGCGGTCAGCAGTTTCGCGGGGTCGGGCGTGATGTGGAATTCCGGCTCCTGTCCGCCCTGTACCAGGACTGTGGACACTCCGTTCAGCCGGTTCAGTCGCGGCTTGATGTCATAGGTGGCCATCTCCCAGAGCTGGGTTTGCGGAACGGTTGCGGAAGTCAGGCTGTACCCGATGATGGGAAAGCTGGCGAAGGTCATGCGATTGGCCACCACGCTCGCGGTCGGCGGCAGGTCTGTCTGGACCCGCGACAGGGCGGCGTTTACGTACTGCAGGGTGAGGATGGTGTCCACGTTCCAGTCGAAGAACAGGTCGATTTCGGCGGAGCCGCGGCTGGTGATCGAGCGCACCTCCTGCAGCCCGGGAACGCTGTTCACGGCTTCTTCGATGGGGCGGGTGATGGTGACCATCATCTGATCGGTGGGCATGACTCCGTTGTCCACTGCGACCAGGATGCGAGGAAAGTTGGTGGCGGGGAAGACTGCAACCGGAATGCTGAAAGCCAGGAAGCCGCCAACCAATGCCAGGGTCAGGATCACGAAGATCAGGGGCTTGGAGTAACGCGAAAACCAGTAGGCCGAGTCTGGCGGATTCGCTTCCCGGCTACTTTTCATTCTGGCTTTCCACTTTGATCTTGCTCTTGTCCGGCAGGCCGTAAGCCCCCGAGGCGACGACGCGGTCTCCAGCGTGCAGACCTTCGATGATCTGCACCGTATCGCCCTGTCGAATGCCCACGCGCACTTTTTTTTGATACGCGTGATCGTCACCGCTGACCTGCATGACCGAGGTACCGTCCTGCGCGGTTAACAGCGCCGCAGAGGGAATGATCAGGGCATCGGGAATGGTCTGGGCCAGCATGGAGACCTGCACGCTGGTGCCGGGTTTGAAGCGCTGATCGGCGTTCCTGATTTGCACCCATACCTCGACGGTGGTGCTGTTAGGGTCGAGCGCCGGGCTGACCACGGTGATCTTGCCCTCGATTGGATTGTCCTGCCCGGGAACGGTGACAGTTGCCTGGTCGCCGACCTTGAGCAGCGCGGCGTCGGGTTGGGGGATGTGGGCGCGGGCGATCACCTGGGAAATATCCATCACGGTCAGCAGGGGAGCACCAGCCGCGGCCATCTCTCCGGGGTAGAGCGGACGGTCGGCTACCACGCCGTCCATGGGGCTGCGGATTTCGGAATAGCTGAGTTGTGCCGCCGAGCCCAGGTACTTGCCTTTGGCGGATTCCAGTTGTCCCGCTGCGGACTTCAGCTGCTGCTGCCGGCCCACTTTCATCAGCGCGTCGAGATGTTGTTGCGCAATTTCATACTGGTTGCGCGCGTTAGTCAGGTCCACGCCCGCCTGGTCGAGCTCCTTGCGCGGCATCGCTCCTTGCTGAAAGAGTTCCTGCCGGCTGTCGAAGATTTTCTCCTGCGCGGCCAGAAGCTGCTTCGCGGCTTGCGCGTCCAGTTGCGCTTTCTGAACTTCCTGTGGCAGGGCGGAGGCGGTAGTAGTTTCGTATGCGGCCTGGGCCTCGTCATAGGAGCCTTTATTCTCCTGGGCCGCGGCTGCGAGGTCGTTGTGCTCGAGCACGGCCAGCAACTGGCCTTTTCGCACCTTGCTGCCGCGCTTGATGTAGAAAGTCTTGACCGGCGCACTGATCTTCGGAGTGATCGCCGCCTGTTGCAGAGGGAACAGAACGGCCTCGGCTGCAACCGTGCGCTGCAGGGTTTCCTTTCTTACCGTGACCACCTGCACCGGGACTCCGGATTCCTTCTCCGTGGAATTGCTCGAGCAGGCCGGCAGGAAAAGTAGCAGGAGGATGGCCAGGAAAATTGCGCGGCACCGATACGACAATTTGTGCGCGAAGAGCCCGCCCTGTCTCTCCAAAAAGCGGACAGACGAGGACGGGGCACCCTCGCGAGTTTTTATCTCTGTCGTCAGAAGGTTCCTGTCAGGGTTTGAAGGTTGGCCAGAGCTACGCGAAAGCGCGACTGGCCGTCACTGAAGGCGTTGCGCGCCAGGGTCGAGGTATTTTGTGCGTCCACCACCTCCAGCACGGTTGCTTCTCCTGATTGATAGCGCAACGTGGTCAAGCGCAGACTCTCCGCTGCCAGTTCCGCCGACTGAGTTAGAGAATCCAGTTCCGAGCGCGCGGTTTGGGCCTCATCGTACAACGCGCGCAACCTTGCCAGCAGCTGGCGTTGGGTGAAGGTCAGCTCCAGCTGCGCCTGCTCGCGCTGCAGACTGGCCTGCTTCAATCGGCTGCGATTCGCTCCCCAGTTCCAGACCGGCAACTGCAGTGTCGCGGTGGCAGCGTATCCGAGATTGCGCACCGCCATCTGCGAAGCTGGATCGAACTGTCGAGTCGCGAAGTGGTTCGCGTCAATGCCGTAGAAATAATCCAGCTTGAGCGCAGGCAAGAAACCAGACCATGCTGCGCCAACTTGCTGCCGGGCTTCCTGAAGCGTGCCCACTGCGGCCCGCAAATCCGGGTTCTGGCGGGCGGCAGCGGTTTGGACCTCGGTAAAGGACGGTAGTGGCTCGGGGGTTTGCAGATCGTCCACTACGCTGAACTGTTCGTTGAAATCGGGGAAGATGAGCACCGCCAGCTCCAGCCGGGTGCGATTCATTTCGAGCTCCGCTTCCTGCAGGTCGCGCTGTTGCTGTTGAAACTGGATCTGGGCCTTGATCACATCCGAGTGCGCTACCTCGCCGCCTTGTTCAAGCTTTTGGCTGATGTCGAGGAAGCGCTGGCCCTGGCCGGCGGCGCGCTGGGCGGTGTCATACTTCCGCTGCGCCACCACGAAATGGTAGTAGGCCTGGACCACCGTCACCACCAGCCCGCGGGCGGCGATTTCGGAGCGGGCGCGCGCCACCGCTTCCGCCGCCCGCGTGCGTCGATATTCGGCGATCCCCTGCAGAGAAATATCCTGGTGAATATTGCCCTGGCTGAGATATTCGTGCACTCCATTGGCGCCCACGAAGCGCCCGGTGGAGGTGCCATTGCCCTGGGTGTAAAGAAATCCGGCATCGTAGTTCACCCCCGGCAGCAGGGCGGCGCGGCCTTGTACGCGGTCTTCTTTCGCGGAACCGTATGCGGTCAGGGCGGCGTGATATACAGGATCATTTTTCCGGGCGCGAGCGATGGCATCCTGCAGAGTCACCGTCAGAGGAGCGGCGTTCGTGGCCTGATTGGGGCTGCTTTCCGCATCGGCCCCTGGTAACGAATTCTGCGCGAATCCCATTGCGAGCAGACCCAGCATTGCGAAGATCAACCTCATTCCTATACCGATATTGCGACCGCAAAAATGATTTGCCATAGACGTCACCGTGGTCGGGGCCGAACCGCAAATACTACCCGAACCTACCTTAAGGGAAGCTGAAGCCGGCCCGAAGACAAAGTATCGCCGACGCTACTGTCAGAGCCCTCTATTGCCTGGGAACGGGAAGCTCAACCGTCATGCGGGTACCCTGGCCTGGAGTGCTTTCCACCGCGATGCTTCCACCGTAGGCTTCTACCAGAGCTTTGGCGATGGCCAGGCCCAGACCGAAGCCGCCGGTGGCGCGGGCCCGAGAGTGGTCTCCCCGGTAGAAGCGCTCAAAAATCTTGGGGAGATCAGCGGCGGCGATACCGACGCCATGGTCCTGAAAGGAGACTCGCGCATGGTCGTCGTCACGGGCCACCGCGACTTCTACCGCTGCGCCCTCGGGACTGTAGCGGACGGCATTTTCCAGCAGGTTCGTCCACACCAGTTGCAGGTCCTCGGGGTCGGCGCGGATGGGAACTGGCCCGTTGGTGGCCAGATGAATCGTGGTGTTGCGAGACTGAGCGAGAGCGTGAATTCTCTCGACTGCTTCTTCGCAGGTGGAGTTGATGTCGATCAGCTCAAGGTTTCGCCCCTGCGCATTCTGTGCCCACTGCTCGGCCCGGGCCAGACGGAGCATCCACTGCAGCAGTTGCTCTAACCGATCCAGATCCTGCAGCGATGCCTGCAGGCCGGCGCGATACTCTTCCGAGCTTCGTGGACGCTGCAGCAGGGACTGCAGGGTGGACTTCAGCACCGCCACCGGCGTCTTCAACTCGTGTGCGGCGTTGCCCACGAATTCCCGCTGCTGTTTGAAGGCGTACTCCAGACGCGCCAGCATCTGGGTCATCGATTCGGTCAAAGGGCGCAGCTCGTCGATCTCCTCTGCCTCCTTCGGGGGCTGAAGCTTCCAACTCTGGGTGGAGACCAGGGCAGCCTGCCGGGCCAGAATCTGGAGGGGCCGCAGGCTGCGTCGAATCCTCCACGAAGCCAGCCCCGTAGTAACGCCGAGCAAGAGCAGGCTGGCCAGGGCAATGGAGGCTCCCGCGACTCGTACCTGGTGTCGAATCCGGACCAAAGGCGAGGCATAGACGATAGTCAGGGTCTGGGGACGGAAGGCCGCACCCAGCTCCCGGTCCAGCACCGGAACATGGGTCATGCGCAGAGCGTGATAAGGGACCCCCGCCCAGGTGAAGTTCCAATGTTCGCTGGGGCCGGGCTGGAACTGCAAGCCTTCGGGCCAGTCTTCGGAACGGGTCAGAAATCCGGTGCGGTCGGCCCAGACCGTGAACTGGTCGGGATGATTGGGATCAATCGACTCGGGCAGCAGGCTGTTGTCAAAGTACACGTGCCCGCTGGCGTCTTCGGTATAGCGAACCAGCACCGCCACGCTGGTGGCGTGGGCCTGCATGCTGGCATCGAGGGTCGAGATCAGGCGCCAGTAGGTGACCAGAACCCCTATGACCACCAGGCCTGCGGTAAGGATGATCTGCGACAGCAGGACTGAAGCGATAAGCCGCCGTTGGATGGAGTCGCGCCGCATGTCGGTTATTTCGGAAATCACTCCTGCAACATATAGCCCTGTCCGCGCAGGGTGCGGATCAGCTGCCGCGATGATCCCTGGTTAAGTTTGCGCCGCAGCCCGGAGATATAGACCTCGATCACGTTGCTGAATTTTTCCCAGTTGTAATCGTACAGATGCTCGAGCAACTCAGTCTTTGAGACCACGGCGTGCGGGCGGTGCACCAGGTACTCGAGAACGCGATATTCCATGGCGGTCAGCGTGATCGCCTTTCCGCCGCGCTGCACGGTGCGGTTGACGGTATTCAGTTCGAGATCGCCGATGACGACCACCGGGGAGGGCTGTCCCTTGCCGCGACGGATCAAAGCCTTGGTGCGGGCCAGCAGTTCGCCCAGATCGAATGGTTTGGTCAGGTAGTCGTCGGCCCCGGCGTTGAGCAGGGCGACGACCGATTCCTTGTCGTCGCGGGCAGTCAGCACCAGGACGGGCGTATGGTGTCCGGCCTGGCGGATTCTGCCCAGCAATTCCATCCCGTCCAGCTTGGGCAGCATGAGGTCGAGCAGCACCACGTCGTAGGGGTTCGATTCTGCCAGAAATAATCCCTCCTGGCCGTCAGCAGCAATATCCACGGCGTAGCCAGCGCTCTCCCGCAAACTGCGGGCCACATTCTCGGCCAGCCGGAGCTCATCTTCGATCACCAGCACGCGCATGCTGTCCCCCTGCAGGCAATTCTATCCGGGTCGACCCGTTGTGGGACAAGGTGTCCCGCATCAGGCCTGGCGGCCTGCCCCTGACACTATGGGCCATAGACCAAAATGTAGCATTCGCAAGGCTTTGTCCCTTTGTGTAAAACGGCGAAGCTTTGGCGAAGCAGTTGCTTCTGGGTATTCCGATCGCAATCCAGCCGCAACCGCAAAGCGCAGCCGGTAAAAGCGATCAATATCAATAGAGGAAGCGCCATGCTAAGCCTGAATCAGATCAAGATTACACCGCGCGATGAGCAAGTCCTACAGTTGCTGATACAGGGCTGCAGCAACAAGGAGATCGCGGCACAACTGAACATCAGCCCCAGGACGGTAAAGCAACATCTGCGGACGCTGTTCCTGCGGGCCGGTATCCGTGACGGCAGAAAAAGGGTGAAGCTGGCAACCGCGATGTTCGTAAAGGAGCAGATGAAACATGCAACCCCGTGAGCGGCTCACTGCCAAGGAAATGCAAGTCGCAGGCCTGGTCTGGGAAGGCCAGACCAACCGCGAAATTGCCCGAGCGATTGGCACCACCGAACAGGTCGTGAAAAACTACCTGCGCAACACCTTTGACAAACTGGGGGTATGGAGCCGCCTGGAGCTGGCTATCTATGTCGCCCGGCACGGCGGCGAGAGATGGCAGGAGGAAATCGCCATGCGGCCGAGAGATGTATTGTCGGGGACGATTGCTTCCTGAGCGGATAGAACCCGGGCGCTTTTGCCACACCAATCAAAGGTGCAGGCAAATAGAACGAGTGGGGACAGGCGCCCCCGGGCCGTCCCGGAGGAGCAGAGCTCCGCGATTCTGGCGCCAGGAAAAGATCGTCAAATGGAGAACGGCTGGCCGCCCTTCCTCTTGTTGTCACTTGGCAGGGTCAGAGGCCTCAACTTTTTCGCGTCCTGCAAAAGTTAGGGGGCAGTCGTGTTCCCATCAGGATTCATGTGACCCATTTTCGTTCGCGGTGCCGATGATCCCAAAGGCCCACCCTTTTTCGCGAAGTGAGCGAAAAGAGGGTGGGGCACCCTGGCGACGGGGCAAAAGGCTGCAAAAGCTTGCATTTTGCTCGCTGGCTCTCTTTTCCGATATCTCGTAAGTAATTGATGATTAATGACCTATGTCTATCCATCCAGCGGTTCGATCCCGGCAGCTGAATTGCATTCCTCAGAGCGGGGCGTAGTCCCAGGACCATCCGGCGCTTTCTTCTGAGCCAGCCAAAGTCCGACCCCTCGAGGCAAAGATGGCATACAAGGAAACGTTTTGGATGGCTTGTGATTCCACCGAGCAGATGCGGGCCGAGTATGGTCCCTTTCACACCCGCGCCGAGGCTGAACAGGAAGCCAGAAAGCTGGCCTTCGGCTACCTGCTGCGCTACGAGCACATCATTGGCGATAACGAAGACATCCAGGAGGTGCGTTGCATTTTTGTTGAACTGCCTCCCGGCCCAGTTGCCGTTCCCGCTCGCCTGATTCGAAAGCTTCACACCCGTTGTGCCACCTGCGGCGAAACCGCGGTTCATGATGAAGCCTGGCAGGCCGAAGTCTGGGCCGACATCCATGAATTTGAGCACTCGCGCCACCGGGTCCGTCTTTTCGAGCAAACCCGGGCGGACGGCTTGAAGG
>JBARIF010000785.1:0-11143 GCA_049799615.1 Terriglobales bacterium
AATTCTGAAAACGCAGCCAGGACTTCACGTATTGAGTTTGAAAACCTGCGTCTGAAGGTCTGAAGTCCGACGTCCGAGGTCTGAAGTCCGAGGTCCGAAGTCTGCCGTCCTCTATCGAAATCTTGGACGGTCGTCGGCTGGCATTTCATTTCCCTCGAACCCGTTGTCGCTGATCCCCGCTAGCCAGTCTCCTGGCGTGCCCCCCATCCAGAATAAAAACAGAAACCGATAAAGCACTGCGAAAACGACAGCCACGCCCAATCCCATCCCCAGTGCGACAGGCCAGGCTGGAATGACCCCCACCATCGCGATACAGATCAGCGCGAAAAGAAGCACTGCCGAAAGCAAGACCAGTCCATCGACCAGCCGTGAAAGCACAGGGGCTGAGATGGTGAATGGCAACCAAGGCAGATGCATCGTGCGGGGCTGGCCTTCACTTCCTTGGCGGCGTCGCACGCCGGCCGGTTCCGGTTCCAGGCGGATTGCCGGCCGCGCCGGCGAGGAGAACAACAGCTCCGTGGCCTGCTGGCCGCTGTGGTTGTGGAAGAAGGCCGCATCCCCGGCCGAGTTTTGCGCCGCAGCCAGGAGTTGAATCAAAATCCATTCTTTGAGCAAGCGCCGGGAACGCGGGGAAAGAAGCACAAACTCGACCCCGGCTTGCCCCACGGGATCGGCCCAGGCCACCCGGCCCGTCGCCTCGATCCGCGCCCGCGGATTGGCCAGATCGAAGCGCAGAAAAACCTGCTGGTTCATGTACAGAGGAGTCACGGCCTGAATGGCCAAACCCGTGTCACCCAGATTGCGGATGACGCCACCGTTGGTCTGGTCCAGATTGACGTAAGCCAGGCTCTGAATCTGGTGGCGGTAGTGGAGTCGTCGGCCGAGAGGTGTAAGGCCGACTGCACTGGATGGCGGCGCCACGCGAGAATCCATGGCGAAATTCTAGCCAAGGGTGTCGCAGGTTCTCAGTACCGACGCTGGTTCAACCGCGTCGATTTCTGGCAAGGACTCAGTTTGAACAATCCCGACCGATTCTCCGATGCACACCGTCAAGACGCGGGACGCTCTTCCTGAGGATAGGTTTCACCCTGATGGGCGCGGTCCCACGCAATCAGGCCATTGAGATCGTAGCGGTAGGGCCCGTAAGCGCAAAAAGCCTTTTCGTCGAAAAGACGCTTGATACCACAACCCATACAGACCTGATAGGAATGCCCGTGGGAGCGGACCGGCCAGCTCATCTTGTTATGCCAGCAGCCGCGCAAAAGCACGACGGCAGCGCCAGTCAGGCCCGTAGCGGTTACGCCCAGGGGCCACAGCCAGCGCGATTTCTTCTTCTTCGATTCATCTGCCACAGCCTGTAAACTCCTCTATTTCAGAAGGATACGCCTAACTTGCGGCGCGGTGCAAGATCTTGCATGCAGAACCGGGCCTGATCTATTACGGCACTATCACAACTCATACGATCGGCCCGGACCTTTCGGGACACCGTCGATATTGCGATCAGAGCAAATCCACTGTAACTTAAAAGCTGTCAGTGCGGCGATCCCCCAATGGCCGTACCGGCGCTGTGGATCTCTAAGAGCTGATTCGAGAGAATTTCCCTCGCGACGCCGTGTCGTCTGAGGAAAAGTAATCCACAGGATTTTCCACAAATGGGTGCCAATCCGCACAATACGAATCTAGGATTGCCCGACAGCGGATCACCGGGTAACAGGTTACCCGACAACGGGACCGGTGCTAGTTCGATGGGTGAGACTGCGACGCACACCTCGTCCGTCTTCCGGGCTGTGACTTCATCCTTCGGCTACACGCCAGGACACGAAGCTCTGCAAGCTCTGCTGGCTTTTTCCAGCCTGCATGAGCAAATACGCCAGCGGCGCGCCCGCGAGAAAAGCGGCGAACCGTTAAACGCGGACGTCTGGGAGCTGGAGCAATTTGTCCTCGACGAAGTACTGCAACTGGTGGCGGAGCACGCCCTCACCCTCACCGGAGCCGATGGCGTGGCGGTGGCCTTGGCGGAGGGAGACGCCATTGTTTGCCGGGCGGCGGCGGGAACGGTCGTGCCTGAGCCCGGAGCGCGCCTGGACCCGAAATCAGGATTTTCCGGAGCCTGCCTGCGCAGTGGCGGAATCGTGCGCTGCGACGACGCGGAGAACGACTCGCGGGTGAACGTGGCGGTCTGCCGTCGCCTGGGCACTCGCTCCATTGTGGCGGTGCCTATTGCATCGGCGCATGGCACCATCGGCCTGCTGGAGGCCTTCTCCGCTGAACCGCATGGCTTCAATGACAGCGATGTTCGCAGTTTGAGTCTGCTTGCCGAACTGATTCTAGCCGCCATGAAGCCGGAAGAAGAGAACCGGCTTGCCGAGATTTCGCAGCGACTGGTGGCCAAAGCAGTCGAAAGTCCGTCTCACGCCTTTGAGCCTGACGACGTTACCGTATCCGTAGAAGGGGGGCACCACTTCGCGCCCGCCGGGCGGGCAGAGCCCCAGCCTCAGCCGGTGATTTTTCAGCAGTACGAGAAAAAGCCGAGATCCACCGTAGGTGTTTTAATCGTCATTCTGCTGCTTGTCCTGGCCCTGGGGGCGGGAGCCGGACTGTGGTGGAAATCACGGCAGCCGTCCGTGGCACAACGGCCGACGTTGCCACCGGTTGCGTCGACTGTGGCAGCGCAGCCTGAACCTGAGCCGGCGCCGCCCGTGCCGGAAGACGAACCGTCTTCGGGTACGGACGAACAGCATTCTGCGCGGACCCTGGTGACGGGCATATACCATGTCTCGTCTGTGGACTCCAGTACCGTGATTATTGACATGCAGGGCGAAGTACAATACGAGGCCCACCGCCTGAGTACTCCGGAGCGGATCTACATTGACCTCCACGATACTGCACTGGCGCCCGGCCTGTTCGGCAAGACCATCGAGATTGGAGACGCTCGTCTGGCGCGAGTTCGGATTGCCCAGCCGACGAAGGGTATAACCCGGGTCGTGCTGGAAACCACGGGCGCCTCGGACTTTTCCGTCAGCCTGCAATCCAACCCTTACCGGCTGGTGGTGGAAATCCGGAGTGCCGGCAAGATGGAGCACGCCGTCCCTGATTTGCCGAAAGCCGATATCAAGCCGCAAGCTGCGCTCCTGCCGGCGGCTCCGTCTCGTGCGGAGAACAAACTCGAAGGGCGATTGCGGACGCACGTGCCGAAGTTCCGCCTGGTGCTCGATGCCGGTCACGGGGGTTGGGACCTGGGAACGGTGGGGCGCAAGGGTTTGCTGGAAAAGGACGTCGTACTCGATGTCGTGCGTCGCCTGGGCAAACTGGTGGAGAGCCGTTTGGGAGCGGAAGTTATTTACACCCGCCAGGATGACACTTATCTTCCCTTGGAAAAGCGGACCGAAATCGCCAATCTGGCCCAGGCTGACCTGTTCGTCTCGGTACATGCGAACTCCAGCGACGATTCCTCGGCCCGCGGTTCGGAAACTTACTACACCAACACGTATTCGTCGGTGAAAGCGCGCACTTCAGACGCCGATGCCGAAGGCGCCGCGGCGGAGAACGTTAACTGGAACAATGTCGATATTCGCGAGAAGGTGCAGAAGTCGCGCCGTTTCGCGGTAGCGGTACAGCAGGCCCTTTATCATGTGCTGGCAACGCAGATTCCGGACATCCGCAACCGCGGTGTGAAGAAGGCTTCTTACGTAGTGCTCACGGGAACTTCGATGCCCGCCATTCTTGCCGAAGTGTCTTTCGTCAGCAGCCCCGCAGACGAAGCCAAACTGAAGAGCTCAAGCTATCGCCAAAAAATTGCGGAAGGCCTGTACAAAGGCATTGCACAATACGCCGCCGCCTCACACCGCGTGAATATCGCCAGCGCCGCCAGCAAGCCTTCAGGACTGTAATCGGAAAAAAGTAGCGCCGGAATCTTGCCGGCTGTCCCGAGGCCATCCTGCCCTCGGGAAGTGAGGGCGAGACGCCCCTGAGCCTGCCCTGAGCTTGTAGAGGGGAAAGCCACCGACACGGCAGGTGCTACGCTGGGGCTATTGCACCGGTTCCGCGTTCTTCAAGGCATCGTTGAGAGCTTGGCTGCTTCTCAATGGGCCGCCTTCGATTACGCGCCATCCGTCGTCGTAGCGGACAAAGCCCACTGTCGAATTGTATTCGGTGCCTTTGGCATAAAGAGCAGCGCCAACTTCATTCACCGGCGCCCAGCGCCACTGGAAATCAACATCCGCAAAATTTCCATTCTTGCGAATGCCGCTCAGTCCCAGCAATTCTCGCTGCGCCACCGGCACGCTGATGTACTGCGATGTGGCGGCGGTGGCGACTACCCAATCGCGGAGCGCATCGACGCCGAGAGGCGTGATCACTACGTCCCAACAGGGTGCCGGACCCAGGTCAGCGCTGCAGGGCGCACCCGTGGCCGTAATCCAGCCCTGACGGCGGAGCACCAGATATTCCGGCGAAGTGTAATCTTTGTTGGAGATGACCCCGGTGCGCAGCCAGAACAGTTGCGTGGTCTTGAAAGTTTCAGAACCCGCAATCAGATCCGTGGCCAGCCGCCGGGTAAGAAAGTCGCGGGGCGAGCAGGCCACGGTAAGACACAAGACCGCGAAGATGAAGGCCGCTTGCCGTCGTCGCATCCTAGCTCGGGATTGTAACCAAACGCGAGCTTGTGCGCGGCAAGAAAGGGCGGTCCGTGATCTGCCGTTCAAACCCAGCCGCCCAGCGGCCCGGAATCACGGCCTGGCACGAGGGACACTTCCCGTCGGAAGTTACGCGGTAATCCCGCACAAAGTAACCACTCCGCCTGATCAATGTATCGCCGCACTGGTGGCAGCGCGTGTCTTCAAGATCACCGAGCTTGCCGGGCAGGTTTCCAGCGTAAACGTAGCGCAGACCGGCTTTCCGGCCGATCTCGGCGGCGCGCTGCAGGTCTTCGGGACGAGTGTCGTCCGGGTCATCCATTCTGTAGTCTTTGTGAAATGCGGTCACGTGCCAGGGAATATCGGGCGAGACGCCGGCCAGAAAATTGGTCAAACCCTTCAGCTCATCGTCGGAATCGTTGAAGCCAGGAATCAGCAAAGTAACGATCTCCAGCCACACTCCCATGTCATGCAAGGCCCGGATGGTTTCAAGAATGGGTCCGATCCGTCCCCCCAGTTCATGGTAGTGGCGATCGTCGAAGCTCTTGAGATCGACCTTGTAGAGATCCACCCAAGGCCGGATGTATTCCAGGACCTGCGGGGTGCCGTTGCCGTTCGATACAAAGCCGGTGATGAGTCCGGCAGCCCGAGCCTGTTTGAATATCTCCACAGCCCACTCCGCGGTAATCAGCGGCTCGTTGTAGGTGCTGACCAGAACTTTTGCACCCTGTCGCACTGCGTCCTGCACCAGGCCCTCGGGCGAAGCGTGCAGCGGCGCCGACACCGCATCCGGGTCGCGCAGCGCCTGAGAAGTCACCCAGTTCTGGCAGTAGGCACAGTGCAGGTCGCAGCCCAACATTCCGAAACTGTAGGCTAACGCGCCCGGGTAGGCGTGGAAGAATGGCTTCTTTTCGATGGGATCGCACTGCACTCCGCCTACGTATCCCCAGGGCACGTAGAGCTTTCCTCCCTGGTTGTAACGTACTTTGCAGACTCCGGGTTGACCTTCTGGAATGGGGCAGCAGTGGCCGCAGGCATAGCAGCGGACCCGGTTGCGATCTAGCTTCTGGTACAGATCGCCCTCCCGGACATTCTGGTAAACGATGTCGCGAAGGGTCGGCACGGAATGGAACCTCTGCCTCTATTTTAGACCCAATTTCGAAGGCCTACTTGGAGGAAGAAGGGGAACGGCTGGCGAAGTTATTGAGCCAGTCGTTGGCTTGCTCTTGCGCCGCCAGAACTTGGCTCCGGCTCATGCGGGAGGCGAGCACGGCCACCCGGTATTTGCTGGCCTGGTCACCGCCGGCCTGGGCCAGGACCGACCAATAGTAGGCCTTGGTCAAGTCCTGAGGCACGCCTCGGCCCGCCCAGTAGTAGGCACCCAAAGTCGCCTGCGCCAGGATGTGCCCTTGCTCGGCCGCCAGAGTGAACCAGCGCACCGCCTCGGTGTAGTCCTGTTTGACTTCTTCCCCCGTCGCATAGCGCGCGCCCAGAGCAAACTGCGCCGCCGGATCGCCGTGTTCGGCCACTTTGCGCAAGCTGGCCAGATCGTTCGTGTTGGCCGGGAGGTCGGGTGACTTCGCAGCAACCTGCGGTCGAGCCGGCGATGGGGAACGGACGGACGAGCGCATCTGGCTGGAGATCCAGGGCGCAATCAGCCACAGCACCGCGAAAACAAAAGTGGCGAGCGCGGCCACGAGCAGAATTTTGTGCCACGATCGCTGGCCTGAAGGCCGCACTGCAGTGACCGGCCGGGTTGCGATCGTGGTTGGAACCTCGGCGGGCCGGGGCCCGACACGAGCCGGCGGCGGCGGTGAAGGTAGTCTTTGTACCGGCGGCGGTGAGGCATGGCCCGCCGGGACGGGAATCAGGGTCGGAAGAATGCTGCCGGTCAATTGCTGAAGGGCGCTAATGTCATTGGCGTTGAAGGCGTAAGGTTGGGGTGAAAAGACTTCCAGGAGCCCCGCAACCTTGTTCCCCGGGCGAATCGGAACCGCAACCATAGAGCGAATGCCGAGAGCCTTGCAACCCTCGCGATCCACACGATCGTCGGTTTCGGAATCATCGCAGCGCAGAGACCGCCCGGTGCGCACGCACTCCCCCGAAAATCCTGAACCGATGTGGAGCCGGGTGCCAAAAGGCGGCGCGTCCGAGCCGGCGCTCGCCATGCAAATCATCTCACTGCCGCTGCCCTCGGACAGGGCGATGGCGGCCCCGGTGGCCCGGGTGAGGACCAATGCCCGCTCCGCCGTTAGCTGGAGCGCGGCCTCGCGATCGATCCCGTTCGTCTCCACTTCTGTTTCTCTTTCTGGTTCTCTCGCTCTTTCTCTCTCGCTTGGCACCGTTTCTAGGTCTGCACGACGGCTGCCATTAGCGGAAATCGCAGGCGTTTCGGATTTCAGTTCATCTCTGGCCATAGTATGCGAAGCCGGCGGGTGGTTGGAAATATTGTTCCATCCCTCGCCAGCGGGCGAAGTTGCACCGGCATTGTCAAAAGCGGTAAGTACGTTCACAAACAGCCATTCTTTGAGCTGGTCCAGAGACTCCTCGGGCAACCTGGCAAAACGAATTCCGGCACGTCCCGAAGTGTCGGACCACACCACTTGCCCCCTGGTACGGATTCGCGTTTTTGTCTCCGAAAGATCCAGGCACAGGCTCAGATCGTGTTCGACCTGCAACGCAGCCGACGTCTGAATGGACATACCGGCTTCGCTGATGTCGAGAATTTCGCTGAGCTCCGGCGCGTCTCCGGGAGATTCGTTCACCCTGGCGTAGGCAGGACTGTGCGTTCTGTGCCGCAAAGCGTGCCGACGTTCAGTTGCAGATTTAGATTGCCGGGAAATACCGGCGGGGTTGATCCCGGTAGGCTCCATACAAAGTTCCTAACATATTACCTCAGACCGGCGCGCCGCACATATCACTTTGCCCGGCAAAGGAAAGAGTTTCGCGATGCAACCGCAAAACCCATCTGGCACAAAGCACACGAAGTGCCACGAAGGCCGGCGGTAGCCTCCTTCGTGTACCTTCGTGGCGAACGGTTTCAGGCGGTCTGGCGACGAGGTGACAGGCGGGAGAGGGCAGCCACCATCACGCTGGAAAGAAGCTGCATGGTGGCGACGTCGCGGTCAGCGAAGGCATGCGGCGCGCTGGAGAAAACTTCGAACACGCCGAGCGTCCGGCGAAAATGGCGCAGCGGGGCCGCCAGGATGGATCGCACTCCCAGCCGTTGGCACGCCCCCGTATCCACGTGAGGATCGTATTGCGCATCGTGGCAAAGCACGACCTGTCCCGTGCGTACGCAATCGGCGGAAATTCCGGAATCGGACTGGAGACGGACGCCCAGGTCAGGCGCATTGCGTCCGGCGCGTGCCCGGCACACCATTTCGTCGCCCTTGCGGAGGGCGATCGCGGCGCCGCTCGCCCCCGTCAGGGTTTGCGCCCGCTCCGCGATCAGGCTGATGGCGGGCTCCAGCTCAACCTCCGCAGGAGGTGAAAACGACGCGGAATCGATCGGCACAACCGTGGGCTGCTGCTGGGTGCGCCTGATATGACTGCGCCCGGGGGCCAGCGAGGCGAACGATACCGGAAGGTGGTTGTCCGGGGCTGGAGATGACGACAGGGGCACCGTGCGCAGCAGTTCGTGCACCAGGCGATCGAGTTCGGCGTCGGCGATCAGATGCGCAGTCTGCTGACGGCGCAGCGATCCTCCCAGCACGCGCGACAGGCTGATCACCGCCAAGCTTCCGCACGCCAGACAGCGCGAAGTGTTGTTTTCGCTGATCAATTCACAGGCCACGCAAAACACCGCAGTTTGCAAACCGAGAAAGTGAGCGTCACGAAACTTGTACAAGTCCATCTTGCTGGGTTCTCCTGCCGGAAGCGAAGTAAGAAATTAAATGCGGGTTGCGGTCGGCAAGAAGTAACGCGATTGGTTCAACCTGTGGATAAAAAGATTTTTTGCTCCTGGCTGCCGGCTTCTGACAACGTCTGCGTGACTTGGCTTTGAATGGAAGGTGACAGAACCGGCAGGTTTGGCCAGAAGCCAGTGGCCAGCAGCCAGAAGTTCGGATTTCAGCTGGCTTGCGCCGCGGAGGCCCGCGGAGCCACGACCTCGATTTCGACGGCCTGGCGAAGTACACGATCCAGGGCGTCGGCGAGGGCTACTGGAAATAGTGAAGTCAGCAGATTCATGTCGAGTTGCAGATCGCGCCCGTCATAAAGGCGGTAGATAGTGAGCGAACCTCTGCGGCGATTGTTGGCCGCCACCAGATCGAGAGTCAGACTCCACCCCGGAACTGTCTCGGCGCTGAAGTGGCTGCCGCGCTTTCTCCAATGAAAGTGGGGCTTGCCGGCGGAGACAACCTGTAAGTCGCGGACATCGGCCAGTTCATCTGGCAGACGCAGCAGGTGCAGATCGAGGGCATCAAAATCATTGCTGGTGAAGGCAGCTTCGAGAACCCGGCAGAGCTGCTCGAAATCGGAAATGGCTTTGAGTTCCTCGGCAGCCTTGCGAATGGCAAGATTGTTGATGAAAATAAGCCGCTGCTCGAGCGAGCGCTGGGCCACACGGCGCAACTCTCCGAACTCCAGATAGTTCAGGTGCTGCACTCCGATCCAGATCCCAATGCCCAACACTGCCAGAACCAGGCCCACCGTGCTCCCCGTGGGCCAGAGCATGAACAGGCTGAGCATGGCAAACACGGCGGATACAGCGTAGAGGATGGTCACTGCCTGGCGCTGCGATAAGCCCCGTTGCAGAAGTTTGTGATGAATGTGCTCCCGGTCTCCCACAAATACCGGCCGGCCACTGATGAGACGGCGCACTATGGAAAGAGTCGTCTCCAGGATTGGCAGACCGAATGAGACCACGGGAATGGCGACGGCAACGATGGTGGGCGACTTCTGCATGCCTTGCAGCGCCAGGGCGCTCAGCATGAAACCCACGAAGAGACTGCCGCAGTCTCCCAAAAAAATAGTTGCGGGATTAAAGTTGAAGCGCAGGAAGCCGAGAATGGCCCCCGCCAGGACCAGGGTCATCACCGACACAAAGTAGGAGTGGCTGACCAGCGCAACCACGAAGACCACCAGGGTGGAGAACAGTGCAGAACCAGCCGCCAGCCCGTCCAGACCATCAATCAGGTTAAAAGCGTTGGTGACGCCGAGAACCCACAAAATCGTGAGTGGCAGCCCGATAAACCAGGAAAGATGGTGCCCGCTGAACAGAACGGGCAGGTCCAGAATGCGTAGTCCGCCCGCAAACAAAATGACCCCGGCCAGCACCTGCACGCTGAACTTGACGTACGGACCCACGGGATGCAAGTCGTCGTAAAGGCCCAGCAGAAAAATCAGGGAGCCGGGCAGCAGGATAGTGAGCAGTGCGCTGGACGAAAACCAGAAATCCAGGCGAGGGTGCCACCAACCGATCAGCCAGGCAAGGGCGCAGCTGAACCAGAACGTCAGGAAGATGGCAACCCCGCCCAGGCGTGGCAGGGGTCGCTTGTGCAAGTGCCGATCCAGGCCGGGGCCCGCGACCCAGCCGCGAACCGTCGCCAAACTGCGTATGTACCTGGTCAGGACAAATGACGCTAGCACCGAGGTGGCGAACAATCCCAAGTAGAAGAGCGTCAACTGATTGTCCTCGGCCCGTAGATGGATGCAGATTTCAGAGTTGTGATCCCGAACCTAGAGCCGTCCCGCGTGAACTTCGCTCCGCCAAATCCTGCCCTGCAATCTCAAACCTGTTCTCGCTTCCGCCGCTTCGCATTCATTTCAAGCGGTACACGCCCGCACCCGGCTGAGAGCAATCGCGCTGAGAACAAAGCTTCTTGAATTTTGATGGCTACTTGTTTCGGAATATAGCAGCGGTGAAATTTGCACCGCAATCATCAACTTGGGACGAGTGCAGAAAAGGTTAACCCAGGCTTTCACTTCGGGAGTTGGACCGCAATCGGAAAAGCTACTGCTTTGGGGTGGAAGAACTGATTCACGTGAGCGACCGCCGCTCTCGGTGCTGCGGCGAAGTTTAACTCGACCGTCTTTAAAGTGGAGCTAAAATTGCGGACGCTTGCTGTGCTCGACCGCCGAGCGCGGCTGTCCCCGCGCAGTTAACGGGAACCTGCGCAGGTCTGTGCTAGACTTTTGTTCTCGCCACCATGCCAAGAGGTCCAGAGATGTCGTCCTTCGCCAGGATTCCGGCCCGGATACTCTATGTTCCAGTCTTCCTTTTGCTGACTGTGGCGTTTGCGGTGATAGGCGCTGCGCAAAATCAATCACCCAAGCCTGCGCAGCAGCCCGTCGAAACAGTTTTTCCCGCGGCCGTGCCCGCACCGTCCCAGGTTGAAACGGCTCAACCCGCCGACGAAGCCGGCCTGGATGCGCGACTGGGCACGGGGGACCTGCTCGACATCAGCGTTTACAACGTTCCCGAACTGAATACCAAGAGCCGGCTGGGCAATAATGGCGACGTGTACCTGCCGCTCATCGACTACGTCCATTTGGCTGGCCTCACC
>JBARIF010000786.1:0-12577 GCA_049799615.1 Terriglobales bacterium
CGGCAACTCCTGCCGCGCTGGAGCGCGCCGCCGCGACCGCCTGGTCATACTGCTGGTGGGAAATCTCCTGCTTGTCCACCAGTTGCTTGTAGCGGCCGACATCGTTCTGCGCCTTGATGTCATTGGCGATGGCCTGCTCCAACTGCGCCCGCGCCGCCTCCAGTTGTTGGCGCGCCACGGAAATGCCGGCCCGGGCGCCCTCTACATCCGCCTGAGACGCCGACAACTGGCTGTCGGTATTCACCGAGGTGATCGGAACGTTTGCCTGCAGTGACTCCGCGGTAGCCTGGGCATCCCGGTAGGCTGCGCTGGCCTTCGCCACCGCCACCTGGTAATCCCTGGGATCGATCTCAACCAGCGGCGTGCCGGCTTCCACAAACTGATTGTCGTTGACCAGAAGCTTGATCACGTGACCGGAAACGCGGGTGCTGATCGCGTTCAGGTGGCCATCGATCTGCGCGTCGTCCGTGGATTCGTAGCTGCCCAGGTAGCGCCACAGAAAGAAGGCCGCCACCAGCAGCACAATTCCGCCCACGATCAGGGCCAGACGAAAGCGGGGATTGCGGGAGGCTTGCTTCCAGCGGAGATCTCTCTCCGAAGCCGGCAAGGGAGGATGTTCCCGGGTCTCAACTGCAGGCTTGTCATGCACGGTTGTCGTTGTAGATTGTTCCATATCACTTGCCACTCAGATATTGCCGTACGCCCTGTTCCGCATATCCCATGGCTCGCACCAGTTCAAGTTTGGCCACGTTGTGAGCGTACAGGCTTGAAATATAACTTTCATGGGCCGAAGCTACGGTCTGTTGGGCCTGGACCACCTCCAGGTTGTCGGTGACCCCGGCGGAAAACCGGTCGCGGGCCTGGGTGAGAGTCTGTTCTGCCAGTTCGACAGAGCTGCGCGCGACCTCTACCTGGTCATCGGCGGCCGCAATATCCAGCAGTGCGGTGCGCACCTCATATTCGATCTGGCCGCGCAAATTGTCCAACTGGGCGCGGGCCTGGCGCAGGGTGGCATCGGCTTGCAGCACGTCGGCGTGGGCTTTGCCTCCCTGAAAGATGGGGATGTTCAGCCGTCCGCTGACGCTGTACGTCCCATGCGAATTCCCGAAGTTGATTCCCAGGTCGCCATAGTCAGCCAGCAAATCAAGCGTGGGATAGTGCTCCGCCGTGGCCCCCTTGCGATAGTGTTCCGCGGCCCGCACCTGTTGGACTGCCGCCAGGTAATCCGAGCGGGAAGCATACGCGCGCTGCACGCTGGCCTCAATACCCTCCGTGACCAGGCGGTCATACGGGGCCTTCGAGGTCAGCGCAATTTCTTGTCCCGTGGGCAGCCCGATGGCGCGCACCAGGGCCAGTTTCTGCTTGGCATACTCATTGCGCGCCACGATCAGCTGTTGCTGTCGGTTCTGGAATTCCACCCGGGCGCGAAGCGTGTCGATGCCCGGGCTGAGGCCTGCGTTCTGCTGGTCGGTGGCCTTGCTATACAACGCCTGCGCGGTTTCCATCTGTGCCTCGGCGGTTTCTACCCGCGCCGCGCCGGAGAGCGCCTGCAGATAGGCATTGCCCGTCGCCAGCACCACCAGATCACGGGCATCCTTGTAGCTGTATTGCGCGGCCTTCTCGTCCTCAGCCGCTCCACGCTCGCGGTTGAGAGCCTTGAGGTTCAGGATCGATTGGGTCAGGTACACCCGCGCGTCGGTAAATCCGTACGGGCCCACCACGGTAGGAAATCCGGGGAAGCGTAGGCCGCGGGCCGCCAGGTTGTCCTGCGCCACATTCACGCTGACCGCTCCACGCACGTTCGGGAGTAGCTCACTCAGTTCCTTCCACTTCTCTCCCCGGGCGGCGATGGAGTTGTAACTCTGCAGCAGCACGCCCAGGTTGTTTTTCAGGCCGAGATCAATCGCATCCTGGAAAGTAAGTGAAAAGACCTCCGGCTTGGGGGACCCCTGGGCGACGCTGCCCCCGAACGGGTTCTGGTTTGAGGGAGCCGTGATTTTTATGGACGCTGCGGGAGTGGAATCCGAATTCGTGCCCGAGTATCCGTTGCCGCCCTGTCCCTGTGCTTTTCCCGGGCACAGAGCGAACAAACAGAGAACGACACCCGTCGAAACGATAATTCCTTTTAGGGATAACGATCTTTCAGGGCTCAGTTCTTCCATATCGAAGCAACTGCTGAACGTAACCGGGGCGACAGGGTATCTTGATTCCCGGTGCCGCATTATAGATGCAAACCATTGCCAGCAGGTGGTTGATGACAATCCCATTCCTGGCCCTGCTCCGGGACCCCCTGGGGGGGGCGCACTTACAATTCTTTTCACTTTCCCCTGGTTCGCTTCTGCATCTAAAGCGAATATAGGCTGGGAGGGTCCCTTGAGAAAGCTGTGTTTGCTGGCAGTCCTGTTTTTTCCTTTCCTCATACCAGGTGCGGTTCGTGCGCAGCAGTTTGATGCCGCATTTGGCGTGGGCACGCTTACTGCGCCCTCGGCATCGAGTGCGTCGGGAAGTCACAACCCGGTGTCGCTGACCGGCGGGGCCTACCCGGTCTTCAGCGCGGACCTTCTTTTGAAGAAGCAGTTTGGCGTCAGCGGCGAACTGGCCTGGAGAGGCAGCCGGAATCTTTACGCCGGCTTCCAGCCCTACCGTCCCCTTTTCTATGATTTTAACGGGATCTACGCACCCAAGCTGGGCAGCCACGCGGCGGCTGAAGTGATGGCTGGCATCGGCTGGGAGAGCCTGCGCTTTTACACGGGAACTATCAATTGCGGCGCCATCACCTGCACCGATTTCGTCAGCAGCAACCACTTCATGGGCCACATCGGCGGCGGCTTGCGCTACTACTTTCACGGCCATTTTTTTGTTCGCCCGGAAGCGCACCTGTACATGATTCGCAACAATCAGGAGTTCAGTTCTCCCTATGCCACCCGCTTTGGGGTGTCGCTGGGCTACACGTTTGCGCCGGGATTCTGAAAGCAGGGCCCACTCTAAGGAGTGGGCTTGAGGGTCAGTCCCGAAGGATTTGGCGGGCACGGTGCCGGCCCTCGCCCGCGCCGCGCTCGTGCTTCACGCCAGATGCTTCGCTAGCTCAGCAGGACGCCTTGGATTGTGAGCCAACCCTGAAAGTGAAACACCACTCCTGAGCTTACTTGATAGAAATCCTAAGCTGTTCCGGGTTAAGATTTGACCGCTGCCTCTACCGCCATGCCCCGCAAGCGCAAAATCATCGTCTGCATCGCCACCAGCGCCGACGGCTTTATTGGGCGATCCGATGGCTCCGTCGACTGGCTCGACCGTCCAAGTCCCAAAGGCAACTACGGCATGAATGCGTTCTATAAATCGATTGACACGATCCTGTGGGGCAGGAAGACGTGCGATATGGCACTCGACTTTCAAAAGAAAGGTGTGAGCGGAAGCGCCTTCGATACAAAAGTCAAAAATTACGTCTTCACCCGCGGTCGCCTGCCATCGCCAGCCCCTGCGGGCGTGGAGTTCGTGAGCGAGCCAATCAAAGCGTTCGCAACCCGTCTGCGCAAGAAAAAGGGGAAAGACATCTGGATGATGGGTGGCGCCGGTATCATTGCGTCATTTCTCGACGAAGGAGAGATCGACGAGTTCCTGATTCATGTGATTCCCACGTTCATAGGCGAAGGTATCCCATTGATCGCGCCCGGCCGCCGCACCGTGCCCCTAAAGCTGATCTCCTCGACGAAGTTCACAGACGGCGTGGTCGAACTGCATTATGCCGTCGGTAAGTAACCCTCACCTCGATTGGTTGCAAGGTCTTCACCTTCGGCAGCTAGGAAGAACGCGGCAAGAATCGCCGGATGCCGAAGTCGTACACTGCGGCGCCGATTACTCCGCCAACCAGCGGCGCCACAACGGGTACCCACCAGGCCTGGCTCCCGTCGGTAATACCGTTATTGCGAAAGCCGGCCAGCACTGTGAACAGCCGGGGGCCAAAGTCGCGCGCCGGATTGATCGCATAGCCGTGCATCGCCCCGAAGCTCATCCCGATCGCCACCACGACCAGCCCGATCATCAGCGGCGCCATGTTGGCGCCGGGTGGCATGTTGAATTCGTCAATGATGGCGAAGACGAGCAGCAGCAGCAACGCCGTACCGATCACCTGGTCCAGAAATCCAGCCTGAGGCAAGTTGGGAAAGGCTGGAAAGGTGGTGAAGATCCCCGCCGTTCTTTCCAGTTGCGGATCCACCCGGTGGAAGGCGGGCAGGTAGTTCCGGTACACCAGCGCGGCGGCAAAGAATGCACCGGCAGTTTGCGCGATCGAGTAAGGCAGAACCTTTCGCCAGGGAAATCCGCGGAAGACCGCAAACGCCAGCGTGACGGCAGGATTCAAGTGCGCCCCCGAGACTTTCCCGGCGACGTAAATTCCCATGGTTACTCCCAGCCCCCAGCCGAAAGTGATATTGGTGTAACCACCGTGAATCACCTCGCCCGGAGTCTGGGTGGGAAACAGCACGACCATCGCGACCACACCGGTTCCGAACATGATCAACACGAAGGTTCCGAGAAACTCGGCAATCAACTCCACCAGCAGCGGGAACTTGGGGTTCATCAGGACGCTCCAGTCACGATCCAGCGCGACGTAGTCTAACAACGATTGGTGCGTGCGGAGTATATCTTCTTGAGCGCAGGGTGATGAGGAGAGTGATCTTCTGCTCCTGAAACACTGTCATCCTGAGCGAGCAAGAAGCCCGCACGCGGGCTTCCTGCGGAGTCGAAGGACCCCTATTGCGTACCAGAACCACTCAGTCCCGGGAGGGGCACGAAGAGGAATAGGGGTGCTTCGGCTCCGCTCAGCATGACAGTTTCGCTTTGGAGTAGGGGGCCTCCTGAGCGCCGGGGTGCCCCACCCTCTTCGCGTTTATTGCGAAAGGGCGGGTGATGGGACCAAAGGCGCCCCGTCTATTGAGCTCTGCCCGAACGCACCGTAAGGATCACGCGCCGGTAGGATGTCAGCCGGGGGGATCCATCGTCGGTTACGGCCAGGATGATGTGCGCCGTCCCTGTCCCCGAGCATTCCCCCCTGGGCAGCCACTGCGGACGGCAGACCGCGTTCGCCGTCACCGTGGCCTTTGCCGTATCGGCGCCGCCGATGGTGACTGCGGCCAGATTCGCATCAGTGCTCCCGGCTTCGCCGTAGTGAAACCAGTGGTAATGCAAGCCCTGGCCGTCAGGATCGCGGCTCTGGCTTGCGTCCAATGACACTGGCTTGCCGACTTCGGCATCGATCATGATGGGAGTTGTTCCAGACTTACCATTCACCTCCACCAGCGGATTATGATTGGCATGACTGTAATCCTTGATGGTCCAGTCCATCCGCGCTGCAAAATCGTTCTGATAAGCTTCGCGCCAGCGCCAGATCGTTGCCTGGTCGGAGGTGTATTCCCTCCCGTCCACGCCAGCCACCGTGTCCTGCGACGTGACTCGCGAAAACGTGTTGCCGCCCTGGGTCCAGATGGCATGGGTCTCGCCGTAGGGCTGCCGGTAAATATAGCGGCCTCCCCACCCGCCCCAGTCGGGCCGGCGATAGGAATTCAACCCGTTGTCGATCAGACCCAGAAAAGACGGCGTGTCTCCTTCCATAATGAAAGCAAACCTGGGATACAGTTTTCCCAGCGGCCCCTTGCTGCGGATGTTTGCTTCCAGCCACTCGTTGGTGACGAGAGTGGAGTCCGCGCCCGCGCCGTTGCGGTAGTAAACGTCTCCGCTGATTCCCGTCCAGGTCGCGCAGTAGTAGTCGTCTCCCTTCTGGGTAGAGGGCTGAACAATGTAAGACAGGTTGGGAAATTCCCGCCGGATCCAGGGGCCTGTATCATCCTGGTCGGTGATGGAATAAACCCGGATCTTCCCCACGAATCGGCCCACGTCCCCGGCCGGCCGGGTGGCGCGCACGTGCAAAAGCGCCTGCGCCAGGGTGTTGGCCCCGCCCCAGATGCAAATCCACAACGGGCGCGGGTCGTCGCGGTCAACCGCCCGAATGATCGCCTCCGCGCCGGCCGACATCTTGTCGGCGCCAATGGCCGACAGGCCGTACCCCGGTTGCCCGGTGAGAACCCGGCCGTCAAGATCCTCTGCGGTCGGCCAGCCCTTGGCGTGCAGCAGAAGATTGGATCGCACCTTCCCATACGCCTCGATCAGGGCATGCATGGTTTCGGGATGCAGCGCACTTTTCTGCCAGGTGGAGGTAGTGGCAATGAGTCCTTCAATCTCAAATTCATTCGAATACAAGAGCAGACGCACGAACGACATCTGATCATCCGGCTCGTTGCCGATGTCGCTCATGATGATCACCCGCGGACGACCGGTGAAGTCGTCAATGTGGGTTGGGGGAAGCGGCTCCGCAGCGAATGAGAAGCTCGCCAGGCTGGAGGTGAACAACAACAGAACACACCAACAGCGCCACGGCAGACTCCGATTGCTCATCTGAATCCTCAATGCCCCGACGGCACGGTGTATGCCATCAGTGAAAGTGCGAGGTGAAGCCGAAATAAAGGTTAAGTGCGGTGGTTGGATGTATCCTTCAGTTCCACCCGCACACGGTCGAGAGCCACCAGCGTACTTACCCAAAGCGAGGCTGCCAGGTATCCGGCGATCACGTCGCTGGGATAGTGCACCCCCAGGTAAACCCGCGACAGACCAATGGCCGCGACCAGAACAGCAGCCAGCGTCCAGATCAAGACGCGTCCCATCGGGGATCGGATTCTCCTGGTCAGCAATCCCGCCAGCACCCCATAGAAGCAGAATGAAAACAGAGAGTGCCCGCTGGGAAAACTGTAGGTGTAGGGCACGGGCACAAAGAACGGGACAGGGCGCGGGCGGTGGAAGGCATATTTCAGGCTCAAGTCCAGCACCAGCGCCCCCAGAATAGTGACGACCATCCACAGCGCCTCCCGCCTCCAGTGGAAGACGAGGAACGCAATCACCGAGAGGATGGCGGCCGCGGTCAGCCCGTCCCCGCCCAGAAACGAAATGAAGATCATTGCCTTGGTGAGAGGGGGAGAGGCGTAGGCATGAACCTGGTTCCGTATCGCAAGATCAAAACCGGCCGTGCGGTCGTGCGCAACACCATCCCCGATCCACGCGAACAGAAAGAGCGAAAGTACCGCAACCATCAGGCTGGTGAACGCCGCAGCTTCAAAGATGATGTTTGACCTGGGGCCAGCCGCCGGACCTGGAGGCAGGGATTCATTGTCCGTTGTCACTTTCGCCTCCGTCCCGCCATGGCGCCGCGCGGTGATGTGTATTCTGCGACCAGACTGCACAGTTTATCCAGCAGTGCCGCGTTTCCGCGGCGTGGATACCCGCTCAACCGTTCCCGGTAGCCCGGCAGATTGTAGAGAAACGACTCGATCCGTTCCTTGTTCAATTCCTCCCAGTAAGTGCCGTATCCCATCTTGTCGAGCCAGTAGGCGTTAAAAATCTGTTCAAACTGATGTTCGATGGGAATCGCCAGGTACGGTTTACCCAGGTGAAGCGCCTCGGTCATCAGGGAAAATCCGGCATTGGCGATGACGGCCTTCGCGCTGATCAAGTCTTCCAGAAATTGATCCATGCCGGGCTTTCTGTAGAGCACGTTGCCACTCCGCCCTTCACGTCCGAAGCCGTAGGCAACGAACGGACAGCGCACCGAACTCAAGAGCTTCGCCACCGCCGGCGCGGGAGACGTCACGTACACCAGGACGTGCTCACCGGTCGTAGGGACTGCTTGCAGCACCTGCTGGCGCAGAATCGGCGGAAACAGGAACGTGCGCGGCCGCTTGACCCGCGCCTCGAAGAAGGAAGTCACCAGATAGGCATCCGCCCGCGGAGTCATGATCCGCGTCACCAGCTTCGCGACCGCAGCATCGCGCCGGTACTTTCTGGGATAGGTCACGTCCGTGTTGGTGAGGCAATGCTGGTTGTCGATGGAGATCACCGGCAGCCGGAGGTGATGGCCCACGTGGGAGGTCAGCGGCTCAAAATCGGTGATGACCAGCTGGATCTTCCACTCTTCAACCCGTTCCGACAGCAACGCAATGCTCTTGGCGCGCTGGCGAACCGAAAGCAGGTTCCTGGTCAGCGTGCGTCCGTACCTGACCTGGTTGTTCACGTAGGCCAGACGCAGACCGTAGATTTCCGTCACTTCAAAGTGTTCGCGTAGATTGCGCAGCCCGCGATCGAAAGAAGCGACGTGGACGCTGTGCCCCCGAGCGATCAGATGAGAGATGACTTCCTGTGCCCGGGTGGAGTGCCCTGAGCCCTCGCCATTGACCCCATAAAGAATGTTGGCCATGAGATGCCGCAGTATAGCGCGTGTGGGTCGGACACTCTTGTCCGACGCCTTTGAATTTGGTGTTGGTTTGGTCGTCGGGGGTTGATGCGGGAATCAGAGTGAAATCAAAGTCAAAAGCGGGGGACAAAGCCTGCCCTGAGCGAAGTCGAAGGGAGTCTCCGCCCCACACCAGCAATTGGATTTCAGTTTGGGGTGGGAGACGGGGATTGAACCCGCAACGTCCGGAGCCACAGTCCGGTGCTCTACCAATTGAGCTACTCCCACCGTTTCTCCACGATTATAGCAACTGGGGTGAGAGCTGTCAGAAGCAGGGAAGAGCTGTGTAGCCGACTGCAAAAGCTGCTAGTGCCGGCCGACGCCGACGTACTGGAATCCCATGGCGCGCAAGCGCACTGAGTCCAGAAGGTTTTTGGTGTCCACGATCACCGGACGTTTCAGCAGGTGCTTGATGCGGTCGAAATCAAGGCTGCGAAACTCAGGCCAGCCGGTGCCGACCACCAGCGCATCCATGCCCTCGGCCGCAGCATAAGGCGTTTCGCAATAGTGGACCGTGCCGTTCAATTCGATGCGTGCGTCCGGAATGGCCACCGGATCGTAAGCCCGGACCCGGGCGCCCCGGGCCACCAGGTTCTGCGCCAGCCGCAGCGAGGATGATCCGGCCACCGAGTTGGTGTTCGGTTTGAAAGCCAGGCCTAGAATCCCCACGTCCTTGTTCTGCACCGATTGCACAATGGTCGAAATCTTGTCCACGATGCGGTCGGCCAGGCTGAGATTCACTTCCCGCGCCGCGCTCAATATCTTGAGCGAGACTCCCTTGGCGCGAGCCAGTTCAGCCAGCGATTCCATGTCGGACTCGGCAAAGATTCCACCCATACCAGCCCCCGGCTGCAGGCAGCGGGGCGCGATCTTCTTGTCCAACCCCAGCGCCATGGCTAGGCTGACCGCATCGGCGTTCACTTTCTCGCACAGGCTCGAGAGCTCATTGATGAAAGAAATCTTGGTGGCGACAAACGCCGTGGCCGATTCCCGCACCAGTTCCGCGGTTTCGTGATTGGTCACGATCACCGGAACGCCCCGCATCACCAGGGGATGGAGAATCTGTTTCAACACCAGCACGGCATCGTTGGCGGACGTGCCCAGAATGATCCGGTCAGGCCAGTTGAAATCTTCGACCGCGCAGCCCGGAGTAAGAAATACGGGCTGCGACACGATGGTCGCCTTCAGCCCCGCGTCTTTGAGCCGCTTCTCCACGCTGGTGGCGGTCCCTACCGACACTGGCGTCATGATGGTCAGAATGGGAGGCTTCGGCGCCAGGCGAGCGATTCGAATCGCAAGGTCGGCCAGATGCTGCGGTGTGTCCTCAGCCAGAAAAATCACCTGGGCTTTTCTGGCGAAGGACTCCATGTCGGTGGAATAGGCCAGCCGTCCGGAACGTACGTTGCGCTTGATGACTTCGGTGAGGTTCTTTTCGAAGAAGGGCACATTGCCCTGGGCCATCTCGACCATGCGAGTACTATCGGGGTGGCAACAGGTTACTGGAGTTCCGAAATCCGCCAGACAGGCTGAAACCACGGTCCCGAGATAGCCTGACCCGTAAACGCCTGTCTGCATAAGCCTCCTGGCCGTAGTGTCCGAAACCCGCGCGGGCAGCGGCTTTACGCAGCAACCCCACATCCTATGTACGCCCTGAAAGCGAGCTTGGCAATAGACGGAAAGGCCATGTACTTCGGAGGTTGGAAGCGGGCGTCGGAGGCCAGACTTCGGCCCTCGGACGTCAATAAATCAGCCACGGATCTTAGGGATTTACACGGATAAGGAAAAAAATGAGGCAAACAGGACGAAGAGACAAAAATTGTCCATACGGATCCGTGAAAATCCGCGGAATCCGTGGCTTGATTTTCCCAAGGCCCGAAGTCCGAGGCCCGAGGCCGGCCTACGACACCAGCTGGCGGCCCAGCGGTACTCCGGCAAGATCGACCCAGCAGTTCTGTTCATCTTCGCGCACGAAGGTCAGCTCGCTTACCTGGATTTCGCGGCTGCACTCGAAGTGGCTCCAGCGCTCATAAGCTACCCGGTAAGCCTCCTGCGCCTGTGCTTCCGCACTCATCTTCACGATGGTCAGGTGGGGCATGTAAGGCCACTCTTCCTGGGCGGCCAGGGCTCTAATGTTGAGCTGTTCGTACAGTTCACGCATGCGGTAGGACCCATCGCCCACGCGGATAAAAACCGTGGGTGTGCGCGGGATGAAGGTCTCGACCTCGCCCAGCGTTACCGTAAACGGCGCGACCCGGCTGCAGGTTTCTTCCAGCATCTCCAATGCCGAGCGCTCCGTCCCCTGCAGCAGGCGAGGCGGTAGCACGGTCAGATGGGCTGCCAGATGGGGGAGTTCGGGGTGTAGCTGGCGGCGCAGGCGTTCGACAAATTCCCCGACCGGATTTCTTACGTAGGCCACCAGGGCATAACGCGGGGTCAGCATGGTCCAGTGCGAATTATACGCCGTGAACGTAAACGGAGCACTGGAATGGGCCTTTAGGCCAGGCGGTCATGGCGTTTGCACGGGTCGAGCAGGGCTCACTGCGGCAGGCCCAATTGCTTCAGCAGATCGATATAACGGGGATCGTTATGCCACTGGTCCAGGACCCGGACGATCTTGACGGGCTCCATCAGGAAGGAAGGTTTCAGAGTTCGCACCGCCGTCTACAAATCAGCGTGAGAGATTGGGTGTGCACGACCGCCGCTTGGCCGGGCAAGATGTCTTGCGCTCGGGCACCACGATGTAGCCGGCCCCTCCGCAACCATAGACGCGATTTCGCTGCGCTGCCCAGAACCACCAGTGGGCCGCAATGTACGCGCAGAGCACGGCATCGATTTCATCCTCGACTGGTTTCAGGTTGCCCGTGCTGGGTACGGAAGGCAGCCACAAGGACAGCGCAGGATCCAGTACGGGCAGACGCGAGAGCATCAACTCCCTTAGCCGGTCCAGTTCCTTTGCCCTTTCCGCGCGCCGGCCGCGCTTGTACTTAACTATGCGAGGGAGATCGAAGAGATTCACGGTAGCAGCGTGGGGGTGAACTTCGATTTGAAAGCGCCCTTCTTGCTGTGCCGTCATCTCAGCACCGTGAGAGAAGCCCAAGGCGGTGAGCCGGCGACTGAACGACAGCACGTTTCGGGCAAAAGGGCGGCCGAGGTTGGCGGCGTGGCAACCGGCGTGAAAGCGCCGGAATTCGCTGTTCAGTTCGCGCTCTGCATCGCGGATACCGGTGCGGTTTGGGATCATTAGGGGAGCGTCAACCCCCACAACGGCGCTGCCGCTGCCGACTTCCGACTTGATCCAGCGCAGGATGTCCTCTCTATCCTGCAAGCGAGTCACGTTCCGGAGGCTCAGGCCGTCGCGATTGATCACGATGGACGCCAAGCCGCTTGGCCTTCCGTACCAGCCCAAGTCGACACCGAGAAATACGGCACTGCTGAACGTGCTCATGACCGGGGGATCAGTTCTACCGGGTCGCCGACTGTGATTTGGCCTGGAGTCACGACGTAACTGTTCACCCCCAGTACGCCGTCGAATTCCTTCTGCACGCGCCGAAGCACGCTCAGGTCCTGCTTGCCGGTGTCAGGATCGAAAGTCGTCATGATGCAGCGACCGCGAAGATCATCCATGCCAATCACGACCTCACCAATTTGTAACTTTGCTCCCTCCCATTGGCGTTCCGAGAGTCCATCTACGCCACCGATGACCAGGTTGGGACGAAAACGTCGGCGGTCGTAACCCACTGCGGCAAACATTCCATCCGTCGTGACCAAGAGCGGAAGGACATCGAAGCGGTCTTCTGCGTCGCTTCGGACGAGGCGAGCCCCCTGGCCTGCCGCGTCCTCAACATCGCGAGCGACCTGCTCTGTGTTCCAGGGGCGTTCGTCCACAAGCACGTCGCCATTCTCATCCAGAATAGCTCGATGCCTAAGCAGTCCGGGCCTGGTTCGCGCCGTGAAGATTCGTCCGCTGGCGTTCCGGACTTGAATTATCCGGTCACCCGCTATGCCGTGCTCGGTAATATCAGCGGTCTTCAATAACTCCCCCGCCATGGACTTGACCGGATACCGCCAGATTTCTTGGATAACCATTGTCTGTCACGCGACCGATGCGGCTCGCGACGATCGAAACCGTGCTGCGAGCCGCATTCATTTCAACACACTCAGGCAGCCTTCTTTCCACGCACCTTGCGGTCGTAGAAAGACCGCACGAACACCGCGATTTCGTCGCAGTGATCCTCCAGGGCGAAG
>JBARIF010000787.1:0-11444 GCA_049799615.1 Terriglobales bacterium
GGGTCAAGCTCACCGAAAATGGACGGCCATGCGTAGGCTGCGCGTCCGCGTGCACACCTCCCAGGTTCCCCATGCCGCTGCCGCCGTATTCCTGGGCGTCGCTATTGAGAATCTCCCGCCAGAATCCGCCGCAGGGCACGCCCACCCGGTACCCGTAGCGGGGCACCGGAGTGAAGTTGCAGACGATCAGGATCTCGTCAGCCGGAGTTCGGCTCTTGCGCAGCAGGGAAATGATGCTGGCGGCCGTGTCGTTGCAATCCACCCATTCGAACCCGGCAGAATCAGTATCGAGTTGGTGCAGCGCCGGCTGCCCCCGATAAACCTGGTTCAACTGCGCCACCCAGTTCTGCACGCCCTTGTGTACGGGATACTGCAGGACGTGCCATTCCAGGCTGGTATCATGCGCCCACTCCCGCACCTGGCCAAATTCGCAACCCATGAACAGCATCTTCTTGCCCGGCTGAGCGTACATGTAACCGAATAGCAGGCGCAGGTTGGCGAACTTCTGCCACTCGTCTCCCGGCATTTTGCCGATGAGCGAGCCTTTGCCGTGCACTACTTCATCGTGCGACAGCGGCAGGACAAAATTCTCGGTGAAGCCGTACAGCATGCGGAAGGTCAGCTGGTTGTGATGGTAGCGGCGATGAATCGGGTCCTGGGAGAAATAGGCCAGGGTGTCGTGCATCCAGCCCATGTCCCACTTCATGCCAAAACCCAGCCCGCCGACGTAGGTCGGCCGCGATACCATCGGCCAAGCCGTGGATTCTTCCGCGATGGTCTGGATGCCCGGGTACTCTTTGTAGGCCTCGGTGTTGAACTGGCGCAGAAAATCGATGGCTTCCAGGTTTTCGCGTCCGCCGAACTTGTTGGGAATCCACTCGCCGGCATTGCGCGAATAATCGAGATAGAGCATGGAGGCGACGGCATCTACTCGCAAGCCGTCGATATGGTACTTGTCCAGCCAGAACAGCCCGCTGGCCATCAAAAAGCTGCGTACCTCGTTACGGCCATAGTTGAAGATGAAGGTCTTCCAGTCGGGATGAAAGCCCTTGCGCGCGTCGGCGTGCTCGAAAAGATGTGTGCCGTCGAAATAAGCGAGCCCGTGCGCGTCGGTAGGGAAGTGCGAGGGCACCCAGTCCAGAATTATGCCAATGCCGTGCTGATGCAGGTAGTCCACCAGGTACATGAAGTCCTGCGGCGTTCCGTAGCGCGAAGTGGGCGCGAAATATCCCGTGGTCTGGTAACCCCACGAACCGTAGAAAGGATGCTCCATGATGGGCATCAATTCCACGTGAGTGAAGTTCATCCGCTTGACATATTCCGCCAGGCGCGGCGCCGTCTCCCGGTAGGTCAGCGGCCGGTCGCCTTCCTCCGGGACCCGCATCCACGAACCGAGATGAACTTCGTAAACCGAAATCGGGGCCTGCAGCGATTCCCGCTTTGCCCGGGTTTCCATCCACTGCTTATCCGCCCACTGGTATTCCAGGTCCCACACTACCGAGGCAGTACGCGGCGGCTTCTCATGAAGAATGCCGAAGGGATCGGCCTTCTCGCCCACGTGTCCCTGATTGTGAGAAACGATATGGTACTTGTAGAGCGCACCCTTGCCGACGGCGGGAACAAAGCCTTCCCAAATACCGGAACTGGAGCGCGCATGTAGGGGATGGGATTGCGTGTTCCAGCCATTGAAGTCGCCGACTACGGAAACCGAGCTGGCGTTCGGCGCCCAAACTGCGAAGTAGGTACCCGGCTTTCCGGCGACCGTAGTGATATGCGAGCCCAGCTTGTCGTAGATCCGGTAGTGCGTGCCTTCATTAAAGAGATGGAGGTCCTGGTCGGTCAGCAGGCTGGGGTTGCTCCGCGGGGGCGGCGTTAGCGTGGCTGTGGTTTCCTTGCTCATCACTAAAGTAATCCATCCTAGTGTACCGGAGTTCGGGCAATATCGCCCGCGCCGCCGCAACCCTGCTAGACTTCAACAGGTTTCATGAATGGCTTCGTGGAAGGGCACGACTTCAGTCGTGCCGGCAGGGGCACGTAACATCGGGGATTCAGCCCCTGAGGTTGCTCCGTGAGCCCGGAACCATTCACTTAGATTTGGAAATCTTACGCTCATGCCTGTTCTGCGCGTCGTAGTTCTGTGGCACCAGCATCAGCCGTTTTACAAGGACCTGGTCACCGGCAGCTACCGGTTGCCCTGGGTGCGGTTGCATGCCCTCAAGGATTACTACGGCATGGTCAAGCTGCTGGACGAGTTTCCCAACGTTCACCAGACTTTTAATCTCGTTCCGTCGTTGATCACCCAGATACAGGACTACGTGACCGGAGCGGCGCGAGACCCGTTCCTCGAAGTTGCCGCCAAGCCGGCACCAGATCTCACCCCCGACGAGCGTCGCTTCGGGTTGCAGTATCTCTTCCAGGCCAATCCGGTAAATCTGATTGGACGTTATCCGCGCTACCGCGAGTTGTGGGACCACTTTCGCAGCGCGGGCGGCACGCCGGAAGGCGCGGAAAAATGCTTCTCGGCGCAGGACCTTACCGACCTGCAGGTGCTTTCGCAAATCGCCTGGTTCGACGAATACTTCCTGGACGATCCCGACATCGCCGGGCTCATCCAAAAAGGCCGCGGCTACTCGTTTGAAGATCAGCGCTTTGTAATGGCCCGGGAGCGCGAACTGCTGGCCAAGGTTTTGCCCGCACATACCGACGCCGCACAGCACGGACGCATCGAGATTTCAACCTCTCCCTTCTATCATCCCATTCTGCCCCTAGTCTGTGACACCAATATGGGTGCGGTTTCAACTCCCGGCCTGCCGCTGCCCCAGAATCGCTTTCGCCATCCCGAGGACGCGCGCGAGCAAATACAACGTGGACTGGATCTGCATCAGCAGGTGTTCGGGGTCCGTCCCCAGGGCGTCTGGCCCTCCGAGGGCAGCGTTTCCGAAGAGGTCCTGGGCATCGCCCAGGGCCTGGGCGTGAAATGGATGGCCACCGACGAGGAAGTGTTGGGCCGAAGCCTGGGCGTTTCTTTCGGGCGCGACGCGCATGGTCATCTCCCCGGCGGACTGGCCAAGAAGCTCTACACCATCCATCGCTTCGAGAATGAGCAGACCGAGATGAACCTGATTTTCCGCGATCACACCATTTCCGATCTGATCGGGTTTGTCTATTCCGGCATGCCGCCGCAGGACGCCGCCAGTCACCTCATGAACAACATTAAACAAGCCGCTCATCCTGTTCTTGATACAGGACATGACGCTGTAGTGCCGATCATCCTGGATGGCGAAAATGCGTGGGAATATTATCCGCAGTCCGGCCGGGAATTCCTGCGCCGCTTCTACGATGCCTTGCAGCGCGAGGCTGGTGTGGAAGCCACGACCGTCTCCGAGGCCATTCAGCGGCACGGCCAATTTCCGCGACTGAAGTCATTGGTTCCGGGCTCCTGGATTCACGCCAACTTCAACGTCTGGATTGGCGCGCCGGAAGACAACCGGGCCTGGGACTATCTCTACAACGCCCGCAACTTCTATGCCCAGGCGGCTCCCGAGGTCGAGGAGGCGCAGCGGAAACTTGCCTTTGAAGAAATCCTGATCGCGGAAGGCAGCGACTGGAACTGGTGGTACGGTCCGGAGCATCATTCCGCCAACGACCGCGAATTCGACGAACTCTACCGCAAACACCTTTCGAACATTTACCAGTTGCTGGGCAGCCGCCCGCCGGATTATCTGGCGCAACCCATCCTCGGCGGCGGAGAGCGGCCTGCGGTAGTGCCGCAAACGGCGTATATCCATCCGAGGATCACCGGCGACATGGTGCGCTACTTCGAATGGATGGGCGCGGCTGTGCACACCGCCGACCGGCGCGCCGGCGCCATGCACGGCAAACAATTTCTGCTCGACGCAGTTCATGCCGGAATCGACGAAGCTCACATCTACGGCCGCCTGGACTTCACTGAGAATAAAGTTCCGCCAGGCGATTTCGAGATTGTGGTCAACCTGGAGTCCTGGCCGGACCAAGGCCAGCGGCCGCGACGCGCGCTGCGCCTCGACGTCAGAGTGGAAGCAGGCAAAGTCAGCAGTTGGAAGATCAGCGCTCCCGACTCCAACTTGCCGCTGGCGGCGTCTGACCAGCCGAGCGATCAGATCACCGTCGCTCTGTTCCGAAACTTTGAATTCAAACTTCCGCTGGAGTGGTTGCTGGCTACTCCCGTCACCACTAGCGAGACCGGGAACGGCAAAGCTGCCGCTCCCGTTGCAACCAGGCTGCGCCTGCGCTTCAGCCTCTGGCAAAGCGGCCTGCCCGCGGACGCGCTTCCCGTGGAAGGGTGGATAGAACTGCCGCTCCTCAGGGAAGAAGACCTGATCGCGCAGCAGTAGTTTTGGTGTGGGGTCGGACACTCTTGTCCGACGCTGTTGAAGTTAGTTTATGTCTTGGGAACCCCAGTCTGAAGATCGGTCGTGCGGCCGGCCATCTTTGCGGCAACCGGGCCCAAGTCAAGATCGTCGGACAGGAGTGTCCGACCCACACCTACTCCAGTGCTCCCGGCATTCCTTGTGCGGGCGCTTCTTTGCGTCCTTCGCGCCAGTTCTTTGCGTCCTTTGCGGTAAAGGGACCGCAGTCATTCAAAAATCTTGAACCGCAAAGCTCGCAAAGAAAACCGCAGAGGACGCAAAGAATTCCTGATCAGAACACCACCCGCCCTGCTTCGTGGCTGTACGCACCGCCAGTCACTGGCCGCCGGTGTCCGCCGTCATCGCCAGCGGGCGGCTCAACTCCATCATCAACTCGGTGCCTGAGGGCAGCACCGCCGAACGCTTCTTGCCCAGCCAATGCGCAACCGTGAGCGTAGCGCCGATGCCGCCGCCAATCAGCAGGCCCTTGCCTCCACCCGCCAGGCCGCCGACCAGCATTCCGCCGCCGGTGCCGAACCCGATCTCGGTCAGGTCCTTGCCATCGTGGCCGTCACCCTTGAACTGGCCTTCGGTGTTTACATCAGTTCCATTACGCAGACTGGTGTCCACCATGGTGGCGTTGAGCATGTAGCGCTCGCCGTTGGGCAGCACGACCGCCTCGGGAAAAATTCCGATGGTCGGCTTGCCCGCAATGCGGCGCGGTTCGTTCACCTTGGTGACCCGTCCCTGTACCGTGGAGCCGGCGGGAATTACGGTCTTTCCGTCGAGCATCACCGCGTCCACCACCCGCCCGGAGAAGGTATCGCCTTCCTTGCTGGAGAAAGTTGACAGCGTGTTTTCCAGTTTGACTTTGAAGGCCGTGCCCGCGGGTAGAGCCATATTGGTTTGTGCCCCAGCCGCGACCGCCAGACACATCACACCGAGCAGTGCCAGTATCTTCTTCATTCTGCCTCCTGAATTTCCATCACGAATCGTCCACACCACCTTTAACTCGATACTGATAACTTCTTCGCTGCCTCCAGGACCTGGCCGAACGGCGCCCGGTCCGTCTGACTGTCTCCGCGATAGATGTACTCAAGCTTGCGTTCGCGATCGATGACCAGTGACGCCGGGTGCGCAATGTTAAACGCGTCAGTCCCCAGCCGGTGATACAGCCCGTAAGCCTTGGTCACCGATCGGTCCTCATCCAGCAGAAAGGGATAAGACACGGGATGCGATTGCAGAAACCTGGCCGGCTTCCACACTCCCTCGCCCATTTCCGCCGCGATGTATACCAGCTGCGCCCCTGCCTGCTCAATGTCAGTTTTCATCGGCTCTAACTGAGCCATGCGCTTTACGCAATTCGGTCACCAGGTGCCGCGCAGGAATTCCACGATCAGCGCTCCCCGTGACAGAAAACCGGAAAGGGAGAGAATCCCGTCACGATTCGCCGCTGACAACAGGAATTCCGGCGCACGTGAACCGACGGCCAGCGTTTCCGTGCGATCCAACATCTGTTTCGACTCTAGAGCAGAAGTAGCAATCGCCAGCCTGTGAAAAACTCGAGGAACCAGCATAGACACGGGCGATATGTGACCGGTGTGGCGCGGGCGCCCCCGCCCGCGTGAAAGGCCGGCGCTCCGCTAAAGCAAGAAGAAAACAGCCTGGCAGTTCGCACATTGTTTGTTTGGGTCGAAAGCTTCGCGGGCGAGGGCGCCCGCACCACACCGGAAAAACCGATATAATTTCCGTTCTCATCCACAAAGAAAGAACGAGGCACACCGGCCATCATGGACGTGATCACGCAGATTCAGGAAATTCAGGCGCGGGAGATTCTCGATTCTCGCGGCAACCCCACGGTCGAAGCAGAAGTCACTCTCGCTGACGGAGCCAGGGGACGCGCGGCCGTCCCCAGCGGTGCCTCCACCGGCGAGCACGAGGCGGTCGAGTTACGGGACGGCGACAAGCAGCGCTACCTGGGCAAGGGCGTCCTGAAGGCAGTAGAGAATGTGAACGGCGAAATTGCCGATGCCCTGGCGAACATGGACGCCGCCGACCAGCGCGCCATCGATCAGAAAATGATCGAACTCGACGGCACCGAGAACAAGGGCCGGCTGGGCGCCAATGCCATCCTCGCGGTTTCGATGGCGGCTGCTCGAGCTTCCGCGGCCGCTTTCAGCCTTCCACTCTACCGCTACCTCGGCGGGGCCGGCGCCAATGTCCTGCCCACGCCGATGATGAACATCCTGAACGGCGGCGCTCATGCAGACAGCAACGTGGATTTCCAGGAATTCATGGTGATGCCGGTGGGAGCGGAAACTTTTTCCGAAGCCCTGCGCTGGGGTGTCGAGGTCTTTCATACTCTGAAAGGCGTGCTCAAGAAGCGCGGCTACAACACCGCGGTCGGCGACGAAGGCGGTTTTGCGCCCTCGGTGAAGTCGAATGTCGAGGGAATTGAAGTGGTTCTCGAAGCCATCACCCAGGCGGGATACAAACCCGGCGAAGAGATTGCCATTGCGCTCGATCCCGCCGCCAGCGAGTTTTATCAGGACGGCAAATACGTCTTCAAGAAATCCGACAAGTCGACCAAGAGTTCCGACGACATGGTGCGATTCTGGGCGAAGTGGCTGAAAGATTATCCCATCGTCTAGCTGGAAGATGGTCTGTCCGAAAATGACTGGGAGGGCTGGCAGAATCTCACCAAAGAACTGGGCGGCAAGATCCAGCTCGTCGGCGACGATCTGTTCGTCACCAATGTCACGTTTCTGCAGGAGGGGATCGACAAGCGCGTGGCCAATTCGATTCTGATCAAAGTCAATCAGATTGGCACCGTCAGCGAAACTCTGGACGCGATCGACCTGGCGCGCCGCAACGGATATACTTCGGTCATCTCGCACCGCTCGGGCGAGACTGAAGACACCTTCATTGCCGACCTTGCGGTGGCAACGGGAGCGGGCCAGATCAAGACCGGCTCAGCCTCGCGCACCGATCGCATCGCAAAATACAACCAGCTGCTGCGGATCGAGGAAGAGCTGGGAGGAGCGGCCAGGTTCCTCGGGCTGAAGGCCCTGAACTATAGAGGGTAGCGGGTTGTGCGCGGCCCAACAGTTCAGAAGCCCATCGTATCGTCCGCCGAGGGCCCGTAGGTCGCCGGCAGGGGCTTCCCGTTGAGACGCAAGTACACGCCAAGCTGAGCGCGGTGGTGCACCAAGTGGTTCAAAAACATCTGCCGGTAAGCCAGAAAGCGCGATCCGTTGAAAATGGGCTTGCCCTGAAAGCTGAGTTTCCAGTTCTGGGTCCAGGCTTCATCCGGCGTATTCTTCAGAGCGGCGCGAACCTTGGCTGCACCTTCGTCGAAGACCCGCACCAGCTGGCTGGCGGACTCAAAGGCAATGCGCTTGCGGCCACTGTCCTTCGAGAAGTCCAGCTCGGGGGTAGTCAGGACGGTGACTCCGAATCCAGCCAGTTCCGCGACATGTGGAGCAAGCTTGTTCAGCGGCATCGATTTGGGGTGCGGCGTGAAGTCCTTATTGTCTTCGGGCACACGCTCCAACATGGTGCGGGTGGTTTTCGCTTCGGCGTCAAATTCGAGAATTAGAAGATCGCTGATGGGCATGCCTTCCTCCGAATGAAGATAGAGTGACTATATTATGCGGCCGCGGATTTGAAAACCTGCCGCACTCGCCTATAATTTCTGTTCTTCCAATTTCTCTTGTCCTCTGCGCCTCGATAGTCCGTTGTGTGGCGAGCCAGACACAAAGCCAGGAGCTGAATGAAGCGTCCCAAACCACTTGTGCTGATCATTCTCGACGGCTGGGGCTACCGCACGGAGACCAAGGCCAACGCCATCGCCCTGGCCCGCAAGCCCAACTACGACCGCCTGCTGCGCGAATATCCCAACACGCTGATTCAGACCAGCGGTCGCTACGTCGGCCTGCCCGACGGACAGATGGGCAACAGCGAAGTCGGCCATCTCAACATCGGCGCCGGACGCATCGTGCACATGGACAGCACCCGCATCGAGCTGATGATTCAGAACAGCGAATTCTTTTCACATCCGGTTTTGCTCGCAGCCATGAAGAACGCGCGTTCCGGGGGCCGCCGGCTGCATCTTTTCGGACTGCTTTCCGATGGCGGCGTGCACTCTTATCAGACCCATCTCTACGCCCTGTTGAAGATGGCCAAACAGAATGGGGTTGACCGCGTCTTTGTTCATGCCTTTATGGATGGACGCGACACCCTGCCCACCAACGGCGCGGGATACCTGGAACAACTGCAGCAGAAGATGCGCGAGTACAACACCGGCAGGATCGCTTCGGTGAATGGGCGCTACTACGCCATGGACCGCGATCGCCGCTGGGAGCGCATTCTCAAGGCGTTCAATGCCATGGTTTTCGGCGATGGCGAAGGCGGCAAGTATGTGGACCCGGTGCAGGGAGTAAAGGAGTCTTACAACAAGGGAGTGACCGACGAATTTATCGTTCCCTTCGTTTGCGTGGACAACCGCGGAGAACCGCTGGCCACCATCCGTGACGAGGATTCTTGTATCTGTTTTAACTTCCGCGCCGATCGCGTCCGCCAGATCACCCGCGCCCTAACCCGCAACAGCGGGTTGAACGCGCAAGGCGGAAGCGATCTGCCCGGCGCTGCCGATCTCGATGCGGCCATCCCTCGCGACCGCGTGCCCAGGAACCTGCACTACGTGTGCATGACCCAGTACGACAAGAAGTTCTCGCTTCCGGTGGTAATTCCTCCGGAATCGCTCGACAATATTCTCGCTAACGTCATGGGGCAGGCGAGTCTGCGCAACCTGCGCGTGGCGGAAACCGAGAAGTACGCGCACGTGACGTATTTCTTCAACGGTGGAATTGAGCAGCCGTTCCCCGGAGAGGACCGCTTACTGGTGCCGTCACCGAAAGTCGCCACCTACGACCTGAAGCCGGAGATGAGCGCGGCCGGCATTGCCGACGCCGTCATTAGAGCCGTGGAAGACGGAACGTTCGATGTCATCATCGTCAATTTTGCCAACGCCGATATGGTGGGACACTCCGGGAAAATCGAGCCTACGATCAAGGCCGTAGAAACCGTGGACGCCTGCCTGGGTCGGATCGAACCCGTGGTCCGTGCCAAGGGTGGCGCGCTACTAATCACAGCGGATCACGGCAACGCCGAGATGATGATCGATCCTGCAACTGGCGGCCCACACACCGCCCACACCACCAACCCCGTGCCCTTCATTGTGGTGGCAGAGAATGGAAAGAAATTTTCGTTAAAGCCGGGCGGTTCACTGCGCGACATTTCGCCCACGGTATTGGGTATGCTGGATATCCCGCAGCCGAAAGAGATGACGGGGCAGGATCTGCGGGTGTCGCCGGCGAAAGTCTGAGCTGTTGAGATGCGTCTCCGTGTCCTCGGTGTCCTCCGTGGTTAGTCATTGATCCTATGAAACTCCTGACGCTGGTCCATCATCCCTTCGAACTGTGGAACACGCCATCCTGGTTCTCGGCGCGTCTGCGTCAGGATTTCCCCACCGTGGAAGCCACGCAGGAATCCAGCTATGAAGGAATTGAACCCCACCTCAGAGACGCGGAGGTGATCATCAGCTGGTCGCTGCGTCCGGAGCAATTCAAAGTGGCGACTAAGTTGCGCTGGATTCATTCTCCCGCGGCGGCGGTTCACCAGCTCATGTTTCCGGAGCTGATCAACAGCGACGTGGTGCTCACCAACGCACGTGACGTCCACGGCCCCGTGGTGGCGGAGCAAGTCATGGCGATGATCTTCGCCCTGGCCAGGTGCCTGCCTCAATCGGTGCGCTTTCAGCAAGAGCATATCTGGGGACAAGGGCCTATCTGGCGCGGGCACCCTCGCCCGCGGGAATTGGCAGGAGCTACTCTGGGCCTGGTGGGCCTGGGCAGCATCGCGCGGGCCGTCGCAAAACATGCCTCAAATCTCGGCATGCGGGTGATCGCGGTGCGCGAAAATCCCGGGAAGGGAACTCCCGAGGGCGTGCAACAAGTCTTCGCCTCTTCCCAACTGGATGAACTGCTGGCGCAATCGGACTATGTTGTTCTGGCCGTCCCCGTCACGCCCGGTACCAACCGCATGATGAACTCCGAACGCCTGGCCAAAATGAAGTCCGATGCCTGCCTGATTAACGTAGGCCGCGGGCCCCTGGTGGATGAGGAGGCGTTAGCTCATGCCCTGCACGAGAAAATAATTGGAGGCGCCGCTCTCGACGTTTTCGACGTTGAGCCCCTGCCCGCAGACTCGCCTTTATGGGACCTGGAAAATCTTCTAATTACGCCACACACCGCCGGACTCACCGAAAGGCTCTGGGAGCGCCATTACCAGTGCGTCTCTGAAAATCTGCGCCGGTATCTGCAATGCCAGCCTCTGCATTGGGTGGTAGATAAAAAGCAAGGCTATTGAAAGTAACGCCGGCGCCTCGAGGGTGCCCCGTCCTCGTCTCTCCCGTTCTTTGGGAGAGACAGGGCGGGAAACCGGCAGGGGTGGGGACTAAACCTCTCCCCACCACAGCCGCCTACTCTGCTCCGTTAGCTGGCGCGAGGCATTGGCTTATCGCTCTTCTGAAAGTCCGCCTTGGCTTCGCCAGTGGACGTGACATCCTGCGCGCCCGTATTTTCCAGGATCTCCTTGGCCTTTTTGGTCCAGTCGGAGTCATCGCAGTGCACCGAAAGCAGGAGTCCACCTTCCTTGATCCGGCCTTCGTAGCGCTTGGCCTCGAACTCCGGGATGCCCATGCCGATCAGGGCTCCGGTCAGGCCGCCAACGGCCCCGCCAACGCCCACTCCGGCCAATGCCGCCATGATCGGACCGGCCGCGATGAACGGCCCCAGGCCTGGAATCGCCAGGGCGCCAATTCCAGCGAGCCAGCCCAGAGTGCCGCCCACCACAGCGCCTGTACCGGCCCCTGCCGCCGTGCCTTCGGGTGCCTTGGTGTTCTTCTCCGTGGCAAAATCCTTGGTGCCGTCGTTGTGCGGAAACAGGACTGAGATATCGGTATTGCGGAATCCCTTTTCGCGCAACGTGTCCACC
>JBARIF010000788.1:0-19936 GCA_049799615.1 Terriglobales bacterium
TTTACGGACAACGGCAGAGTCTCCGTCTCATACGTCAAGGTCAACGATCGGCAGTTTATCGAGTTGATACCGCGCAGCAACGACTCCCAACCCGGCGGCATCCTGCACACCTGCTTCGAAGTGGCCGACATCGAGACACTGCACAAGGCTTACGTAGAACGAGGCCTGCAACCCACCGAGCCCAAGAAAGCGCGCGCCGGCAATTTGTTGTTTGTCATGCGTGGCCCGGAAGGACAATTGCTGGAGTACACGCAGTACATGCCAGATTCGTTGCACTCCCGAAGTCGCGGCGAGCATCTGCTGGCCAGCCGCATCTCGACGCATATGGTTGAGGCAACCACCCCTGTCCGGGACTTGGCGGTGGAGCGCTCGTACTACACAACAAAGCTTGGATTCAATAATGCCGGCTCGAACGGAAACGAAATGTATCTTGCCGGCAATTCGGGCGACCAAGTTGAGCTTCAGCTCGATACTCCAGCTGCCAAGCCTCGGGTAGCTTTTGAAGTAACAAGCCTTGGGCAGACGGCGCGAGAGTTGCACAGCCGTGGACTCGAGGTGCAAGAGAGCCGGCATGCCGTCTCTGTCACCGATCCCGACGGCGCTGTCATAGTATTTGTCGTTGCCCACGGACGTTAACTCTTTACGACTTTGTACCGGAGCGTTTATGAAGCGATGGGTTCTCGCCTTATTCCTCTCGATACCTGGCGCGCTGCTCGCGCAACCGGCGCGGGTGCCTGACATCCCATATCGTTCCGTTCCCGGGTTTCTCAAACTCCCTCCGGACATGTATTTGGGCGAGGTGGCCGGGGTTGCAGTCAATTCCAAGGGACACGTCTTCGTTTTCTCTCGTGGCGGCACAACCGGCCCCGCCTATGGCGCCAGTGCCGCACAACTTCTGGAATTCAACAGCAGTGGTTACTTTCAGCGCGAGATCGGCCACAACCTCTACGCCTGGTCTTTCGCGCACTCGGTAAAGATCGACCGGGATGACAACATCTGGGTCGCCGATAAGGGCTCCGATATGGTCATCAAGTTCGACCCGCAAGGCCGCGTGGCCATGGTCTTTGGGCGCAAGCAGGAAGCCTCGGACGAAGGCACCGCGCCGTTGAAGCATCCCCGGCCCCCCTTGCCGCCGGTGGACGGTATGTTTCGCCAGGTCACGGACATGGCCTGGGACGCAGCCGGCAACACCTACATCAGCGACGGCTATATCAATTCACGTGTCGCCAAGATTGACAAAAGCGGCAACTGGCTCAAGTCCTGGGGCGAACCCGGCGACCAGCCCGGACAGTTCAGCACTCCGCACAGCATCGCGGTCGATGCCGAGGGAAATGTTTACGTCGCCGACCGCGGCAACCGCCGTATTCAGGTTTTTGACGGAGATGGAAAATTCCTGCGGCAGATCGTAATCGACGTGCCGTTCGATCCCAGCGCGCGACCCGCCATCGGCAACCAGCCGCAGCTGCCTGCCATCGGCAACCAGACCATGGCGCCGGGCGCGCCCTGGGCCATATGCATCACACCTCCGCCTAACCAGGTGTTGTACAGCTCGGACGGCTATCCCGGCCGCATTTACAAGCTGACTCTGGACGGAAAGATCCTCGGTGTGCTTGGTGAATCCGGCAAGCAGCTAAAACAATTTGGCTGGATTCACGAAATCGCGTGCCCATCGGAAAACGAACTCTTCGTCGCCGAGTTGTTGAACTGGCGAGTGCAGAAGTTGATTCTCGAACCGGTTCACTGACCCACAACCTGCCACACGGAGCCCGGCCTAAAATGCCAGCCGTCCGGCGGTGTATAGTACGTCAGAACGCACTTCCGCTGGAGGTTCGTCATGCTCAAGACAATTGTGCCGTTGTTTATCTGCTTCATCTGGGCAAGCGGCAGCCTCGCATCGGGCCAGACCATACACCTTCCACCCTCCGTCCGGCAGGGCCCGACCACGGGGGACATACCGGTACGTACCGAGGAAGATATAGACAGGGAGCGGGCCCAAAAGGCCAACGCAATGCTGCAAGAGGAAATCAAGCGCGACACCGAAAAACTGTTTCAGCTATCTACCGATCTGAAAGACTATGTGGACAAGAATCAGGGCGTCCTGTCTTTGGATGCCGTCAAGAAAGCTGAACAGATTGAAAAACTGGCGCACGGCTTGAAATCTAAAATCAAGCAATCCTACTGACGATCTGTGAAGCTGCCGCCGGCCTGGGAGTCGCCGCCACCAATGCGATCAGATGTTTCACGACGGGAGTTTATTGCCGGCCTGGGAATACTGGCGGCGGCCAACAGCAACCTCTCCGCCGCTCCCTTTCAATCGTTTTCCACCTCCAAGGTCCCTCGCCTGGGCAAGTCGCCGTTCAAGATAGCCGTAATCAACGACGAGATCTCGCAGGACTTCGGTCACGCCTGCGAGATCGCTTCCCAGCAATTCGGGATGGAGTGGATGGAATTGCGCAGCATGTGGAACAAGAACATCGCCGCTCTCGACGCTAACGAAATCGCGGAGGCGCAACGCATCCTGAAAAAGAACAAGCTGCGCGTCACCGATATCGCCAGCCCGCTTTTCAAAGTGGACTTCGCCGGCGCGCCGAAGTCGAAATTCAGCCCGGAACACGATCAATTTAACGCGAACTTTACCTACGACCAGCAGGGTGAAGTCCTCGATCGAGCCATTGAACTGGCCAAGAAGTTCTCCACCGATCGCATCCGCTGCTTCGATTTCTGGCGCCTGGAGGACCAGGCCCCTTACCGCAAGGCCATGAATGATCAGTTGCAGCAGGCCGCCGAAAAGCTGCGCAAGATTGGCCTTATCCTTATTCTGGAAAATGAATTCGCCTGCAACACCGCAACTGGAGCCGAATCCGCCAAGGTGCTCGACGGCGTGCCGTCCCCGGCCTTCATGCTCAACTGGGACCCCGGCAACGCCGCCATGTTTGGCGAGACGCCGTATCCGGACGGCTATGATCTTCTGCCCAAAAATCGCATTGGTCACTGTCACTGCAAAGACGCGATCAAGACGGCCAAGGGAGTCGAATGGGCCGCCATGGGCAAAGGCATGATCGACTGGGTGGATCAATACCAAGCACTCAAGCGCGACGGCTATCACCATGTCGTGAGCCTGGAGACTCATTGGCGCGGCGCCGGCACACCCGAGGCCTCCACCATTGAAAGCTGGGCCGGAATGAAAGCCGCGCTGGAAAAAGCAGGAGCGCTGTGATGGGAAGGGCTCGAATTCACAGGTATCGCTGAGTTGCCAATGGGAAGGGCACGAATTTACTCGCGCTGCTGGATTGCGAGGACGCGCCCGCGCTTCAGCGCCTGAGGTTTGGCTGTTCGAGCCTGAGCGGCTTATTGTTCAGTCGCAAATAATGGGATAATTCATTGGGCGGCAGCACGCAGGAATAAAGAATCTAAGCCGCGAAACCGTGACCATCAACAAAAGCCCAGTCCTATCTCCTGATGATGCCCGCCAGATCGTTGCCCATGCGGCAGCCGGCCTCCGCCTCGCCGGCAAACGTGTGCTCACCATCATTCCCGACGGCACTCGCACCATGCCCATGCCGCTGATGTTCCAGCTTCTGCAGGAAGAAATCGGCGCGCGCGCTGCCGCTTGCGACTACCTTATCGCCCTCGGCACTCATCCCCAGATGAGCGAGGCCCAACTCACCCGGCTCATGGGACTTCCTGTCGGCAACGGAATGTGCGGCAAGGCTCGGGTCTCCAATCACCGCTGGGACCTCCCCGATACGTTTGTGGATTTGGGCGCGATTCCCGCAGACGCAGTCTCGGAAGCCTCTGGCGGCTTGTTGTCGGAAGCGATCCTGGTCAAGATCAATCGCCTGCTCTTCGACTACGACCAGGTGCTGATTTGTGGCCCGGTCTTCCCGCACGAGGTGGTTGGCTTTTCAGGAGGAAATAAATATCTGTTTCCCGGCGTCAGCACCGGAGAAATGATTAATCAAACCCACTGGCTGGGCGCTCTGCTGGGGAGTTACAACCTGATCGGCACCGCCTGCACTCCGGTGCGCGCGCTCATCGATCGTGCCGCAGAACAAGTGACGGTGCCCGTCGCCTGCTTCGCCCTGGTGCTGAGACAGCAGGAGATTGCCGCCATGTTTTTCGGGTCCGCAGTCGATGCCTGGAAGGCGGCAGCCGCGCAATCAGCGCGAGAACATATTCAGTGGGTGGATCGTCCGTTTCGCCGTGTCCTCTCGGTGTTGCCCCGGATGTATGACGATATCTGGACCGGCGCCAAGGGTATGTACAAACTCGAGCCCGCCATGGCGGACGGCGGCGAGGTCGTGATCTACGCTCCGCACATTACAGAATTCAGCTACACCCACGGAGCTTTCCTCGATCAGATCGGCTATCACTGCCGCGACTACTTTCTCAAACAGTGGGAGCGGTTCGCGAGCGTGCCTCGCGGTGTGATTGCTCACTCCACGCATTTGATAGGGCAGGGCAGTTACGACCTCGCCAGCGGGGTCGAGGACCTGCGGATCAAAGTCACTCTCGCCACCGGCATTCCCGAAGAACGCTGCCGGCGGCTGAACCTCAACTACCTCGATCCCCGAAGCATCAAGCTGGAAGACTGGCAGGGACGCGAAGCCGAGGGCATCAAGCTGATTCCCCACGCCGGCGAAATCCTTTACCGGCTGGCGAATCAGCCTGTTTGAACCGGTGGCTTGAGCGACTATTGAACTGAGCTGGCGACGTTGGAGAAGACGTTGTTGGCGTTCGTGCCGACCAGGCGTATAGTTCCGACGACCAGAACCAGAATCACTGCCAGCATGACCGCGTACTCCGCGATGTCCTGCCCCTGGTCTTCGGACCAAATCCTCTGAATGAACTCGCTCATGACCGACCTCCAAGGCTCCCAAATATTCTCGTTTAGGAACCCATGATGAACGCATAGTTCCGGATTGTCAATTGGTCATCTGTGAATTAAGCGCACTTTTTTGCGTATGGCAAAACGCCCGCTGGGCCTTGGTTTTGGAGGATTTGGCAATTCGCCGCTGCTGGGCCTGCGGTAACAATCGTAACCCGTTACCGTACACAAGCTAGACCCGAAGACTTAACGTAGGAGCTCCGCCGCGGAGCGCGAAGCGTATTCAAGAATTCGCCCAGGCAACAGGCCCAGATAGAGAGTGGCAGCCACACTGATGGCCAGCGCAACGCCGAGGGCGGGCGAAACCGGGATCGCCGCCGGGACCTCCTCCCGTGCTTCACGCATATACATCATCACGATGATCCGCAGGTAGTAGTACGCGCCCACGGCGCTGTTGAGTACGCCGATAATTGTGAGTCCAACCAGGTTGGCTTGCAGCGCAGCGCTGAAAACGTAAAACTTGGCGAAAAAACCGCCCGTCATCGGAATTCCGATCAAGGACAGCAAGAATATGGTTAGCGTAGCGGCCAGCAGCGGCGAGCGGCGGCCCAGCCCCGCGTAGTCGTCGAGGGTCACAAAGCGCTCTCCGGCGCCCGCGATGTGGCTGACCACGGCAAACGCCCCGACATTCATGGCTGCATATGAGGCCGTGTAAAACATTACTGCGGGGATGCCATTGCTGGGCAGTGCGGCAAAGGCCACAAGCACATATCCGGCATGCGCGATGGAAGAGTAGGCCAGCAGCCGCTTAACATTCTGCTGCACCAGCGCGCCCACGTTCCCCAGGGTCATGGAGAGTGCCGCCGTCACCCAAATCAGGCCCAGGCGTCCGGGAGCGTTGGCTTCAAACATCAGACGCAACAGAACAGCAAACGCCGCCGCCTTAGGCGCGGTGGACATGAATGCGACCACGGGTGCCGGAGCGCCTTCGTACACGTCTGGCGTCCAGACATGAAACGGAGCAGCGGCCACTTTGAAGCCCAGTCCTACGAACATGAACGCTACGCCGGCATAGGCCAGCAGCGGAATCTGGTTCGATCGCAGGGCCTCGCCAATCACCGCAATGCTGGTGGACCCGGTGGCGCCGAACATTAACGCCACTCCATAAAGAAAGAAGGCAGTGGCGAACGAACCCAGCAGGAAATATTTCAGCGAGGCCTCACTGCTGATGGCCGCTCGCCTCCTGAACCCGGCCAAGACGTAAGTCGAAATCGAAGAAATTTCCAAAGCGATGAAGATCAGCACCAACTCAACCGCCGACGACATCAGGCACATGCCGACAGTCCCGAAGAGAATGAGGGCATAATACTCACCCGCCCGGATCCGCTGCACTTCCATGTACTCGTAAGAACTGAGGATGACCACTGCAGCGATCGCCGTGACCAGGACATGGAAGAAGGTGCTGAACGCATCCACTTTGACCATGCCCCAGAATCCCAGGCCTGGGTATTGCGACTGGTATAGCGCGGCCACAATCGCGACCACGGAGCCGATCAAGGCGATACGGCCAAGCAGTTTCTGGCTGACGCGCTCGTCCACCAGTGGGTCGAGCACCATGATGACCATGCCAAACAGTGAGAGCACGATTTCCGGCAGGATGCGAACGTATTCCACACCCTGGGGAAGTGTCTGGCCGATTCCTGCGGGGTTCACTGGCCGACCACCTTGCTGGCCAGTTCCGCAAACGGCGCCAATGCAGTTTGGACAGCGGGATCGATGGCATTCAGCCACAGCAGCGGAGCCACGCCCATAACCAGCGCGGCCGCAGCCGCGGGCAGGAGGGCAATGCGCTCGCGGGTGTCCAGGTCAGGAAGTGCCTGGTTGATGGTGTGCGTTATCTTCCCGAAGAAAACTCGCTGATACATCCACAGCAGGTAACCCGCACTCCAGATCACGCCGGTAGCACCCAGAATTCCGTAAACCGCGCGGTCCTGAAATGCTCCACTGAGCACCAGAAATTCGCCGATAAATCCGTTCAACAATGGCAGCCCCACCGATGCCAGCACGATAAAGAGAAAGAAACTGGCGTATACGGGCATTGAGGTTGCCAGCCCGCCGAATTCGGAGATGTCGTAGGTGTGACGGCGCTCATACAACGCGCCGGCCAGCATGAAAAGCGCGCCGGTCGAGACTCCGTGCGCCAGCATCACGAACGTCGCTCCATCCAACCCCGCCTGGGTAAAGCTGAAAATTCCCAGCACCACAAAGCCCAAATGGCTGATCGAAGAATAGGCAATCAGCTTCTTCATGTTGGGCTGGACCAGCGCCACCAGCGCGCCATAAATAATGCCGATCAGCGCAAGAATCATCACCCACCAGGCGTTGGCGCGGGCTTGGTCGGGGAATAGCCCCAGGTTGAAACGCAGCATGCCGTAGGTCCCCATCTTCAGCAGCACGCCGGCCAGCAGAACCGAACCCGCGGTGGGCGCCTCCACGTGGGCATCCGGCAGCCAGGTATGAAAAGGAAAGAGCGGAACCTTGACCGCAAACGCAATGAAGAACCCCAGGAATAGCCACTGCGCCGCGCTGGTAAAACCCTCAACCTGTCCGCTGCGGATTGCGTTCTGGATAGTCACAAAGTCGAAAGTCCCGACCTTGGCATAGAGCCACAGGATCGCCGCCAGCATGAACACCGAAGCAATCATGGTGTACAAAAAGAATTTCACTGCGGCGTAAACCTTGCGCCCGTGCCCGTACATTCCGATCAGCAAGGCCATCGGGATCAGGGTCGCTTCCCAGAAGAAGTTAAACAGGAACAGGTCCAGAGAAACGAACACGCCGATCAGCGCTGTTTCCAGGACCAGCAGGATGATGAAGAATTCCTTCACCCGCTCGTTAACGGATTTCCAGGAGATCAGCACACACAGCGGAGTCAGAAAGGTAGTCAGTACAACCAGCCACATGGAGATTCCATCCACTCCCATGTGGTAGTGAATGTTGGGGGTGGGAATCCAGGCACGATCGAGCTCATACTGGAAGCCGGCCTGGGCGCGGTGAAAGTGTACCGGCAGGTGCAGTGACAGAACAAGAGTCAGCAGCGTTACCACCAGGGAAAACACGCGGATGTCGCGATGACGCCGGGGCAACAGCAGGAGCAGGAGCGCACCCGCCAGCGGGATGAACGTCACCAGCGTGAGAATGATGGGACTCCACTTGTCCATCTCGATCGCGTGAAGGTTCATCGTGTTCCCATCCAGATCATGTATGCGATCACCGCGGCAGCGCCGGCCGCTACCCACCCTGCATAAGACCGCAGGTTGCCGGACTGCATGTGCCGCACCGAATCAGAAACTTCGCGTGCTCCATGCGCGCTGTTGTCGAGCGTTGCGTCAATCACGTCCCGGTCAATTCCGTGCCAAAGAATCAGAGCCGAGCCCGCAATGAGCGGCTTCACGAACAGAGCCGCATACAGTTCGTCGATGTAATACTTGTGGACGACCGCCTGGTAAAGCCCTCCCAGCCCCGCCGCGATCCGTTGCGGCAACTGCGGGTTGCGATAATACAACTGCCAGGCCAGCAGAAACCCAAGCAGTCCAGCGAAAACCGAAATCCCAGTAAAGACCAACTCAGTTGCATGACCAGCCTGCGTTTCGGGCGCTTCTCGTTCCGTGGTCGTTGCTCCGTGTCCCTCAGCTCCGAGGGAGGTAGCATGGAAAACCGGCCCGAGAAATTTATCAAAACGATTACTTCCGCCGAGCGATGCCGGAACCCCAATCCAACCGCCGGTGAAAGACAGCACTGCCAGCACCACCAGAGGCACCACCATCAGCCGTGGACTCTCGTGAATCCCGCCATGTCCATGCCCATGTGGCGCGGGCGCCCCCGCCCGCGTGTCGGCATGGCCCAAATCGTCCGCCGGTTCGTGATGCGAGCTCTCAGCCGTTCCTCGATACTCTCCAAAGAAAGTCATGAACCAAAGCCGGAACATATAAAAGGATGTAAGAAACGCAGTGAACAGCCCGATAAACCAGTAAACCCAACTGGTCTGATAAGCCCGCCACAAAATCTCGTCCTTACTGAAGAATCCAGCAAACGGAGGAATCCCCGCGATGGCAAAAGTGGCGATGGTCATGGTCCAGAACGTCCACGGGATCTTCGTGCGCAGCCCACCCATCTGCCGCATGTCCTGCTCACCGCTGACGGCGTGAATCACCGATCCTGCCGCCAGAAACAAAAGCCCCTTGAAGAACGCGTGGGTCATTAGATGGAAAATCGCAGCCGAGAAAGCGCCGACTCCGCAGGCGATGAACATGTATCCCAACTGCGAGACCGTAGAGTACGCCAGCACTTTCTTGATATCGGTTTGTGTGATCCCGATGGTGGCAGCAAACAGAGCTGTCAACGTCCCGATGATGGCGACCACAGTCATGGCCATCGGAGCCCGCTCGAAAATCACATGCGAGCGCGAAACCATGTACACGCCCGCGGTCACCATGGTCGCAGCGTGAATCAGCGCGGAGACCGGTGTCGGGCCTTCCATCGCATCCGGCAACCAGACGTAGAGCGGAATCTGCGCCGACTTGCCCGCGGCTCCCACCATTAGCAGCAGGCCGACCACCGTCAGCAATCCCGCCCCGCCTGTCTCAGTTCCCATGGGAACGACGCCCTGGAAAACCTGGTCAAAGTTGAGCGTGCCGAAGTGCTTGATGAGGAGAAACAGTGCGATCAGAAATCCGAAGTCGCCGATGCGGTTGACGATGAACGCCTTCTTGCCCGCTGCTGCCGCCGAATCCTTGGTAAACCAGAACCCGATCAGAAGATACGAAGCCAGGCCCACGCCCTCCCAGCCAATGAACATCAGCAGGTAATTGCTGGCCAGGACCAGGGTCAGCATGAAAAACATGAACAGGTTCAGATAGGAAAAAAAGCGGTAAAAACCGCCTTCCTCCCACATGTACCCGACGGAATAGATATGAATAAGGAAGCCGACGCCGGTGACCACCAGCAGCATCACCAGCGAAAGCTGGTCGAGGTAGAACGAGAAGTCCACCTGAAACTTTCCTGCCCGGATCCAGGTCGCCAGATACTCGACATGCGGCGTGGTCAATGAAGAAAACCGCGAAGCGACCAGCAGAACCATGGCAAACGCCGCCCCGCTGAACAGGAGCGCCCCCGCCGACACCGTCTGCCGGGAAAACTTCTTGCCCAGCAAACCATTAATGGCGGCGCCCAGCAGGGGCAACACCGGAATCAGCCACAGATGCAGGTCGGGCGTCATAGTTTGAGCAGGTCCACCTGGTCGATGTTGAGAGTCTCCCGCGTGCGGTACACCGCGATGATGATGGCGAGTCCGACTGCGGCTTCGGCCGCCGCCACCACCATTACGAAGAACACGAATATCTGGCCGCTGAGCGCATGCCACTGAGCGGCAAAGGCGACGAATGACAGGTTCACGCCATTCAACATCAGCTCAATCGACATGAAGATGCTGATGATATTGCGCTTGATCAGAAAGCCGGTTACACCGCAGGCAAATAAAATCCCGCTCAGCACCAGGTAGTACGAAATCGGCACCATCAGCCCTCCTTCTTTCCCTGATCGGAGTCCGGATGGCTGGCCAGGACTACGGCGCCCATGATGGCGATCAGTATCAGAATTGACGTCACTTCAAAGGGCAACAGAAAATTGTGAAACAGCAGCCAGCCAATCGTGCGGGGAGCTCCCGGCAACGCCCCGGCCGATACAGTCTGGCTGCCGGTCCGCTCGATCAACAACCATCCCACGAGCACGCTCCCCACGAGCATGCCGGGAATTCCGAAAAGCATCGCCACGCGGCTCCCCTTGGTCCGCTCTTCTTCTCCTGCGTTCAACAGCATGATGACAAAGACAAACAACACCATAATGGCGCCGGCGTACACGATGACCTGCACCGCAGCCACAAACTCCGCCCCCAGCAGCAGATATTCCACCGCCAGCGATCCCATCACCACCACCAGCGAAAGCGCGCTATTGATGGGATGCCGCTGCACCAGCAGGTTCACCGCTCCCGCCACGCACAGCGCCCCGAAGGCCAAAAATATGATCAGATGAGTCATTAAACTGGAAACCAGAAACTGGAAACCAAGAATCAGGCCCGCAACGCCACCACCAAAGCCGTGATCACCAGGTTCGCAATCGCCAGCGGCAACAGGAATTTCCATCCAAATGCCATGAGCTGGTCATAACGAAACCGGGGCAGCGTGCCCCGCACCCATATATATACAAAGAGAAAGCCAAATATCCGAAGCACAAACCAAAACACCGGGAGAAGCGCCCGCATGAGTGGCGGCCCGAATACCGGCCCATGCCATCCCCCCAGGAACAGGAGCGAGGCCACCGCTGCCACCGTAATCATGTTGGCGTATTCGGCCATGAAGAACATGGCAAACTTCATGGCGCTGTACTCGGTGTGATAACCAGCCACCAGTTCGGTTTCCGCCTCGGGCAAATCGAACGGGATGCGATTGGTTTCCGCATAAGCCGACATCAGATAAATAAAGAAGGCGACGAACTGCCCGCCGTAAAAAATATTCCAGCGCGGAATAAATCCCCAGAAGACCCCGCTCTGGGCATCCACGATGTCGCGCAGGCTGAAGCTGCCGGTCAGCATCAGAACTCCCACCAGCGAGAGCCCCAATGAAATCTCGTAGCTGATCATCTGCGCACTGGCCCGCAGTCCACCGAGCAGGGAATACTTGCTGTTGGACGACCAGCCCGCCAGCGCAACCCCGTACACTCCCAGTGACGTGACTCCCAGAATGATCAGCAGGCCGATGTTGACATCTGTGATCTGCAGGGGAATCACCAGGCGTCCCAGGGTGATCGAATTGCCGACAGGAATTACCGCAATCGAGCTCAGGGCAAAGACCACGGCAATCATCGGCGCCACGATGTACAACGGCTTGTAAACATGGGGCGGCGTCAGATCTTCCTTGAACAGAAATTTCACGCCGTCCGCCAGAGGCTGCAGCAGGCCAAAGGGACCGACCCGGGTGGGTCCCCACCGGTTCTGCATGTGGCCCACAACTTTGCGCTCCAGCCAAACGGTATAAGCCACCGCGGTCAGCAGCACAAAGAGTGCCAGCACGGTCTTGATCACAGACACGATGATGAAGGTAGTAATGCTCAACCAGTTATTCCCAAGTAGCGCCGGCGTTCCTTCGACTTCGCTCAGGACAGGCCCGCCGGCTGTCGTGAGGGCGTCTCGCCCTCACCTTTGTAAATGTGAAGAAAGAGTCTTTCAGTCCGCCGCAACTTCAGAGTCAGCGGGCTGCCGCGTGTGGCTCTCCATTACCGAGTTCAGTGTCCGGGAATAGCGCCCCAATGTTCCCGAAGTGAAAAGATTGTCGTTCGCGGGAGAAATCAGCTTCGAGTCCTGTGCGGCCCCGGTGGCAAGCCCGATCAGGGTCGTGTGCTGATCGTTGCCCGCCACCAGATTCATCCGCGAAACTTCATACCCCGGCACCAGCCGCTGAATTTCATCCAGGATCGCAGTCGGATCAAAGGGGCTCATCTTTGGTTCCAGGCCGTGCGCTTCCAGCCAAACCGCATGGCGGTCAGCTTCTCCTGATTGTGCCCCGCGCGATTGTCCCATGTCCGCAGCCGCGCCCCGCCCGAAGGGCACCAGTTTGTGAACATCCGCACCCATGGCATCGGCGATGCGCACAATCATTTCAAAGTCAGATTTGCTGCCGCTGACTTCTCCCGCCTTCTTCACCAGTTGCAGATCGCCGCAGGTGTTGGTGAAGGTCCCGGATTTTTCGTAGGCATTGGCCGCTGGCAAGACTACGTCGGCCATAGCTGCGGTTTCGGTCAGGAACATGTCCTGCACCACCACGAAACTCTGCGAGAAAACAAAGGGATCGATGGCGAAGCGTCCCACCGGATTCGCGCCCACGACATACAGGGCCTTCAATTTTCCAGCGCGAGCATGGTCAACCATCGCCGGTAGTGACAAACCAGGTGCTTGAGGAACTTCGCCCCACTCCTCATGGAATTTGCCGGAATCCGTGATGGGATGGTAGCCGGGAAGCAAGTCGGGATATAGACCCATGTCGGCCGCGCCCCGCGAGTTGGCATAGTCGGCCAGGCAAAGAAACTTCGCGCCGGCGATGCCGGAGCCAAACTTCACCAGGGACGCGATATCGTTTCCGCGAACCTCAGCTCCGAAGATGATGACCAGATTCTGCTCGCCCCGCACCTGGTCGCGGAAAGCAGCCGGCGTGGTCTGTTGGTTCTGTGTGGTCGCGGGCGACTCGCCCGCGAGGTTCGCCACCGGCCGCAGCCCTTCCGCCGCCGCATCATCGCCGCCCAAAAACGCGGCGACTTGACCCTCAGTTCCCACAGGAATCTGCAAAAATGCAGCTGCCTGCCGCCTGAGCTTTATGTCCGCCGAATTCACCACGTACAACTTCGCGCGATGCAGACGAACGTTGTTCCTGATCTGCCAGGCCAGCAGGGGATGCTGTTCGGTGGGATCGTTGCCGATCAGCAGGATCGCGGGGGCACTGTAGATGTCGCGCATGCTGGCCGTCGATTCGGGCTTGCCCTTAAGCGCCGCCGCCAGGGCAGGGAAGTCGGCGGTGCGGTGATGGTCGATATTGTTGGTCTGCAGCACCACCCGCGCGAACTTCTGCAACAGGTAGTTCTCCTCGTTGGTGGTGCGGTTCGAACCCACGACTCCGATCGCCTGCCCGCCCTGCTGATCGCGCGCCTCCTTGAAGCGCTTTCCGATCAACTCAAACGCCTCTTCCCAGGTGGACGGCGCCAGTTGCCCATCCTTGCGAATCAGCGGCTGGGTCAGGCGGTCTTCACGGTTGGCAAAATCGAAGGCGTAGCGGCCCTTGATGCAAAGAAAATCGCCGTTGATGCCGCTCTTGTCGCGATTATCTCCGCGTACGATCTCCATGCCGGTTTCGGAGCGGCGTACACCGAGCGTGGTCTTGCATCCATCCGCACAATGTGTGCAGGTCGTCCCGACGTGATTCATCTCCCAGGGACGCGTCTTATAACGATAAGCTCCCGACGTCAGTGCGCCCACCGGGCAAATATCGATGCACATGCCGCATTCTTCGCACTCCAGATGGTCTTCTTTATTAGGCGCGATGATCGAACCCACGCCGCGGTTCTGCACCCCCAGGGCCCACACGTCCATGCCCTCGCCGCACACCCGTACGCAGCGATAACACAGAATGCACCGCGGCCGGTCGAAGTACACCACGGGAGACCACTGCTGTTCCTCCTTGTGGTTCTTCGGTTCCATGTACTTCGATTCCGCCGCGCCGTAGGAAAACGTCATGTCCTGCAATTCGCATTCGCCCCCGGCATCGCAGACTGGACAGTCCAGCGGATGATTGCCCAGCAACAACTCCACCATGCCCTTGCGTGCCTGATGCACTTCGTCGCTGTCGGTGGTGACGATCATGCCTTCGCCGATCACCGTGGTGCACGCCGTCTGCAGCTTGGGCATCTTCTCGACCTTCACCAGGCACATGCGGCATGCGCCCTGCAATGAAAGGTTCGGGTAGTAGCAGAACGAAGGTACTTCGATGCCCACACTCTTGCAGGCTTCGATCAGCAAAGTCCCGGCGGGGGCCGTGACTTTCTTGCCGTCGACAGTGATGTTCACATCAGCCATATAAATATTTGTCGCGCGACTTTCGTAGCACCGGCGTCTCGCCGGCTGTCCGGAGGGCGTCCCGCCCTCCGCTCGTGCTCACTCCCGTACCGCGAAACCCAGGCGGGCTCTGCCCGCCCATCGGGCCGGCAGGATGCCGGCGCTACGCTGAAACCGGTTCCGCCACCTTCTCGTACGGACACGGCTTACCGTCCAAATGATCTTCGAACTCCTGCCGGAACTTCTTGATGAAAGCCATGGTCGGCATGGCTGCGGCATCGCCCAGCGGGCAGAATGTCCGACCCAGCATGTTCTCGGACAGGTAGTACATGTTGTCGATGTCCTTTTTCACGCCGCCGCCCGAGTGGAAGCGAATCAGCGTTTTCTTCAGCCAGTCCGTGCCTTCGCGGCAGGGGATGCACCAGCCGCAACTTTCGTGCTGGTAAAACTTCATGGTCCGCAACGCGAACTTCACAATGCAGGTGGTTTCATCGAGCACCACTACACCACCCGATCCCAGCATGGAGCCCGCCTTGGCCACGCTGTCAAAATCCATTCCGATGTCGATCTCGTCGGACTTCAGCACCGGCGTACTCGATCCGCCGGGCACGACGGCCTTGAGCGCGCGCCCGTTGAGGATCCCGCCCGCCACCTCAAAAATCATCTTTCGCAGGTTGTATCCCATTGGCAGTTCGTAAACTCCAGGCCGCTTCACATGCCCGCTGAGACAGAACAGCCGCGTGCCGCCATTTTTCGGCGGCCCCAGAGCGGCATACCATTCCGCTCCGCCCAGAATAATGTGGGGAACGCTGGCCAGGGTTTCAGCGTTGTTAATTACCGTCGGCCCGCCCCACAACCCTACTACGGCAGGAAACGGAGGCCGGATGCGCGGAATGCCGCGCTTGCCTTCCAGCGATTCCATCAGCGCCGACTCCTCGCCCACTTCGTAGGCGCCAGCTCCGCCGTGCCAGTAAATGTCAAAGTCGTAGCCGCTGCCAAAAATGTTCTTCCCCAGGAAGCCGCGCGCGTAGGCGTCGGCGATGGCCTTCTGCATGATGTCGAGAAGATACCGGTACTCGCCGCGAACGTAGATGTAACCGGTATGCGAGCCCACGGCCAGCCCGGCAATGATCACACCTTCAATCACGGCGTGGGGATCATGCTCGAAAATCAGCCGGTCCTTGCAGGTGCCAGGTTCGCTCTCGTCGCCGTTACACAAAACATATTTCGGCTTGGGGGCCTGCTTGGGCACGAACGACCACTTGAGTCCGGTGCTGAAACCGGCTCCTCCGCGTCCGCGCAACCCCGAATTCTTGACCTCGTTCACGATGCCATCCGGCCCCATGCCCAGCGCCTTCTGCACCGCTTTGTAGCCGTCCAGTTCGAGGTAGCGGTCGAGATTGGTCGCACCCAGGCCGAAGCGGCGGGAGACGACCTTTACTTCGTCGGGATGGGAGACCAGATCAGCCATGGATCAATTTCAGAGTGATGATTTTAGATTGCAGATTTTGTACACCCATTATCGATTGCAAATCTGAAATCTGAAATCCTCAAATCTGAAATTCCTACCTCGCTCCCTTCTTCGCGTATCCGTCCAGCACCTTGTCCATCTTCTCCGCCGTCAGGTTCTCATGAAAATCGTAGTTCACCTGCGCGGCCGGGGCCCAGCTGCAGGCGCCAATGCACTCCACTTCTTCCAGGGAGAACAAACCATCGGAGGTGGTTCCCTTGTGCCCGATGCCAAGCTTTTTCTCGCAGTGTTCCAGCAGTTCCTCGCCGCCGCGAAGCATGCAGGCAATGTTGGTGCAGACTTGTACGTTGTACTTACCTCGCGGCCTGGTGGTCAGCATGGAGTAATAGCTGATCACATTGCGGACATCGAGCGCCGTCAACTCCAGCCGCTGGGCCAATTCTTCGATCACTTCGTCCGACAGGTAACCTGCTTCATCCTGGGCATAAAGCAGCGTCGGGACCAGTACTGACCTCTTCGTCGGATAATGCGTCAGCATATCCGCGAAGCGTGCTTCGAATTGGTCAGAAAATTTCATTTAAGAATTGAGTAATTGAGCAATCGGGTAATTGTGCAATTTTAATGTCTATGCAGCCCTTCGGGCCGTGAGTTGCGACGCTGTGAATATCGCCGTCAATTCTCGAGCCTCAGCCAGCAATTCCTGTGTCTTCTCCGGCGCAACGATGCCCGATTCAGTCAATAGTTCCAACCACAAGACAGCTTCGTCCGCCTCTTCAACCACGATTCCCATCCTAGCTACGAATTCTGCTTTCGATCGCGCACGGCAAACCGCTCGATAATTGGCGGCCACCGACGTCCCGCAACGCAATAGTTGCTTCCCCAAAACCTGTGCGTCAGGTTGAAAGGAAGGGCTCGAAAAAGTCGAAGGATGCGCAATGCAAACGATTTTGTCCGGTCTCTGAGCTGCTCCGGCCGCGTTTTCATCACGATCACCAAGGGTGTTTCAATTACTCAATCACTAAATTCCTCAATTACCCAATCGTTCCTACCTGTCGATCTCGCCGAGCACAATATCAATGCTGCCAATCGCCGCCACTACATCCGCCAGCAGCCGGCCTTCGCACATGGTGGGCAGCGTCTGCAAATTGGCCAGACACGCCGACCGCATGTGCACCCGATAGGGCTTCGCCGTTCCATCGCTGACTACGTAATAGCCCATTTCACCGCGCGGCGACTCCACTGCCTGATAGACCTCGCCTGCGGGCACAGCAAAGCCTTCCGTAATAATCTTGAAGTGATAGATGAGCGCTTCCATCTGCGTCTTCATCATCTCCCGGTCGGGCAAAATCACTTTCGGGGCCACTGCTTTGATTGGACCTTCTGGCATCCCGTCCAGCGCCTGCTGCACCATCGAGATCGACTCCCGCATCTCCGCCACCCGGCACATATACCGGGCAAAGACGTCGCCGTCCGGCGATACTGGCACCTTGAACTTGAAATTTTCGTAACCGGAATAGGGCATGTCGCGGCGCAAATCAAAATCTACGCCGCTGCCGCGCAGCGTCGGCCCGCTGGCCCCCAGAGCGATCGCGTCTTCCGCGGTGATTCGCGCCACGCCTTTGGTGCGCATCCCCCAGATGGGATTTCCGGTCAGCAGGTTTTCGTATTCATCCACCTTGGCAGGAAAGCGCGTGGCAAAATCCTGCACCCGTTCAAAAAATCCCAACGGCGGTTCGAGCGCCAGCCCGCCAATGCGGAAATACGACGTCATCATGCGCTGTCCGCTGACCATCTCGAACAGCCGTAGAATGTCCTCGCGCTCGCGGAAGCAGTATAGAAAGACGGTCATCGCGCCGATATCGAGCGCGTGAGTACCCAGCCAGACCAGGTGGGAGTTGATGCGGGTCAGCTCATTCAACATTACCCGCATCCATTGCGCCTTGGGTGGGATCTCCAGTCCCAACAGTTTTTCCACCGCCAACACGTAGCAAAGATTGTTGGTTAGGGGGCAAAGATAATCGATGCGGTCGGTCAGCGGCACCACCTGCTGGTAGAACTTGGCCTCGCAGGTTTTTTCGATCCCGGTGTGCAGGTACCCGATGTCGGGCATGATGCGCACAATATTTTCGCCATCGATTTCAAGCAGCAGCCGCAACACGCCGTGCGTGGACGGGTGATGCGGGCCCATGTTCAGGATCATGGTGCGGTCCTGACCGGGTTCGAGCGCGGGCGCTGGGGAGAGATGAGCCATGGCGACTTCTAGCGGTAGCCCTCCACCGGATAGTCCTTGCGCAGCGGATATCCTTCCCAGTCCTCCGGCATCAGCAACCGCCGGAGGTAGGGATGGCCGGCGAAGCGCACTCCGAACAGGTCGAAGACCTCGCGCTCGAAATAGTTAGCGGCAGGCCAGACCGCGGTCACGGAATCGAGCGCCGGGCTACTGCCATCCAGCCGCACCTTCAAACGCACCCGCTCCTTCTTCGAAATCGAGAGCAGATGATAGATGACCTCGAAGCGCGGCTCCGAAGGAAACCAATCCACACAGGTGATGTCGGCGAGGTAATTGAAGGGACAGTCCTCGTCCTGGCGCAGCAGGTCACAAGCATCACGGATTAACGATCGCTCCACGTAAATGCTCATCTCGTCGCGATCGAACTTGGCGCCTTCAACCGCAGCGGGATTCCACGCCCTCAACTTGGCGATGGCCGGGTGGTTCTTCAGTTGCTCCAGATCGGTGATGGCAGGTGACAGCGGCATCAGACTTCGCCTCGCCGGGCCGACGGCTTGCCCCAGTCCAGCGCGCCCTTTTTCCACACATAGAAGAAGCCCACCAGCATGATGCCGATATAAACCAGCATCTCCCAGAAACCAAACATCTTGAGATCGCGCAAAATCACGGCCCAGGGATAAAGAAATATGGCTTCAATATCAAATAGAATGAAGAGCATCCCCACCAGGTAGAATTTGACCGAGAAGCGCTCCCTGGCGTCTCCGATAGGGGTCATGCCACACTCATAGGGCGACATTTTGGCCCGGGTAGGACGCCGGTACCCGATCAACCAGGAAAGCAGCACGATGGCGCCCGCGAGGGCTCCCGCGACCAGGAAGTGAATCAGTAATGGCAGGTAGCGGGCGAAGTAATTGTCGGGCATGGGAGAGCTATATATAATTCGCGCCAAGCGTTAAGTAAACATTCTAGATTAGATTTCGTTATTGGTGGTGTCAAGCGACCGGCCGCTTTTGTTACGGCCTGGTTAAAACCTTTTTATCGATAGGCTCGATCTCTTTCGCGACGGTGTACAAAAGAACATGATCTTTGGCTTTAACACGGACATTAAGCAAGGCGACACCGTGTACCACGTGCAGAGCGAGGCCCGTGAAAGCGAGCTTCTTCTCCAAACCCAGGTCTTTGTGCGCGGTCGCTGTATCGGCAAGCGTGCGACCCCGTACGGAGACAAGCTGGCGGGCGGTTTTACCGACCAGCAAAAAGAGCACGGCCTGCGCGACCAGCATCGGCTTGTGCTCGATGCCATCCGTGATGGCCGCCTCGACGAGATCCTGGACAAGCGTGAGACCCCAGAGACCCTGGCCGCCGTCAAGGAGCTTGACGTGCAGTGGCTGAACGCCAATTCCGTTCACGCCGACCGCAATCTGACCATGCGGCTGCGGGTGACCGAGAGCGGCTCCGGCGTCCCCGGTGCGCGCCTGACCGTCCGCTTCGCCCGCCCCGACGCCGCGCCCTTCTATGCCCAGATGGTCACCGATCCCGCCGGCGACACGGAGATGAAGATCGAAGTCGATGAATCCTCCCTGCCGGATTCATCCGTCCTGGTGCAGGCCAGCTACTCCGGCCGCACCGCCACCCGCAAGTTCCAGCTGAGAAAAGTAGAAGCGTAGCCGCCCCCGTAGAGGCGGGTGCCCTCACCCGCCCGGCGGAGCGAAGCGCCGCTATTTCTTGCTTGCGGGGAAAATAAGTAGTGCT
>JBARIF010000789.1:0-41413 GCA_049799615.1 Terriglobales bacterium
GGCCCTGGGAGATGCCGGCCCGCGGGAACGGGTTCGCAGGTCAAGGCCGATGAGAAACGCACGCTCCCGGGGCACACGGCTCCCGTTTGCCGCCGGGACACGCCCTGCGTCGCGGGTTTTACCACCGCTGGTCGTACGGAAGGATCTGGATTTTGGACTGCTCAATTTGTCTGACTCGGCGCTAGGCCATCAGCGACGGCCCTTCAGCCCTCTGTCCCGGAGGGACGCGGCATCGCCGCCGCTTCCGCACTCGTTGTCGGCGCCCCCGCCGATGCCGCCAGGACCGTCGGCCTCTCCCCATGGCTGTGCAAGGTCTTTCCCATGGCGATGGTGGAGATGGCATGTTTGAAGATCAGTTGTTCCTGATTGTTGGTTTCGAGCACGACGGAATACTTGTCGAAGGAGCGGATGCGGCCCGTGAGTTTGACACCGCTCAGCAGGTAGATGGTGATGCTGGTTCGCTCCTTGCGTGCGGTATTGAGGAAGGTGTCCTGGATGTTTTGCGGCGGCTTATTTTCCATCACCGATCTCCTTAGTCCTGACGGCAACGCTCTGAACGGTCAGGTCTGTACTGCACTGCTCCTGGCGGCGGGCAGCGCCGCAAGAATTAGGGATAAACAGCCAGCGCCTTCAGGGCGCGAACCTCGGTACGCTCGAACGCAACGCTGACTGGCGGGCATCTGTACGATACGGCGTTGCTGCCCGCATTTCAAGCTGCCGGGTTCTGGATGGTCTCCGGCTACAACGCCTCTTTGCGAACTCTGCGGTGTAGGATTTTTGAACCCATTCAGGCGAGGTCAACCCTTGGCCGCGTGGGCCGCAAAATCAGGCAAAGCCCGATTGACATCACCACCACAAAGTGCAACCATTCTCGCCTTCAAGAGCAGCCGCAGTCGAAAAGAGCTGCCGTGCTCATTCTGAGCTTCGGGAGTCATGTATGCATCATGCGATCGCTCTGTTTGTCATGCCCACTCACACCGGCACCGAGGCGCTCGCCTTCCTGCTGCGCTGGGTCCACCTGCTGGCGGGCATCACCTGGGTGGGACTGCTCTACTTCTTCAACCTGGTGAACGTGCCCTTCATGAAGCAACTGGACGCGGCCAGCAAACCCAAGGTCCTGCAATACATGACCATGCCCGCATTGCAACTCTTCCGCTGGAGTGCCATGCTGACCGTGTTCATGGGCTTTTGGTACTGGTCCCAAATTTACGTCGCCGCTGATGCGCATCGCATGGGAGTCGGCGCCGGCAGCACTATCGGACTCTTCCTGCTGATCTGGGTGGCAACATCCATGATCCTCTATTTCGTGATTTCAAAAACGCCCAGCGGATATGTATTGGGCGTGATCACGGCGGTGCTGGTGTGCGTCGCCGGTTGGCTGTTCGTGAACTACACGCCGGTGGGCCAGGACGATAACCACGTGCTCTCGATCGGCATCGGCGGCGGGCTGGGATTCATTATGCTGTTTAACGTCTGGGGAATCATCTGGCGCAACAACAAGATGATCATCCGCGGGACTCTGGCGGGCACGCCTCCAGCCAATGCGGCAGTCATGGCGCGGCAGGCGTTTCTGGCCTCGCGCATGAATTTCTTCCTGTCGGTGCCCATGATATTTTTCATGGCCGCCAGTTCGCATTACACGATTTTGGGAAGATAGTCCTCACTGCCAACGGGAAAAACGCACCTGGGCCTGCTCCTGTGCGCAAAAAACCGCCCGCGGTCTGGCCGCAGGCGGCTGGGTCAAGCTTCACCACGAGCTTTAGAACTTGAGCTTCATCGCGAACTGAAGCTGCCGGGCTGAAGTAGTCCCGTCAGATTGGCTGACCGTTGCGGTCGAAAATCCGAAGGTTCCAGGATCGATCACCAGGTTGCCGGGCTGATCGAAATTCACACGGTTGAAGACGTTGTAGAACTCAAAACGAGTCTCCAGTTTGAAGCGCTCACCCAGGCTCGTGTTCTTGGAAACTGATGTGTCCCAGTTGTAGAAACCGGGCCCGTTAAAGTGATTTCTGCCGACGGTACCGGGAAGTCCATTAATTACATCAGGGGGACCGAAGGCTGACACTGGCGGTCCAGTCTGCGTCTTGGGATGACCGGAGGGAAGCGACGGATCGCCATTCAGGTTCGCCCTCGATGTCAGACCAGTGTGTTCAGAATCGATGCCACCATAGAAAATGTCGTAGGGATGCCCGCTCTGGGCGCTGGTAACTCCGGACAACTGCCAACCCTCCAGCACTTTCCCAACGAAGCCGCTGTTGGCAAACCCCTTGCCTTTGCCAAAAGGCAGCTCCCATGAATAGTTGACCACCAGCCGATGCCGCAAATCATAATCGGAATTGCCACGCTCGTTGCCGATGGCGTATGAGTTCCGGGGAAAGACCCGGTTGTTTTCCGCGGGGTCAATGGGATCTGGGGCATCATCGATAGTGTGCGACCAGGTATAGGCTCCCTGGATCTGGAAGCCGCGCGCAAACCGTTTGGTAAGGTTGACTTGAAGCCCGTTGTAGGTGGAGTTTCCAATGGATCGATTGAGGGCAGCGCCGCCCCCCGAGAAATTGGCGGCGAATGCACTGTTGTGGGCCGCGTCGAAGGGCAGGCCAAAAAATTCTGCGCCCACGTAGAGGGCTGCGAACTGCAAATCGACAGGGTCAACTCCCATGGCAATGAGTTGTTGCACGCGTTGCGGGTCAGGCGGATTTCCATCCACTGCCCGGATCAAGTGCACTCCCCTGGTACCGACATAGTTTACCTCCATGGTCACGCCGTAAAGAGAGTGTTGCACTCCGAAATTCCAGTTTTGGCTGTAAGGCATGCGGAGGTGCGGGTCAAACAGAGTCGGAGCAATAGAGGCGCCATCCTGAACGGTCGCCGAGGTTGGCTGGTCGCCGGGGAGAGGAAGATTTCCGGGAACGTCAAAAGCAATGTTCGAGTACGTTGCCTGGAACGGCGGGCTGCCCTTGGCGTTGCCGAACAAGTTCCCGAACACGCGGTCATGAAAAATACCGTAGGCGCCGCGGATTGAGGTCTTGCCGTGATTGAAAGGATCCCAGGAGAAACCCACCCTGGGTTCAAAGTTGCTGAAGTCGTTGTTGTAGAGCAGCCTTCCCGAACCTGGACCCGCCAGCTGGAAAGTGAGCGGGGCAGGTCCGTTCGCAGGCACGTAGAGATTTGACAGGTTTCCGTTCACTTCGTAGGGTACACCGTTAAACTGGTAACGTGCGCCCAGATTGACGGTGAGGTTTTGTCGTGCCTTCCAGCTGTCCTGAAAGTAAAAACCATACTCATGCTGGCGGAATTGGCGGAAATCAGTCGCCTTCCTGGTTTGTGTCTTATCGAAGAATTGGGCCTGCGATTCTGTGTCCGCTATGCCGAATAGCATGGACGCCATGTCCTGCAGCGTGCTGGGACCGTCGCAACCCGCACCGGTGTTCGGATCGCAAGGCGTGGACGGGTCAATGTCGATGAACGGTTGTCCGAAATTGGTAAACCCACTGAAGGTGAGTTGGTCGCGAGAGAAGAAATTGTCGGAGCCGTCATCGAAGATGATGCGAAAATCGGCGCCCATCTTCATGGTGTGCGCCCCTTTGACCCAGGACAGGTTGTCGGCGAACGTCCAGGTACCCGCGAGCCGCGCTTGTTCGTCAGAGTCCACCAGAGTGATGCAACCAAAACCGCCGATACTACCCGGTAGATAGTAGTCGCGCCCGCGGCCGAAGCGATCCCGGGCACCGACGCTGTTCAAGACATCAAGCCCGCCGCAAGTAAAGGGCACAGCGCTGCGATTGAAGCCGAATTTCGCCTCATTCACCAAGGTAGGCCGCAAAGTGGACGTAAGCGTGGCTCCAAGGTTTTGGGACTGGAACTTCACCCCGACCGCATCCAGGCCCGGCAGGAAATCACTATGCGAGCCATTGGGATCGCTGCCCGAGTTATAGGCGTAGCGCAGGGAGAGCAGCTCCCGGTCAGTAATGTGGTGATCGATCTTGGTGGTCAGGTTCCAGTCGTTATAGGCGGAGGTGGATGGGAAAAAATACTGGCCGCGTACATCGTCCACCGCGGGTCCGTTCGGATTAGGATACAGCGCGAGAATGCTGGCCAGGGTTGGATCGAGCGTCAGGCCGAGGGGGTTGTTCGGGGAAGCCGGGTTGGCTATGTCAACGTTAAGTCCGTTGTAGGTAAACACCCCGGTCTTGAACGCAGCCGTGGGCACAATCGTGTCATTGGTCAGCGTGGTGCGGAAACGGTGCCACTCGTTGTTGACGAAGAAGAAGGTCTTGTTCTTGACGATCGGTCCGCCCACGGAAAAACCAAAGTCGTTGCGCACGTACGGATTCATGGGTTGAACGCTGCCGTCATCATTCAAATGATTGAAGTAGTCGCGCGCTCCCAGCGCGTTGTAACGTCCAAACCAGTAGGCGCTACCATGAAGTTCGTTGGTACCGCTCTTGGTGACAATGTCCACAATCGCGCCATTGTTGCGCCCGTATTCCGGCATGAAGTTGTTGGTGATGACCCGGAACTCTTCGGTCGCGTCAGGATTCAGTGACGCGATTCCACCGAGCCCGCCAGGGACGGATGCGTCGTTGTTGTCCACTCCATCCAGAAGGAAATCATTGTTGCGTTCGCGCGAACCATTCACTGAAACCCCGCCCAACCGGCTGTTGGTCTGAACCGTACCCGGAGAGAGCAATACAAGCTCATAGGGATCACGGGTAACCAGGGGCAGGTTTTGCATCCTCGCCTGGTCAACCAGGTTACTGACCTGGGAGGTCTCGAGATCGATGTCCGGGATCTGATCAGCCCGGACCTGGACTTCCTCGCTGACAGCACCCGGCTCCAATTGCACATTCACAGAAAGCGTCTCGGCGACTGTCAACGTGAGATCGGAGGCATGAAATGTCTTGAAGCTTGCCATCTTCACAGTGACTTCATACTGCCCCACAACGAGATTCGGGACACTGTAAGCCCCCGTGCCGCTGCTGGTCGCGGTGCGCATGGCGTTCGAACCCAGGTTCCGGACGGTGATTTCCGCGCCCGAAACGACTGCACCCGCAGAGTCGGTGATGGTGCCTTGAATCGAACCGGTCTGGGCCAGCGATAGCGTGGCGCACAGCAGCATCGTCAGGATGCTTCCCCAAAAAAGTCTTAAGCTCTGCATTGGTTTCTCTCCTCGATTCATCAAGTCGTTCGCGAGTCGTCTGGCTTACCGCTGCGCTCAGCTCTCGCCAACTCGTCCGCGGCGCGGACCACGAATGCCAGGAAATTATTGCTGGCCGAGAAAACACGTCGCTACTGCCACTTTACGACAGGCCGCTGCATGGTCGTATTGGCAATTGATCAGCCAGTCAGGATGTCTATGTGAAGTATTTAATTCGGCGAGACTTAGCTGACTAGCGGAATCAACAAAGACAGCAGTACTTTAGTCACACCTACGGAGTTGTAGATCGAGGAAATACAAAAGGCCATAGCCAGCATCGCTTGATGACACTCCCCAGGCAGGAGCCACAAAGGCAAGAAAAAACGGGGCCGGATCGGCCCCGTACGTGAGTTGATCGCGTTTAGTCGGTTAGAACGTGAACTTCAGGCCGAGCTGCGTTTGGCGTGCGTTGCTCGGGAAGCTCAACCGGGCGTTCTCGAAGTTGCCCGCGCTCGGAATCAGGAAGTTTCTCTGACCCTGACCGGTGACGCTGATCGAGTTAGCCTGGTTGACCGATCCAGTGGTGAATTGCGGATGGTTGAACGCATTCAGGAAGCCTGCCATCAGTTCGACGTGCATGCGCTCAGTAACAGCGATGTGCTTGACCAGGGTTATATCCCAGTTGTTGATCGGGGGCGTCGTGATAGTGCTTCGACCGACGTTGGCCAGCGCACCGGGACCGGCGACGATGTATTTCGCATTAGGATTCACCGCCGCGTATCCCACGACAAAAGGACTGGGGTCGAAAGTGTCGTCGGGGTCGCCGTTGCAAAGGTGGCCAGCCGGAAGGCTGCTGTTGCACAGTTGAAGAACATCGCTGCCTATGCCGCTTGCCCCACCAGCATTGATGATGGCCCGGTCTCCCGCTCCATCGGTATTGAGGTTTGCGTCTACGCCACTCTGCACCGTACCCCATTGACCCGATTCCCAGGTGTACACCGGAGCGATTTCATAGTTACCCAGAAGGTTGCGCTTCCACCAACTGGAACTGTTTTTGTTGAAGGGCATGTCGTAGACGGCCGAAAGAGTGAACCGGTGCCGATGATCAAGGACCGAGTTGCCACGTTCCGCCGGCAGGTTGCGGAAATCCTGCGGACGACGTGGGGCGATTACAGTGGAGAAGACGTCTGCGGTGCTGTTGTCAATGTTGTGGCTGAAGGTGTAAGCGACCTGGAATTGTAAGCCGTTGGAGAAGCGGCGATTCAACTGGCTCTGCAAGCCATGGTAAGTCGATGATCCCCACGGCATGAACCCGACGATTTCAGCGAAGTTGTTGATATCGACACCGAAACCCGCGTTTATGTACCTCGGATCCATAAAGCCGAGGTTGACTTCTTCAGTGACCAAGCTGTCCAGCGTGAGAGTCTTTGAGTCCAGGGCTGCGCATCCTGTGGTAGCGCAACTGGCATCCGGCGCGTTCACGAAGGTTGGGAGGAAGTGGCTAGGATTGACAATCGGGATGATATTGAGCCGATTCTGCACGTTCAGATCCTCGCCTCGGGTCCCGACATAGCGAACCTCGGCCGTGTAATTTGACCTAAACGTGTGCTGCACCCCCAGGTTCCAGGAAAGAGCTTTCGGATACTTCACGTTGTTGGGCAGGAAGGCGGACGTGCTCAAACGTGCAGTCGCTGGATCCAACACCGTGATTCCACTCACTCCCGGCTGGGGCGGGATGCCGCCATTGGCCAGAAATGGGTTGGCGCAATTCTTTGGACAATCATCCGTGGCCCCGATCTGCGGGGGCCGGGAAAGGGTGCCGATGTTGTCATACAGCACATCGTAGCCCATGCCAAAGCCACCACGAATGGAGGTGTTACCGCTCGAACCGGGCGAGAAAGCGAAGCCAACGCGAGGCATGAAGTCCGCCGTGGGCGCTTTCGGTGAGCCGAAAGTGATCAGCCCCGGCACGTCAGAAACGCTATTCAACTTTTGCTGGGTCCAGCCGAAGGGCGTGCTGACATACTCGTAACGCAACCCGAGATTGATGCTGAGGTTAGGGCGCACCTTCCAGGTATCATTGCCATACCAGAAGATTCCGTAGTTGTCTCCCGAGTACCCCACACTGCCAAAGCTACGCTCATTGGTCCCGCCATCGGGCACCTGATCCAGCGCAAAGGCACTCAACGTAGCATACTCGTAATCGCCGCGTGACCGCTGGATGAACACCTGCGGCGAGATCGCCTTGCGGCCTTCAACTCCAAACTTCAAGGTATGGTTTCCCTTGACCCAGGTAACGTTGTCCACGGCCTGGTAAAGGTTCTGGATGGAGGATTGGGGCGCATTGGGATCGGGCCCGATGTTGATTCCCCCCAACTGGTCGATGGTGATGTTAGGAAATGCATCGAGGGTGGGCAGGAATGTGAGATTAGGAACGATGAAGTTAAAGCCGGTGCGATTAAAGCCAACCCGCAGCTCATTGGTTACTGAAGGCGAAAACGTGTGGTACTCGCTCAGCGAGACTAGGTGGTACGGAATGGTCAAGGGAGTATAGAAAATCGGCAGCGTTACACCGGGAGTACCAAAGTCGATGGACGCGTTCTTGTTGTAGAGATACCGGCCACGGATCTGATCCCTGTCGCTGAGGTTGTAATCCATCGAAGTCGTCAACGCTCGGTAGTTCACAAAGTTCGGCGCCACAACCTGGAAATTCCCGACTTCAATAGGTGTCCCGCTAACAGTGGGCGTTGGACAGCCGCTTTGTCCGGCACAGGACGTGGGGGCAACAACGAATTGCTTTAACGCATTTACGTTGGCTGCGGAAACCCCGGAAATTGCCAGGAGTTGGCTGTACCCAGCGGCGGTCGGTGCGTACAGGGGCGACCCCGGCGAGGCCGACTGGCCGACGGGGTTGTATTCGTAGTTCACGAAGAAGAAGAGCTTGTTTTTGAAGATGGGACCGCCCACCTGTCCGCCAAACCGGTTGCTGTCGTAACGGGGGTTGGTGAAAACACCCTGGTTGGCCAGCGACTGATCGACCGCGTTTAGATTGCGGTTCTGGAAATATTCGTACGCTCGACCGTGAAAGCTGTTGGTTCCGCTTTGCACCGTAATGCTGAACTGGCCGCCGGTGGAGTGGCCGAACTCGGAGTTGAACTGGTTTTGCAGCACCGAGAAGTTGGCAACCGCATCCTGGGGCACATAAATGAGAGGACCGGTGACGCCTTTATCGTTGTTATCTACACCCTCTACTGTGAAATTGTTGTTGCGCGGACGTTGGCCACCCACTGAAGGGCCGGTTCCGGCGCCCAGGCCTCCAGTGCTGCCCACCCCGGCATCCAGCAAGGACAGATTGATCACGCCGAGATTCTGTCCGTTCGGGGAGACTCCCAAACCAGTGGTCGGCAAATCCAGCAACTGCTTTTCCTGGTAAGTGGTTTGCAGCTGCGCCGTTGTGGTATCAAGGAGCGGCGCCTCACCAGAGACCTCTACCGTCTCGGTGGATGCGCCTGGAGACAAGGTCACGTTCGCCGTACCGGTCTGGTTGAGTAGTATTTCTGCGGTGACCGTTGTGGTTCGGAAACCGCTCGACTTCACGGCGATCCTGTAGGTTCCGGCCAGCAGGTTGTCGAAGCGGTATTCGCCGGTTCCGTTGGTCTTGCCCGCAGCGGATACGCCGGTGGCGATATTGGTCGCGGTCACGTCGGCGTTGACTACAGCGGCACCGGAAGAATCGGTCACGGTGCCCACGATGTTGCCGCTAACGGTCTGACCGTACGCCGTTCCAGCGCCCAGCATCAGCAGACCCAGCAACGCCAGCGCGATTGTAAAAGCTCTTAAGGTATAAACGAATCGATACATACTCATTCTCCTCAACACGAAAATCCTGGGCTTACAGCCTGGAAAACCCGGAAAAAACATAACATGACGACAGACACTACTGGACATATCGAAGCAACTCAGATTCCAACATTAAGTTCCTATAACACACAATGTTTTCAGGCAGTTGTGATGACGCTTTGTTGTCTGATACTGAAAAATGTATGTCTCTCAGGATTTCGACTATGAATTCTTATATTTTGAAACGATGGGGGGCCGAGCTCCTGTGCCACAATGCAGCGTGGATTCCGCGCACTATCGGCAGGGAGTCGAACTGTTCAACCATGCCGCCTTCTTCGCCGCGCATGAAGCTTTGGAGGACGTCTGGCGAGCCGCCCCCGCTGCCGAGAAGAAATTTCTGCAGGGATTGATTCAGGTCGCGGTTGCGCTTTACCACCATGGAAATGGGAATTCCGTGGGGGCGCGCTCCGTGCTGAGGCGGGCGTTTCGAAATCTCTCCCGCTATCCGGAAAACTTCGGCGGCATCAATTCAGCGCTCTTGCTGAGCTCGATTTCGGCGTGGCAGCGTGCCTTGGACGAAGGCACGCCGGTGCCTCCGCTGCCCACGATTGTGATGATGGAATAGTTGCCAGATTTCGGTTGTCAGTTGTCAGTCAACGTTCCCGGTTATGACTTCAGCGCTTGGCTTTCTTCTTCACTCTCTTCCTGAGGACTGGTGACTGACGACCGGCAACGTCTTTTTTCTGCTCTCCCGGCGCCAGAACGCGCCGCACGAGGGGTGTGTTCAGCTTGTATTTGCGTTCGATCAGGGTTCCGGCGTCATCTTTGACGCGAACCACGAAGACCGGCAGATCGCCTTCTTTATCGAAACTTTCATGCGAGACGGTCACCGGCAGCACGCCGTTGAGATTGCGCTCGCGATAGGCGGTTTCGTAACGATGCTTTTTGACGTTCCAGGTGAAGACCCGGATCTGGTTGTAGTCGAAGGGCATGCCATCTTTGTTTTCGGTGAACAGCACCAGGTACTGCGGTACCTGGTTCTCGCCGTCGCGGACGTGGTCGAGCACGAATGACGCCACCAAGCGCTGGCCCTCGGAATACTGGGCGATCTCGAGCGGCACGTCCACATCCAGCATGCGCCCCAGCACCCAACCCACATGTCCCGGTTCATCGCGGACCAGCCACCAGTCTTCCATGGGTGGCGGGGCGGGCGGGGTCGTTCCTTCTTTCCCGGCGCTGGCCGGCCGGGCCGGTGCGCCGGGCAGGATTCTCTCGCTGCTGGCGCGCTTCAGCAGCGACACCTTGGCCCCCTGGTCCATCTGGTAGAGATGTTCAGCATCACGCTGCGGCTCCAGATGGATGTTGCTCTGGTTGTGGGCAATGGCAGTTGCCTGGACGGGATCATTGCGCGTCTGCTCCGCCAGTTTCTGGAAGGCGTCAAAGGTTTCCTGACTTACCAGGTAACGCTGCTCCAGCCATCCCTCGGCGCCGCTGGAGGTGCGGACCCGGGCAAAACGGCGGTCTCGCGCGAGTATCTGCACCGCCTCGCCGTTCTTTACGCTTCCGGCCTTGTTGTAAACCGCGGCCACCTGGTCACGCAGAAAGGCCTGCGGGGCAGACACGTAAGCCATCTCTTTGCTGCCGCTCTTGCCACGGCTGCAGCCGTCGAGCAGGGCTACACCCGCCAGCAGAAAGAGAGAGCAGCAGCATACGAAAAATGGGCGGCGGAATGTCACGGCGTCAAAATTTCCACGAGGCTCGAGCCACGACTTTCTTTCCCAGACTACGCCTGAGGACTGGAGTCCCCGAAGGAAATACCAATGGCCTTGGCGGTCTGCACGAATTGACCGTTGGGGTCGACCGTCTTCAGGCGGCCAATGGCCTCGGCAATATCTACTGCTTCAACCCGCGCGCAGCGCAAACACACCATCTTGCCAAACCCGCCCTGGGCAATCAGATCGACTGCGGAGACGCCAAAGCGAGTGGCCAGGATGCGATCGAAAGGGGTGGGCGTGCCGCCGCGTTGAATGTGACCCAGCACACTGACGCGCACTTCCTTGTCGGCGCAGGCGGCAATGGCACTGCCGATCAGGTTGCCCACCGATCCGACACGCCGGTTGTTCTTCAACTCCGGAGGAAGCTTGACGCCTTCCGCTACCACCACGATGGTGAAGCGCTTGCCATAGCCCTCGCGCGCCCGGACAAACCGGCAGACGTTTTCGACGGTGAATGGAATTTCGGGAATGAGAATGACGTGGGCGCCGCCGGCAATGCCGGCCTGGATGGCGATCCAGCCGGCGTCTCGTCCCATGACTTCCACCACCATGATCCTGTGATGCGACTCGGCTGTGGTATGGATCTTGTCCACCGCATCGGTGGCGGTAGTAACGGCGGTGTCAAAGCCGAAGGTGACTTCCGTGGCTGAAAGATCGTTGTCAATCGTCTTAGGCACGCCGACGATCTGCATGCCCTTGCGGAAAAGTTCCAGGGCGATGGTCTGCGAGCCGTCGCCACCGATGCTGACCACGGCGTCGATGCCCAGCTTTCGGGCGTTGCCGATCACGGTATCGGAAATATCGCGGATGACCTCCTGGCCGTTCTCAACCGTGCAATATCGGAAGGGGTTGCCGCGATTGGTGGTGCCCAGGATGGTGCCGCCGCGAGGCAGAATACCGGCTACGTCCTTGAGCTTGAGCTCGTAGGATTTCTCCGGCCAGATCAGTCCATCGAAACCATCCGGGATGCCAATGACCTTCCACCTATACTTCAGGAAGGCGCACTTCACCACCGCACGAATGACGGCGTTGAGGCCGGGTGCGTCGCCGCCCCCGGTGCAGATTCCGATACATCGGATGGCGGTCATTGCACGGTGATCGTCAGGGTATTGCTGTTGATGCCATTCAGCGTGGCAAAAATGTGGGCGATCTGGCCTGAGGTGCCGGTATTCGCGGTCGCGCTTCCGCTCCCCTGGCTCAGACTTACGGCGGTGGTGTTGTCATTGTTCCACGTCACCTGACTGGTGACGTCCTGGGCCTGGCTGCTTCCGGAAAATGTTCCCTGCGCGGTCAAAGTGAAGGTGGAGCCGGCGGTTGGGTTTAGGGTGGAAGCCGTGAGGGCTATAGACAGTAACGGACCTGTATTTACCGTGATCGTGGACGTGCCCGTGATCGCTCCGGAAGTGGCAGTAATGGTGGCAGTGCCGGGAGGGTTGGTAATGGCCGCGGCTGCGGTCACCAAACCACCTTGGCTCACTGTCGCTACCGTCGAATCGGAGGTGGTCCAGTCAACGCTTCCAGTAAGATCCTTGGTGCTGTTGTCTGCGGCGTAGGTGCCGGTCGCCGACAACTGCCGGGTTTGCCCTTGAATGAGCGACACCGACGAAGGCGTCACGGCGATCGAGGTCAGGGTGGGGTTAACGAAGAAGCCGCGGCAACCAGCCGCCAGGGCCAGCAGGAACAGCGCAACAAGAATAGCCAGAAGACGGAGTTTCCGTTCGAAAGAAGGCATGTTGAAAAGGTCCCGGCAGACGTACTTTTCCCCGCACTGTCCGCTCCGAGTGGCTAAAAAGAATTGTAGCAGACCAGGTTTTTGCGAGAATGAGCGGGTGTACTTCCGAGTGCACTAAAGTCTGTGGCGAAACTCAGTTACCGAAGCCCCATATAGCCAGGCAACCGGTGCAGGGCATTCTCTCAACCACTCGGCGCCGAGGCCTGCTAATCTGCTCTCAGCTTTTTTCGGTACGGCCAGGCCCGAGGCTGAAACTACGGAATGAAAAGACTCGCTCTCCCTGTTTTTCTTTGCTTTGCCTCTTTCTCGATATATCTTTCGGCGGGATCGGTTGGACAGGGCGGCCTTGCCCCGCCGCCCGGTAACAAATTGCAGCGGGCACGGGCACACGTTTCCCCGCTCCCTCCTCGACTGTGCGCAGCCTGCGTTCGTGCGAACATGGAATTTCTGGCCTCTGACGCGCTACGCGGACGAGGCAGCGCCACGACGGACGAACTGTTGGCAGCGACCTATGTGGCCTCGCAACTACGCGCGTACGGCATTGCTCCGGCCGGGGACGACGGTGGTTATCTGCAGCGGGCGGCACTGCTGCAAGAAAGATTTACCGCGCCCCCGCAAGTCACCTTTGTGAAACCCGGCACCGGAGGAGAAAAGGTTACCTGGACCTGCGGGAGGGAGTTTGCGGCGCTCTATCTCGCGCAAGCCCACTTCTCGGGCCCATTGCGCGTCATCAACGTTGACGAAGACGATCCGCAGACCTCAGGCACGGTGGTCCTAATCCTGGGAAACGACCGGCGCCAGCAGCGGAGGAAGGCTTCCGCGCTGGCCGCAAAAGGAGCGGTCGCCGCAATCATCGCTGACACTGCGGAACGCGCCGCCCAGTTCCAGCTCGCGCCCCAGCTGCCCACGCTCCCTGTGAAACTGGAAGGGCCAGAGGCCTCCGGCCTGGAAAATGAGTTCAACCTGCTGGAAGCAAGCCCCGAAGCGACTGCCGCGCTCGAGGCGCTCCCGGAGAACACGGGGCTGACCTTCGATGGCCCCTCAACCGCGGAGAAGAAATATACCTGGAATGCGATCGGCATTCTGCGGGGCCGGGATCCCAAATTACAATCCACGGCGGTATTGCTCTCGGCGCATCTAGACCATCTGGGAATCGGTCCGGCGGTGAATGGAGATGATATCTATAACGGCGCTGACGACGATGCATCGGGCACGACAACCGTGCTCGAACTTGCACGCATTCTGGGAAGCGGGCGAAAGCCCGGGCGCACCGTGATCTTCGCCCTGTTCGGCAGCGAGGAAACTGGCGGGCAAGGGTCAACATTCTTCCTGCAACATCCCCCGGTACCTCTGAAGCAAATAGCCGTCAACCTCGAATTCGAAATGCTGGGACGCGCCGATCCAGCAGTGAAATCGGACACCGTGTGGCTCACCGGATGGGAGCGCTCAAACCTCGGGCCTACGCTAGCGGCGCGTGGTGCCAAACTGGTCGGCGACCCTCATCCTCAGCAGAATTTTTTCGCGCGCTCCGACAATTACGTCCTGGCGAAGAAGGGTCTGGTGGCCCAGACCGTTTCGAGCTACGGACTGCATAGCGACTACCACCAGCCCTGCGACGATGTGGCCCACATCGACTTCAGGCACATGGACGCGGCCATCGCCTCGCTGTTGGGGCCGGTCCGTTGGCTGGTGAATTCTTCCTTCACGCCGCGGTGGAACGAGGGGGAAGAACCTTAGAGCGGGCGTCAGCCCTCGGCCGTCGGACTTCAGCCGAAAGAATCAACCGCCGAGGTCTTGGAGAGGTCTGAGGCCCGAGGTCTGACGACCGACGACTAGTTGGCCCTTTTCGCCTTCGCAATTTTCTCGTTCATGGGCTTGCGGCCGGCAAAGCCTTCGTTGGTGTCATGCCAGTGGGTGATTCCCTTCTCACCCAGCTTCCAGCACAACAAAACGGTGCGACCTTCCACGTGGCAGGGGAAGTCCAGCAATCCAATATCAAGGTCTTTGACCTGCACTCCGGTGGCGTCGATTTCGGCGAGCGTGTCTTTCACGAGCTGGATGGTCTTCTCGCGCTCCGCTTTGCGCCGCGCCACTTGAATGATGTTCACCAGCAACCCGCCACTGAGGAAGACCCGGTGGGCGAGTTCCTGGAGTTCGGCATCGACGGTTTCGATCAGCTTCTTGCCATCAATCGCAGTGCGCAGAAGGGATTCCAGAACGGGCAGAAGACTTTGGGCTTCATCAAGGGTGAAACTACGGTCGGCCATAGGGGTTCGCCTATATTCTAATGCATCAGCGGGTTCTTCCGTGCGAAGGATCGGCGCTGGCCGCGGTATTCAGATCCAAATATAAGTGCTGGTGGAGATCGACTCCCGGCGGGTAGCAACTTCCGTCGCGGTTGTAGTTGGCCGGACACCCGCCGGCAACGTCTCGTCTCCTGGGAGATTGCGCAAACTGCCACACTTCCGCGAAGTCGATGCCGCTCTCGGCCGGGCTGGGCGGAGGCTTGGGCAGCGTGCATCCCGGAGAAGGCGGGCAGGCATCGTTCGCTACCCAGTACGCAATTTTCCTTCCCGCTGAGTTTTGACGCACATCTTGAGCGGTGATAACAGACACGCCGCCATCTTCTTCCGCCGCGATGCCGGAGCAGTAAATGCCGGCGCGGAATCCGGCCGCAGCCACAGTGTCCACCCAGGCGTAGATGTAAGCTTTCTGCGCGGGCAGCATGCGGCCACCTTCTTCCTGATCGAGGAAGATTACTGCTCCCTCCGGAAAGCCTTCTCGCCGCGCCGAGGCAACGGCAATCTGGCCATCGGATTGGCCCAGCCTGCCGGCATTGGAAACCGTTTTCAACTGGGCGAAGCGCCTTCCGTTGAAAAGCACCAAAAATCCGAAGCCGGCCGCTTGTACTGTCTGCCGCTTGCCGGTCCAGGAGTTGGTCTTTTCGCCAGGAGGACGGTTAAGCCAGAAACCCGCGTAAGAGAATGTCTGCCGCAGCAACTTCAGGTTTTCGTCTCCCGGATAGTCGTTGCGGTCGAACCCCAGGTATGCGGGAGCAACCGCGGACGGTCCGAATTGCGGCACCAGGCTCAGGCTGCAAAAGATTAATAAGACTGTGGTCCCGATCCGGGGAAGGCGCTTCATGCTGAGATGTTACTGGGTTAAACAACCTCCGGGGAAATCCCTCCGCAGACGGCCATAGAAAAATTCAGGTCTCCCGTCCTCCACAAAACCCGCTTAACCGCCGATGTGCACCATGGTTCGCGACGCGGGCACAAAATCCGGTTCGCCAATATGGTGGCGCTCTTCCTTCATCAGAACCACGCCGCGAACGAATTTCACCAGTTCCTCGTCTGAAGCACCGCGGCGCATCTGGCCATGCAGGTCGTGGTCCCAGATGGAAAACAGGCACGTTCGAATCTTGCCGTCGGAGGTGATGCGAATGCGGCTGCAGTGGCCGCAGAAGGGATGCGATACGGGCGCGATGATGCCGATTTCTCCGATGCCGTCGTCGAAGTGGTAGCGGCGCGCGGTTTCGCTGCGGGCGTGCGGAATCTCGACCAGGGGCCGGTATTCGCCCATGCGGCGCAGGATCTCATCGAGCGTGACTACGGTGTTCGGCGACCAGACGCGGTCTTCCTCCAGCGGCATGAATTCGATGAAGCGCACTACCACGCCTTCTTCACGGGCAAACATGCCGAAGGGAATGACCTGGTCTTCGTTGAAGCCGCGCATTAGCACACAGTTCACTTTCACTGGCCACAGACCCGCGCGGCGCGATGCCCGGATACCGGCCAGTACATTGTCGTAGCCATCAGGCACGCGCGTGATGCGGGCGAAGCGATCGGGATCGACCGCGTCCATGCTGACGGTCACGCGGTGCAAGCCCGCGTCCTTCAGTGCTTGCGCCATGCCAGCCAGAAGGTGGCCGTTGGTGGTCAGCGCGATGTCGAGGTCTTCTCCATCGCTGGTGCGTAGCTTGGCCAGCTGACGGACGAAATCCACCACTCCCTTGCGCAGCAGCGGCTCTCCCCCGGTGATGCGGACTTTCTGGATCCCAAGGTCCACGAGCACCCGCGCCATTCGCAGATAGTCGGCAAAGGGCAGGTCGCCGTAAAGCGCGCCCTCGTTACCGGTACGGCAGTAAACGCACTTGTAGTTGCAGCGATCGGTGACCGAGATCCTCAGATCAGTGATAGGGCGGCCGAATTTGTCGGTAAGAGACAAGTCGTTGGTCGTTCGTCGTTGGTCTTTGGTCGTGGGCTGCGTGATCGTATGAATTTTGACTGGCGACTAACGACCCTTGGCCAACGACCTGAGAAAGGGCACAGACAGGCGGGAACATCCCGGCAGCTGTTTCCTTTCCAATGGCTTCTTGCGAAGCCGGGAGGCGCGGGCGTTTCCACCTGCACCCTCGGGTTGGCCTCTCTTTGCAGACTTTGTGAACCTTGGCGGTCTTTGCGGTCAAAAGCTCTTAACCACAAAGTGCGCGAGGAAACCGCAAAGGACGCAAAAAAAACCATCCCTCGCCGCCGCAGCCAAGGCATGCCCGAAGGCTGGGCGGTCGGAAACTCGATTTCCATTATAGATGAACGAGGCGAACCGAAGAGGCAAATTAAGACTTCTTCGCCAGGGCCCTGGCGATGGCCGCTTCCGCCAGCGGGGCCATGATCTTGAAGCCGGCGGCGTTGGGATGCAGTCCGTCTTCCGCCAGGTCTCGTTTTAGCAGCCCCTTGTCGTCCACCATGGGCGTGAAGTAGTCCAGATATACGAGAGCATTGGCGGCGCAATAATCTTTCAGCCAGCGATTGAGCGCCAGGATTTTCTCCGGAGAGCGCTGCGCGAAAAAGTCCTGCGACTTGGGGGTGTAATTGTGCACCGGCAGGACGGAGGAAAACACCACCGCAATGTGATTGGCCCGCGCCAGTTCCGCCATGGAGGCGTAGTCGGCCTCGATATCTTCCAGGCGCATGGGGCCGGTGTTTCCGGCAATGTCGTTGGTGCCGGCCAGAATGACCACCACCCTGGGATGCAGGTCAATTACATCCTGACGGAAGCGCACCAGCATCTGCGGCGTGGTCTGCCCGCCAATGCCGCGGTTGAGGTAGGGCTTGCCGGGGAAATAGTCTTCGAGCTTCCAGATGTCGGTGATGGAATCTCCGAAGAAGACGACGCGGTTCTCGCCGGGCGTGGGCGCATTCAGGGCGGCGTTGGCGTCGCGATAACGGGCGAGCTGGCCGTAGTCGTCGGTGAAGACGGCAATGCGAGAGGCCCGGTACTGATCGAGGCCGGCGAATCCGGTGGTGGGAATGTTGGGTTGCTGGGCAGAAGCGCAGAGCGTCAGACCCACAATGGATGCCACGGTGACAAGGCGGCGGGATGTGAGCTGCATATTGTTCCCTCAATGATTGCTAGACCGGCCAGCCAGGAGAATTCCTACCTTGGCGCCAGCGGCCCCACGAGTAACGGAGCGTTAGTCAAACTAACCCTTTCGGTCGCTTTCGGCAATGTGTATACTTTACGTATATACATTTGCAGGGAGGTTGACATGGGCACGGCCAAGGTATTCCGCTCAGGTAACAGCCAGGCAGTGAGGCTGCCGAAGCAGTTCCGCGTGAAGAGCAAAGAAGTCGAGATTTTTCGCCGGGGAAAAGAGATCGTCTTGCGGGAGAAGGACGGGACCATGGCGCGTGCCTTCGATCTGCTGGCTGGGTTGCCGGACGACCTTGAGGTTGACCGCCGAAAAGATTACCCGCAGAAGCGCAAGGGGCTTTAGATGGAGCCGCGCTTTCTGCTGGACACGAATATTTGCATTTACATCCGCCAGGAAAGGCCGGAAGCAGTTTTGCGACGCTTCCGCAGGCTCCGTCCCGGGGAAGCGGCGCTTTCGGTCATCACCTATGGAGAGCTGATCTACGGGGCGGCGAAAAGTTCGCAGCGGGAGGCTGCGCTGGAGAAGTTGCGTGAACTGGTCCAGTGGTTGCCGGCACTTCCCCTGCCGGAAGCCGCGGCGGAAGCCTACGGAACGATCCGCTTTGAGTTGGCAGCGAAGGGCGAGATGATTGGAAACCACGATCTCTGGATTGCAGCCCACGCGGTGGCGTCAGGGTTCACGCTGGTCACCAACAATGAGCGAGAGTTCCGGCGAGTGCGCGGGCTGAAGCTGCAGAATTGGGCGGCCTAGAACGTGCTGGGGAGCTCAGGGGAAGGATGGCTTTGATGACTGCCAAAAGAAAGTTGCGAGTCTGGTCTGAATTCACGGGGGGCATGGTCATTTGGGAAGTCGCGTTGAATACAACTGGTTTTCATCACAGCGGCTTGCTGTTTGACTACGCCCGAGCCTATCGGCGAGCCGCTCTACAACTTTACAAAGAGTTTAGGCAAACGGACGAGAGTCGTGACATGGATATGCATCCAATCGTCTTCCTTTACCGTCATGCGCTCGAACTTTATCTGAAGGCGATTCTTCTCGTTGGAAACGGCATCTTGTTAGTAGAAGGACGCCCTCTAAAACACAGCAAGCAGATATTCAAGAATCATGACCTTAAAAAGCTGCTGCCGGGAGTCAAGGATATCTTCGATCTGCTGGATTGCGCCGACATCTGGCTGCCTCCAATCTTCAGTTCGTTCGCCGATGTCGAACGAGTTGTCCGGGCATTTGATGAGATTCCGTACGATGCCTTCCGGTACCCAGTTGACCCTACAGGCGCAAGAGAACTGCTTGGTGAGCCATTACACTTCAATACGCTTGCTTTTGTGGAGAAGACGGAAGCTTTGTTCGACCTGCTGCAGACTGCCGCAAGGCGCACACATGAAGCCTTCCAGAATCATTCACCTCACATGCCGTCGTAATTCGGCCCGCCGCCACCCTCGGGCGGGACCCAGGTGATGATCTGGTACGGGTCGGCAATGTCGCAGGTCTTACAGTGTACGCAGTTCGACGGGTTCAGGCTGATGCGCTTGCCGTTGGGCTGCGTGGCGTCGTCCACCATCTCGTACACGTTGGCCGGACAGAAATTCTGGCACGGGCTGCCAAATTCTTTTATGCAGCGCGTGTTGCAGACATCGGTGTCGTGAATGACGAGGTGCGCGGGCTGGTCCTCTTCGTGTTTTGTGCCGGAGTGGTAGAGGTCGGTGAGCTTGTCGAAAGTCAACTTGCCATCGCCTTTGGCCGGACCGAGCAGGTGGGCTTCGTCGCCGCCGTCCGCAGGCAGCTCGGCGAGTTTTTTCAGGTGCTGATATCCCGCAGTGGAGGGATAGCGGGCCCGCAAGCCGCGGCCGCCGGTAAACTGCTGCAGTCCGGCGTTGATCATGCCCCGCCAGAAACCATGCTCGAAGCCCTGGTGAAAGTTGCGGACTTTCCAGAGCTCGTCTTTGATCCAGCTCGATTCCACTCGCCGCTGAAAATCGCCTAAACTGGCTGCGGAGAAATCGTCTTTCTTCAGGGCCTCAAACGCAGTTTCGGCAGCCAGCATGCCGCTCTTGATGGCGAGGTGAATTCCCTTCAGGCGCTGCGAATTCAGCAAGCCAGCGGAGTCACCAAGGATCATCCAGCCATTGCCGGCCAGCGGCGGAACCGACCACCAGCCGCCGTAAGGCAGGGATTTGGCGCCGTAACGGATCATCTTGCCGCCTTCGAGAAGCTTGGCCACGAACGGGTGCTTCTTGAACTCCTGCAAGACGCGCTGGGGATCAAGACGCGGATCGGGATAGTCGAGGCCAACCACGAAGCCGAGCGAGACCACGTTGTCTTTTCCGCCGTAGATCCAGGCACCGCCATATTCCTTCGTGGTCAGCGGCCAGCCCATGGTGTAGATCACCTCGCCGGGCGCGATGCGGCCGGCAGGGACTTCCCATAGTTCCTTGATGCCCTGTCCGTAGGTTTGCGGGTTGCGGTCGCGACTGAGGGCGAAGCGCGCGATGAGCTGCTTGGTCAGCGATCCGCGCGTGCCCTCGGCAAGAATCACAACCTTGGCCTGCAGATCATAGCCCGGTTCAAAATTCGATTTCGGCTGGTTCTGCTTGTCCACCCCCTTGTCGTCGGTGCGGACGCCGGTAACGCGATCGCCGTCCAGAAGCAGTTCCGAGCCCGCGAACCCGGTGAAAATCGTAATTCCCGTTTCCTCTACCTTGCCCCCCAGCCATTTCACAAACCGGTTGAGCGAGATGACGTAGTTGCCGTGATCGCGCAGCGGAGGCGGCGTGATGGGAAACTTGAATTTGCCTGACTGGGTGAAGAAGTAAACCGCCTCCTTCGTGACCGCAGCTTCGAGCGGCGCTTCCTTTTCGAATCCCGGGAGAAGTTCGCGCATGGAGCGGGGATCAAGCAGCGCGCCGGAAAGGCAGTGCTGTCCGATCTCGCGCGCCTTTTCGAGCACGTAAATATTTTCCTTGCTGAGCTGAGAATCAGGATGGCTGGCGTTGTGCTGATCGATCAGCTGCGAGAGCCGCAAGGCGCAGGCCATGCCAGAGGGGCCGCCACCGACGATGACCACGTCGGCCGGCATCTGCGGGCGTTCGATGTTCGGGAGCGGCTTACGGAAAACTAACATATATGAAACTGGGCCACAGATTCACACGGATTTTCACGGATGAGACAATTCCAGGATTAGAATCCGTGCCATCGGTGTTAATCCGTGGCTGATTTTATGCTCCTGCCTTGGCTTTTTTCACTTCCTCAATCAGCGGCGGCACAATGTCGAACAGATTGCCAACCACAGCAAAATCTGCAATCTCAAAAATCGGGGCTTCGGAGTCTTTGTTGATGGCGATGATGGTACGCGAGCCCTTCATACCTACAATGTGTTGAATGGCGCCGCTGATGCCCAACGCGAGATAGAGCTTGGGCGCAACCGTTTGTCCGGAGGACCCGATCTGGCGGTCCATGGGCAGCCATCCCGAGTCGCAGATAGGACGCGAAGCCGCCAGCTCGCCACCGAGGGCCTCGGCCAGCTGTTTGGCCAGTTCGATATTCTTCTGCTCTTTGATGCCGCGACCGACTGACACGATGATTTCGGCCTGGGTCAGGTCCACCGCCTGTTTGGCCTCCTTGAAAACTTCCTGCGGCTGGTTGCGGATAGCGCCTTCAGCAATTTCCACATTGACGCTTTCGACGGGCGCGGGCGCGGCACCGGTTTCGACCTTGTCCCCGCGAAAGGCGCCGTTCTGGAAGGTGACGAACCAGGGCGCATCGCACGCGAAGCTTACGTCAGCGGCCAGCTTGCCCTGAAACATCTGGCGAGTGAAGAGTAGTTTGTCGCCGTCTTTCTTGTATCCGATGCAGTCGCTGATCGCGGTGCGCTCCATCAAGGTGGCCAGCTTGGGCACGAAATCGCGTACCTGATAGGTGTGCGGCATCAGCACCAGTTTGGGTTGTTTTGACGCAATAAATTGCTTAAGTGCAACGGCGAAGGCGTCCGGCGTGTAAGGTTCGAGTTTCGGGGACTCCACCGCATAAACCTTCGCAACCTTCTTGCCCGCGATCTCATTGGCCAGGCTTGTGACTCCGCTGCCGGCAACGGCGGCTTCGAGAGTCCAGCCGGTCTCGGCAGCCAGGGCCTGCCCGGCGGTGAGGGTCTCCCACGAAACGCGATTCAGTTTTCCTTCACGTTGTTCGACGACTACGAGGATGGAGTCAGACATATTTTCGTCTCGGGTTCAGGTCCGGGTGGTTTAGAAAATCAGTTTCCAGATTTGAGTTCTCGGTTCCCAGTTTTTACAGGACGTGTGCTTCATTCCGTAATTTCTCTACCAGCTTCTTCGCCACTTCGGCGGGTGAGCCCTCAAGGAATTCGGTGTTTTTCGTTTTCTGCGGAATGTAAAGGCGTTCGATCTTTTGCAGGTTGGGCCCGATGGCGGATTGTACTTCGGCAAGGGCCACCTTGCGCAGCGGTTTACTTTTCGCCTGTTTGATGCCGATTAGCGTGGCGTAGCGCAATTTGTTGATGCCGGACTGAATGGTGAGCACGGCCGGCAGGGGCATGCCCACAAACTGGAAGTAGCCGGCTTCGAGCTCGCGCTTGACGCGGATGCCGCCATCGGTCTTCTCGATCTGCATGATGATGGTGGCGTGCGGCCAGCCCAGCAGCTCGGCCAGCACCACGCCGGTTTGCGCGAATCCGTAATCGTCGGACTGGAGGCCGGTGAAGATGAGATCGAATTTTTCATCTTTGATCGCCGCCGCGATGGCGCGGGCAGTGTTGGCGGCGTCCAGGCCGACAAAGGCGTTGTCTTCAAGGTGGATGGCGCGGTCCGCACCCTTGGCCAAGGCCTCGCGCAATACCTGCTGGGCGCGCGCCGGCCCGGCCGTGACTACAACCACCTCTCCGCCGTGCTTCTCTTTCTGCCGCAGGGCTTCTTCCAGGGCGAAGGCGTCCGGCTCATTGACCTCGTACGACACATCCTCGCGGATCCAGGTGCCGGACTCGTTCAGTTTGAGGGGCGCATCTTTCTGCGGCACCTGCTTCATGCAGACCAGTATCTTCAAAGACGAACTCCTTCCCTGCCCGCTTCACGGCATGGGGGCGAAACCATTAAGTATAAACGAGAGAATCGCCGCAGGGGCTCAGCTTCGCAAGCCAGCACCGCTGCGTGGCGAAGTATAATCGTTTGCAGGAGGAGCACAAATGCGCGCACTTGGTTGGCACAGACTGGCCTTCACGTTGTTCTTTTTTTGCCTGTTCGCCCTGCCGGCGACTGCTCAGGAGAATTCGTGGCAGGGACCGGAGAAAGGCCCTCAGCTTAAGGCACACCTGGTCGACAAGGAGAAGAATGCCGCCCGTAGAATCGCCGTGGTGGAGGTTGACGTGCGGAATGTCACTCTGACTGATCCCATCGCTTATCGTGATAGTGGCTCCGGAATGGGTCATCTGCAATACCGGGCGGATGGCGGTCCGTACATCCTGCCGATGGCCAATCAGTTGGTTTTTGAAGGGCTGACTCCGGGAAAGCACACCATCGAAGTGTCGCTGGCCGACGGCGCCTTTCGTCCCCTGGGAGCGCAAGTAGCGCTGGAATTGGTGATTCCCTGAAATAGCCAGGTCATTCGGTGAAAACCACGGACTGCACGCCGGAAATCTCAAAGCGCTTGCGGCAGCGCACATTCTTGCAGGCCATCAGATCGTCTTTGCGCAGCATGTAAGAGCGGGCTTTGGCAAAGCGGGCGCGATCACGCTCGTCGGCGCGTCCAGACAATTGTCTCTTCTTGGTGCGCACAATCCAGGTAACTTCGTACTCGGCGGGCTGATGGCAGTGCGGACAATTCAGCGTGGCCATCTTCTTTTCCGGCCGTTCATCGAAAAATTCGCGTTCTTCCATGGTCAGTTCATTCTCTCTTTGCCAATTATTGCAGCTTTGCCGCATACAAGCTATGGCAAGATGGGTGGAATGGCGAAGAAGAAGCGCAAGCCGAAGAAGTTCAGCGCGGTCGATCAGGTAAAAGCCATGGCGCGGGCACAGATCGGCGCGCCTCCCGCTGGAAGGGTGGTTCCCGACCGCAGGGAAATGAAGGCTGACAAGCACAAGCCGACGCTGGCGAAAATGTTGGAGCCGGAATGAAACCTACGGCGGCGGCAATGCCATCTTGCTCTCGATCCCCTGACCTTCGACAATCGTGTAGATGAAGTCTGCGGGGATATCGCGCAGCACTTCCACCTTGCCGCTGGGCCACCTGATTTCCACCTCGTCCATTTTGCCTTCCGCTCCCAGGCCAAAATGCAAGCGCGGATCGTTCTGTGAAATGTAGCTGCCGCCGGCGCGGACTTCGCTGAACTGCACCAGCTTCCCTGCCTTCACCGTCACCCGCGCCCCGATCGCCGAGCGGTTGCTCCTGGTGCCTGCCAGCCTGAACAGGGCACGATGATTGTGACTTCCGCCCTGATTCAGCAAGAGCGTGGGGAGCGTTCCTACGTTCACCAGCACAACGTCGATATTCCCGTCATTGTTGATGTCGCCAAACGCCGCTCCACGTCGGCTTTCTGGCGGAATTCCGGCCAGGACGCTGGAGACATCCTGAAAAGTGCCGTCGCGATGGTTGCGGAAGAGCTGAATGGGCTCGCGATATGTCAGTCCACCCGGGATCGAATCCACCTGCGGATATACATGGCCGTTGGCTACGAAAATATCCAGCCAGCCGTCATTGTCCATATCGAAGAAAGCCGTCCCCCAGCCCACCTTGAGGAAGGTGGGTTGGGCCAGCTTGGCGGGCCAGCTGAGGTCAGAAAAACCGTCTTTGCCCTGGTTGAGATACAGAGTGTCCGGCTGCTCGTGGAAGTTAGTTACAAACATGGACAGCTGGCCCCGGTGCAGATAGTCGCCCCAGTCCACGCCCATGGAGCCCTGGCCCTGACCGTCGCCGCCGAGGGCAATGCCAGAGAGCATGCCGACTTCCTCAAAGGTTCCATCATGTTTGTTGTGGTACAGGTAATTCGGGCCGGCGTCGTTGGCCACGTACAGGTCGGGCCAGCCGTCGTTGTCGTAGTCACCCCAGGTCACGCCCAGTCCGTAGTAGCGGTTTACGTCTTCCATGCCCGCCTTCTTCGATACTTCCTCGAAGGTGCCGTCGCCACGATTGTGGAAGAGCAGGTCGGACTCTCCGATCATGCCCCAGGGGCCGCACTGGACGAGGATTCCCTTGAAACGGCAATTCTTCTCGTCGCTGCCGAAGGTCGGCAGATGGTCCATGTCGAAGTGCACATAGCGCGAAACGTAAAGGTCCACGAAGCCGTCGCGATCGTAGTCGGCCCAGGCCGCGCCCGTACTGAAGCCGCCGGCAGCCACGCCGGCCTTGTCGGTGACGTCTTCAAATCTGCAATTGCCGAGGTTGCGATAGAGCGCATTTCCGCCGAAGCCCGTGACGTAAATGTCCGCCAGGCCGTCATTGTCGTAGTCGGCGACGGCCACACCCATTCCCCATCCTTTGCGCGCCAGACCCGCGCTGCTGGTGATGTTGGTGAATTTGAAGTTTGCACCCTGATGGTAGAGGGTGATCATGGGGTCGCCGCCCTGGCGATAGCGGTCGATAGTGGAGCCGTTTACCGTGATGATGTCGAGCTTGCCATCGTTATCGCAGTCGATCAGCCCCGCGCCGCCGCTCATGGATTCGACAATGTATTTCTTTTCAGGAGTGGAAATGTGGGAGACGGTCAGACCGGCCTCTCTGGCCACATCTTTGAAGCCGGGTACCGGGAGTTGTGATCCCTGGGCGTGCGGTGGCGGGGACTTCGGGGAAGCCGTCTGGGCGGACGCGCACAGCGAAAGCAACAGGCCCAGAGAGAGGATGGCACGCATGATGAGGAATTTCGTGATTATAGCCCACAGACCACGTGGGGACAGCCGCCTCGGCTCTCCCCACGTGTGTAACTTTTGGAGCGGCTCACACATCCCATCCGACGGGCGTGCGATACTTCTCGCAGCCACTTCTCGCAGCCCTTTTTTCGCAGCAAGGATTGGTGGGAAATGATCAAGTTTTTGGCATTGCTACCGACTGTTGTTGTGGCCACCTGGTTGTTCGTGGCGGCCTCCGCTCCGCCCAGCCGCGAGGCAGCTTCGCCGGTCCTGGTTGAGCTGTTTACTTCCGAAGGTTGCTCCAGCTGTCCTCCGGCAGACGCACTGCTCCAGCAGTTGGACCGTGCTCAGCCAGTGAAGGGCGCACAGTTGATCGTGCTCAGCGAGCACGTGGATTACTGGAACCACATCGGCTGGACCGATCCCTACTCTTCGCGCTTCTTCAGTGACCGGCAGAGCGCTTACGGCAACCGTTTCTCCTTAAGCAGCGTTTATACCCCGCAGATGGTGGTCGATGGCCAGGCGGAGTTTGTGGGCAACGATTCGCGGCTGGCCAGCAAGGCCGTGGAAAAGGCGCTGGCCCTGCCGAAGGTGGCAATCAGGATTTCGGATCTCTCGCTGGACGCGGCAAAAATGCTGCAGGCCCACGTTGACACCGATGCGTTGCCGGAGACCTTGAAAGTCCGCAAGGCTGACGTTTATTTCGTCGTGGCACTGAACCATGCCGAATCACAGGTGTTGCGCGGCGAAAACAGTGGACGGCGCCTGACTCACGTGGGCGTGGTGCAGAGTCTTACAAAAATCGGCAGCCTCGAGAGCGGGAAGACTTTCTCGCAGGACGTTCACCTCAAGCTCGATCCCAGGACCGATCCGGCCAATCTGCGGGTGATTGCTTTCATCCAGCAACCCGGCCAGAGGCAGGTCCTGGGCGTGGCGCAGCAGCAACCGCAGAAGTAAGCTCGGCTCTTCTTTGCGAACTTTGCGGTATCTTTGCGTCCTTTGCGGTTCAAGCTTTTCGCCGGAGTGCAGAACAGTCAAACCCTAACCGCAAAGGACGCAAAGGGGCCGCAAAGAACGCAAAGCCATCCCACTTCCTTCTCTCCTGTTCTCTCTGCTAAATTTGGCTCCTCGATTTTCTGACTGGAGGGACCGTGCGCATCGACTTGTTTCGGATGGAGCGAACCCAGTGCCTGTATGAAAACGAAGTCGAATTCAACCTGTCAGAGAGTGGCGTGCTTCCGCTGCGGGTCGAGGAAGTTTTGCAGAGTTCAAAAGAGTCGGCTGACTTTCTGGCTCTTGGTTTGAAGTATCCGGAGTCGGACGGCTCCGAGCAACTGCGCGAGTGCATCGCCTTGTGGTACGGCACCACTCCCGACCATGTGCTGGTCACCAACGGCGGGTCAGAGGCGAACTTTACCGCGCTCTGGGGACTGCTGGACAAAGGCGATCACGCGGCCGTGATGCTGCCCAACTATCTTCAGACCTGGGGACTGTCCCGCGCATACGCCGCCAGGACCAATGCCTTTTATCTGGTGGAAGGCACTGAGAACGGCAAGGCGCGCTGGGCGCTGGACATTGACAGCCTTCATCGAGCGGTGAGCAAGAAGACACGACTCATCGTGGTTACGAATCCCAACAATCCTACCGGTGCAGTCCTGAACCAGCAGGAGATGGACGAAGTGGTGCGGATAGCGCGCCAGGCCCGGGCCTGGCTCCTGGTGGATGAAATCTATCGCGGCGCGGAGGTGAACGGGCCGCTCACCCCGACATTCTGGGGACGCTATGACAAGCTGCTGATCACCTCCGGACTTTCCAAGGCTTTCGGATTGCCCGGGCTGCGCCTGGGATGGATCGTAGCTCCGCCGAAGACCATTGCCAAGCTTTGCTCCTACCACGACTACACGACATTGACTCCGACCATCCTGTCGGATCGCCTGGCGCGGATTGTGATGGAACCAGTGCGGCGCGACCAGGTGCTAGAACGCACACGCGCGATTGTCCGCCGCAACTTGCCGCGGCTGGAATCATGGATCCATTCCCACGATGACATCTTCACCTATATCCCGCCTGTTGCAGGCGCGATCACGTTCTTTCGTTACAAGCTGCCGATCTCTTCCAGCGCGCTCTTTGACCGGCTGCGCAAGGAACGGTCGGTGCTGATTACGCCCGGGGACCATTTCGGCCTGGGACGTTACATCCGCGTGGGCTACGGGTACGACGTCGACTACACGCTACGCGGGTTGGCCCGGGTTGATCTTACTTTGGAAGAATTGAAGAAGAAGAGGAAGCCGGTGCGGGGCGAGACGGCGCGCCGCGGAGCGGCTTAGTCTACCTTGCTTCGAAAGGCTGAGGGCGGGACGCCGGCGCTACGAAATGTTTTCGCCGCGGCCTTCAGCGTGCGCGCGTTCGAGGACTAGCGATGCTGCCGCCACATCTTGCACCCCGACTCCGGTCAGATCGCAGACGACGATCTCGGATTCCGATATCCTGCCCGGCTTGAGACCGGCTGTGATCTCGCCCAGCTCTGCGTAAACTTTATCTTTGCTAATCGCTCCGCGTTCGATCGCGTGATGGATTTCGCCCAGGCGCAGGCATTGTGGAATGCTATCGGCCACAATTCTGTCGGCGCGCGCCAGCACATCTACGTCGAGTTCCTGTTTGTCGGGTCCGTCGGAGCCGACCGCAATCACCGTGACTCCAGGCTTCAACCATGCCGCCCGCACCAACGGCTCGCGGCTGGCGGTAACGGTGATAACCACGTCAGCTCCGTCCACCGCCTCCCTCACTGATTCAGTCACGGCAAAATTGCACGCCGGAATGCTAGAGCGTTTTGCCAGATCGTCGGCGCAGGTTCGCGCCCGATCGGGATCGCGCCCCCATACGCGCACTTCGTTAAAACTTCTTTCGAGGGCCAGCATTTCAACCTGATACCGCGCCTGCACGCCGGTACCCACCAGGGCAACCCTCGAAATCTTGGCGCGCGCAAGATGCTTGGCGGCAACCGCGCCCGCAGCTCCAGTGCGGAAGTCGGTGATAAATCCGTTGTCGAGGAGAAAGGCCGCCGGGGCGCCGGTGCTGGCGTCAAACACGACGATCATTCCGTCATTTGCGGGCAGACCCAGTTGGGGATTGTGGGGAAATCCCGAGACTATTTTCACCGCGTAGTAAGGCCCACCGTTCAGGTATCCGGCTTTGATGTGAATCTCGCCGCGATTCTGCGGGGCTGTTTCTTCCGTCTCTGCGTTTTCGGGCACGTCGAGCTGGATGACCGCAGGCAGTTGCGCCCGGCCGGTGGAATACGCGGCGAAAGCCTGTTCCATGGCGGTGACGCAGGCGCGGGGATCGAGCAGGGCGCGAATTTCAGCCTCGCGCAATATCAGGACTTCACGGCGCATCTGCGCAGCCTATCATTATCAGAAACTCGGAATCTTCAGGAACGAGGAATCACTTCGTCGCGGGTGCCGGTTCCAGTGACTTGCCACGTTCGCGCCAGCCTTCGATGATCAGATAGAGCACCGGAATAAAGAACAGGTTCAGGAAGGTGGAAACAATCATTCCACCGAACACTGTCGTACCCACGGAATGCCGGCCGTGTTCCCCTGCACCCGAGGCCACCACCAGGGGCACGACTCCCAGTATGAAGGCCAGCGAGGTCATAAGAATGGGACGCAGCCGGATCCTGGCCGCTTCGGCGGCGGCTTCCATCAATGGCATGCCACGGTGCCGCAGCTGTTCGGCAAATTCTACGATCAGGATGGCATTCTTGCTGGACAATCCCACCAGCATCACCAGCCCGATCTGGCAATAAACGTCATTCTGCAGGCCGCGCAAAGATTGCGCCGTCAACGCTCCCAAAAGTGCCATGGGAACGGCCAACATCACGATAAAGGGCAGAACAAAACTTTCATACTGTGCCGAGAGGGTCAGGTACACCACCAGCGCGCCCAGCCCGAACAGAATCAGGGTGGTGCTTCCTGAACTCAGTTCTTCGAGCGACAAGCCGGTCCACTGGAAAGTGAATCCCTGCGGCAGCACCTTCTGGCTTAACTCCGCCATGGCGTCGAGCGCCTGGCCTGAACTGAAGCCCGGGGCGGCCGAACCGTCGATCTCCGCCGAGCGGAACAGGTTGTAGTGACTGATCACCTGGGGTGCGGTGGTCTGCTTGATCGATACCAGATTCTCCAGCGGAATCATGGACCCGCCGTCGGTGCGCACGTAAAACTGCTTGATGTCCTTCGCCTGGGTGCGGAACTGCTGGTCCGCCTGCACGTAAACCCGGTAGGAGCGGTTGTTGAAATCGAAGTCGTTGACGTACGCAGAACCCATGTAGATGCCCAACGTATCGGTAATCTGCTGCAGGGGCACATGCAGGCTCTTCGCCTTTTCGCGATCGATGGTCACCACGAACTGGGGATCGTTCGCCGTGTAGGTGCTGTAGAGTCCGGCCATGTCTTTGCGCGCGCTGCCTTGACGGATCAGGTCCTGAGTCACATTTGCCAGTTCTTCCAGGCTATGGCTGCCCTGGTCCTGCAATTCGTAAGCAAAGCCGCCGAACTGGCCCAAGCCCTGCACCGCGGGCGGCAGGAACGCAAGCACGAGGGCGCCGGAAATGCCGAACAGGCGGCCGCGAATGCGGTTCACGATGGCTTCGGCGGCGTGCGCGTCTCCCTTGCGCTGGGAATACGGTTTCAGTGGGACGAAGATCAGCGCCTGGTTGGAGGCGCTGCCGCTGAAGCTGAAACCCGAAACCGCGAAAATGCCTCGCACTTCCGGAATGTCCTGAAGAATGTGCTGAATCTGCTGGCCAATTCCCTTCGTATATTCGAGCGAAGCGCCCGAGGGCGCTTGCACCGCGATGATGAAATATCCCTGGTCTTCGTTGGGCACGAAGCCTTTGGGCACGCGCTGGAAAACCAGGTAGGTAAGGCCCAGTCCCGCGAAAAACAGCACTGCCACAATCAGCCGGAAGCGCAGGAAGAAGCGCAAGGCCCGCCGGTACCCTTCTGTTATGCCATTGATGACTTTGTCCACTTGCCGGAAGATCCAGCTCTTCTCGCCATGCTCGCGGCCCAGCAGGATGGCCGAGAGTGCGGGGGTGAGAGTCAGCGCGTTGAAAGCGGAAATCGAAATCGAGAAAGCGATGGTCAGCGCGAACTGGCGAAAAAGAATGCCGGTGGTGCCGGGGAAAAAAGCCACCGGCACAAACACCGCTACCAGCACCAGCGAGGTGGCGATGACTGCTCCCGCCACTTCTCCCATGGCGATCGATGCCGCCTTGTAGGAATCCCTCTCGCCTTCCTGGATGTGGCGCTCAATGTTTTCGATTACCACGATGGCGTCGTCCACCACCAATCCGGTCGCCAGGGTAATGCCAAAAAGAGTGAGCGTGTTGACGGAAAATCCCAACAGTTTGACGAAAGCAAAAGTTCCGATCAGCGACACCGGAATGGTCACTGCGGGAATGATGGTGCTGCGCCAGTCCTCGAGAAAAATAAAGATGACGAGAATGACCAGGACAATGGCCTCGATAAGAGTGGTAAGCACGTCCCGGATCGATTCGCCTACCGCCTCGGTGGTGTCAAACGCATTCTCATACTTCATGCCGGGCGGAAAATGCTGCGACAGCCGGTCCAGTTCGGCCAGGACCAGGCGATCAACTTCGAGCGCGTTCGCGGTCGAGAGCTGGGTAACGCCGAGACCCACCGCGTCGTAACCGTTGTACATCAAATCCGAGCTGTAATCCTCGGCGCCAAGTTCGGCCCGGCCCACATCCTTCAGCCGAACCAGGGTGCCATCGGCATTGGTCTTCAGAATGATATTTTCAAATTGTGATGCCTCACTGAGCCGGCCGATGGCGCGCACGCTGATCTGGAATTCCTGCCCGGCCTTGATCGGCGGCTGCCCCACCTGCCCGGCGGCGACATCGACGTTCTGCTCCTGCAACGCGCTCACCGCATCCGACGCGGTCAGCCCGCGGCTGGCCATGCGCACCGGATCCAGCCAGAGCCGCATCGAGTACTTGCGTTCGCCGAAGATGATTACGTCCGCCACTCCCGGCACGCGCTTGAGTGAGTCTTTGACGTAAACATCCAGGTAATTGCTGATGAAGAGCGGGGTGTAGCGTCCCTCAGGGGAGAACACGGCTGCACCCAACACGAAATTATTGGAGGCCTTGGTGACGGTGATGCCCGTGGCCTTGACTGCGCTGGGCAGCCGTCCCTGGGCCGTGTTCACACGGTTCTGGATGTCGACGGCCGCCAGATCGGGATCGCGGTTCAGATCAAACGTCGCCGTGATCGAGCTCACCCCGTTGCTGCTGCTGCTCGAAGTAACGTACTTCATACCCTCCGCGCCATTGATCTGCTGCTCGATGGGCACGGTCACGGCGGTTTCGACGGTCTGGGCACTGGCGCCGACATAAAAGCTGTTCACAGAGACTTGCGGCGGCGCGAGGGTGGGAAATTGCGCAATCGGCAAACTGGGAATTACGGCTGCGCCTGCCAGAATGATGAGGAGCGCACAGACGGTGGCGAAGACTGGCCGTTTTATGAAGAAATCAACGAACATTTAGAAGCGGGCCTCGGGCACCAGCCCTCGGACTTCGGACTTCAGACCTCGGACATCAACTCGAATCATATGTGCTGCGAGAACAGCAATCGCGCTGGAAACTCAATTCAAGGTCTAGCTGCTAAAAGTCTGACGCCCGAGGTCTGAAGTCCGAGGTCCGAGAGCTGACGCCCGATGCCCGCCTTTAACCCTGCGGCACTATCACGGGAGCACCATCGACCAGGAATTGAGTGCCCGAAACGATGATCTTGTCCCCGGGCTTGATCCCTTCCAGTACCACGTAGTTGTTGCCGCTCATGTCTCCGACCTGTAATGGCTTCTGATGAGCGACCGTCTTGCCGCCCTGCTGCTCGGCGACGAAGGCGAAGTATTGGCCTCCGAGGCGCGAAACCGCGAGCACGGGCACCACGGTACGCTGCTGTGTACCCCACACGATGCGGGCGTGGATGAATTGTGCATTGCGCAGCTTGTCATTACTGTTCGCAATCGGGGCCTTGGCCAGCACGCTCTGGGTGGTCGAATCCACCTGCGGCGAGATAAAGTTGATGCGGCTCTCGGCGATCACATTACCCGATTGATCGACGATCTGGACCGGCAGGTTCAGCTTGAGTTGCGAGGAGCGCTCGATCGGCACGTACACGTAGGCTTCCAGACTTCCGGGCTTGTCCACGGTGGTTAAGGGTGTGGTGGTGGTCACACGGTCGCCGACCCGCACCGGAACATCACCGACGATCCCGGCGCTGGGCGCGGTCACGCGGTAGTAGTGCAGTTGCACACTCTCCTGGCGTACCTGCGCCTGCAGCGCCTGCAACTGGGCGCGAGCCTGGTCCAGCGCCGTTCTGGACTGGTCGAGCGCCTGTTTGCTGATGACTTTCGCATCGTATAGACCGCTATTGCGCTCGAACTCCTGCTCGTCCCACTGGACCTCGGCCTGCTTGGCCGCCACGGTGTCTTCCTGAGTTTTCAGGGTAGCCTGTTGTTTGGCTGGGTCAATCTGCATTAGCGGCGTTCCAGCCGAGACGCGGCTTCCGGAGTGAACCAGGATAGCCGTAATCTGCCCTTCCACCTGGGGCATGATGACGGCGGTATCGCGAGACTTCAAGGTGGCAACGTATTCCGTCGTGTCTTTCACCGGAACCAGCTGAGCGGTCTCCACCTTAACCGGTATGCCGGCAGGGCCCTGGGGCTGCGCCCCCTTGACCGCTCCCCCGCTGCAGGCCATGCCCAGGGCCGCCAGCGCCAAAGTTGCCGCCAGGGCTGCCGATGCCCGGGTCGATGCCCAATGCCTACTGTTTGTGAGTACGTCCATCTGTGAAATGCTCCCGGAAGCAGGGCCGCAACCTGGGTACGCCACTTAGATTAGCAGATACAGGTCTGGACTTTGGACTGGGAGCCAGTTGAGAAGATAGACGAACGGCAATGGGTAGGGAAAAATTTCGGGACAGGCCCAGATAGGGACCCGAGTCTATGCGCCGCCGGACCGTCTAGCGCTTGCGGAGCTTGGTGGCTTCCTGCATCTGCCGCTCTTCGGCCACAACCGCGACGTAGAGCAGGCCGAACGCCAGACCCACCATCATGAGTACGAGTGTCATGGGCTGAATGTAATCCCATGGTTTCAGCTCGCCAAGGTCACGGCGGTACCCGCGAAGTAATACCACTGACGTGCCATAGAGCAAGACCCCGGACGTCGGACCTCAGACGTCGGGTTCAAACCTCAGGCTTCGGACCCTGCGCACTCCTGTCTGTGTTTGCTTAGCTCTTTGGTCGATCGTGGGTTCTTGTGGCCGGAGGCCTTAACCGCAAAGCGCCAGCAACTTAAGGTGTCTGACGTCCGAGGTCTGACGTCCGAAGTCTGCCTTCTGCTACATTATTTCGGAAGATGAAACCTGCCCGCAGTTTTGCCAGCGACAACAATGCTGGAGTTCATCCAGAAGTTTTGCAGGCCGTAGCGGAGGCCAATCGCGGCCACGCAGTCGGTTATGGTGACGATCCTTACACCGCGTCGGTACTGCAGAAATTCAAACGCCACTTCGGCTCGGATATTGCTGTTTTCCTTGTTTTCAATGGCACGGCAGCCAATTGCCTCGGCCTGAAAGCCCTGACCCATACTTATCATGCGGTCATCTGCGGCGAAGCTGCGCATATCTATACCGACGAATGCGGCGCTCCCGAAAAATTCACCGGCTGCAAGCTTCTTCCGGTCCCGGTGACCAACGGCAAGCTGACGGTCGAATCCGTCCGTCATGCTTATCACGGCATCGATGACCCGCACCATGTGCAGCCCCGGGTCATCTCCATTACCCAGGCCACCGAAGTGGGGACGGTGTATCAGCCCGGCGAAATAAAGGCCCTCGCCCGTTTTGCCCACCAGCGCGGCATGTTTCTGCATATGGACGGCGCCCGCATCGCCAACGCCGCCGCCAGCCTGGGGCACAGCCTGCGGCAAGCCACGCGCGACCTGGGAGTGGATGTGCTTTCCTTCGGGGGAACCAAGAACGGCGCCATGGGAGCTGAAGCCGTGGTTTTCTTCGACCGGAAGCTGGGCCATGACTTCCTGTATTTGCGCAAGCAGGGCATGCAGCTGGCCTCCAAAATGCGCTTCATCTCGGCCCAGTTTGATGCCCTGTTTACCGGCGATCTGTGGCACAGGAATGCGCAACATGCAAATCGCATGGCCCGCCTGCTGCAGAGCTTGCTGCGCAAGATCCCGCAGGTCAAGATCGTTTACAACGTGGAAGCCAACGGAGTGTTCGCCAAAATTCCTCGCTCCGCGATAGCCCGGCTGCAGAAGCGTTATTTCTTTTACGTGTGGAATGAGCAGCAATCCGTGGTGCGCTGGATGTGCTCTTTCGATACCACCGAGCAGGATGTGAGGCAGTTTGCCCAGTTCGTGGCGGAGACGCTAAACGAATAGCACGGTGTGTAACTTTTCTCTGCGACGGGAATCTCATCAGCGGGTTACACTGTCGCTCTCGGCCCCACTGAGCGGAGGGCGGGACGCCCTCCGGACAGCCGGCGGGACGCCGGCGCTACCTCAATCATCGCTAGCTGAATCATGGAAGCTCGAATCAATTCCCGCAAGTTCAAGAAGGTTTCCCGCCGCGAACTGCTGAAACTGGCGCCGGTATTGGCGGTTGGAGCTTCCGCCATTCCCAAACTTCAGGAGCCGCTGCTCAAGGCCGGCTTGGGATTCAGTGATTGGGCATCCGCCCTTCTGTTTCGCTCCCGGCATCTGGCGACGACCTTTACTGATTCCGAACTCACTCCCTTTGAAAAATTTCCCATCAACGGCTATGACGTGGAGGATCCCGGAGTCGATTTCGACGCCTGGACCCTCACGGTGAGCGGCGCAGTCCAGAAACCGGGAGAGTACAAGCTGGCACAGGTGCAGTCTTTGCCTCGCGTGCGGCAGAATACGCGCCACGTATGTGTAGAAGGCTGGGATGTCATCGGCCGCTTCGGGGGGGCGCGGCTTTCGGATTTCCTGCAGATGATCGGGGCTGACACCTCCGCCCGCTTCGTGTACGTGGAGTGCGCGGACGACTATTACGAATCGCTGGACATGACAACCGCGCTGCACCCGCAGACCCTGCTGTGCTACGAGATGTACGACCAGCCGCTGACGCGTGAGCATGGCGCGCCGCTGCGCCTGCAGATTCCGACCAAGATTGGCTACAAGCAGGCCAAATATCTGACCGACCTGAAAGTCACAAATGTTCTGGACCGGGTGGGCTACTGGGAAGACCAGGGCTATTCGTCTTATTACAGTCTGTAAGGGGCCCCGCGGCCGGGTTTGAGTAAATGCGATGAGCGAAGCGGTTATCGAGATCGAGTCACCGAAGAGCGGAGAAGTTGAAGCGGCCGTCTATGAGCATCCCTGGGCGGTGCGCTTCGCGCACTGGCTGAATGCGGTTTCGCTCCTGGTGATGGTGGCCAGCGGCTTTCAGATCTTTCGCGCTTTCCCCAGTTTCGGCGCCAAGATTCCGCAGAAGGACCTGTTGCACTGGCCCAAGGCCTTCGCTCTGGGAGGATGGCTGGGCGGCGGATTGCAGTGGCACCTCACCTTCATGTGGATCTATATCGCCACCGGCCTCTTCTATCTCGGGTACCAGATGTTCAGCCGGAACTATCGCCAGGTGCTGTTTACTCCGAGCGATGTTCGCGGAGTCTGGCCCATGGTGCACTATTACTTTTTCTTTGGCCCTAAACCGGTGGTTCGCGAAGTTTATAACCCGCTGCAGAAACTGGCGTACACGTCAGTAGTCGGCTTGGGTATCTTGTCGGTGTTGACCGGACTCGCAGTATGGAAGCCGGTACAGTTTTCCTGGCTGGCCTGGATGATGGGCGGTTTTCATTGGGCCCGGATTTGGCACTTTGCGGTGATGTGGGCAATTCTGTTCTTTCTTTTAGGACACCTGATCATGGTGGTTCTGCATGGCTGGAATAACTTCACCTCCATGCTCACGGGATGGAAGAAGAACCCTGATTATCTTAAACACTAGTCCGTTTCGGGCCGCACCCGTTGAAACCAGATGCTGCGACGAATGACGATGGTCGAGAAGCCCGCCGATGACAGCGAACAGTCTCTCATCCGGCGCATCTGCAACGGGGAATCGTCCCTCTTCGCGGAACTGGTGAAGCCTTATGAACGCCGGGTTTACGTGACCGCCCTGGCCCTGTTGCGAAATGAGGCGGATGCGCAGGATGTGGCCCAGGAAGCCATCCTGAAGGCCTTCGCCAATTTGCGGCAATTTCGCGGCGAGTCGCGCTTCAGCACCTGGCTGATCCAGATCACGGTGAATGAAGCACGCATGCGGCAGCGCAAACAACACGCTAACCTTTTCGAACCCATTGATGAATCGCAGGATCAGGATGAAGAGGGCGCCTATACTCCGCGAGATTTCGCCGACTGGCGGGAAATCCCTTCGGAAGCGCTGGAAAGAAACGAAGTCCGCACCTTGCTGGTAAAGGCCCTGGCCAGCCTGGGTCAAAAATATCGCGAAGTGTTTCTTCTGCGGGACGTGGAGCAAATGAGCATCGAAGAAGCGGCCGAAGTCCTGAATATCTCGATAGCCAGCGTCAAGACCCGTTTGCTGCGGGCCCGGCTGATGCTGCGGGACCTTCTGGCACCTGCGCTGGCGGATGGCTGGTTCAGCCGCGCGCCGTTCGGGAAAGGGAGCAAGCCATGGTAGTCAATTGCGAACAGGTATGGCAGGAAATCTCGAATTACCTGGAGGATGAGGTCAGCCCGGAGCTGCGGGCGGCGATGGAGGCGCATATTCGCCAGTGCCGGCATTGCACGGCAGTGCTCGATGGCACCAGAAACGTGGTTCACTTGTACGCCGACGATCGCCTGCTTGAACTGCCTCCGGGTTTTAGCGCCCGCTGGCAGAGAAAGCTGGCCGAATCCATGCCCGGCCCCCGAGGAACAGCGTTCGGATGGCTGATCGCCGTGGCCGCGCTGGCGTTGGTTTCCGGCAGCTTCGCCCTGGCCAGGTTCAACTCGCCCGCACCCACGGCCCTGCGTTCTTACCATGCTGAACCAGGGGTCGGCGTACCGCCCGAAATGATGGTGGAGATTGCGAGCGCCGGCAAGACCTTTCATGCCCCGGGCTGCAGGTTTATACATGAACACGAGGGTGGGGGCAGGGTGCGCATGGTCACTGCGGCCGAAGCCATTCGTGAAGGATATGTTCCCTGTGTTCGGTGCTTGCGGCGATATTTGAGGGGCCAAACCGCGGGCCTGGGCGCTCCGCGGAAATCTCAGGAGGTTTCCCGGAATGACTCCGTCGCAGCCGCACCGGGCGGCGTGGATGCGCCACCCGGGCCGGCTCCGGGCGACTAGTTCTTCTTCATCTCGTCCTTGTTCATGTCGTCTGTCTTCATATCATCCTTCTTCATGTCGTCGCGTTTCATTTCGTCTTTCTTCATCTTGTTCTTCTTCAGCTTTTTGGCTTTCTTGCCCTTGGCCGCGTCATCTTTGGCCATGTCGTCGTGCTTCATGGTGTCCTGCTTCATGTCGTCATGCTTCATGGCATCCTGGTTCGAGTCGGGTGTGGACTGCGCAAAAGCGTGAAGCGACACAGCCAGGAGACACGTCAGCATCAACTTACCGATCAATCTTTTCATGAAATCCTCCAGAGATTTTGCGCCGGGCGTAACCCGGCGTGAAGACAAGGATGTGTGGGAAGTTGAGAAGTTACAGATGCGGCAGATTCATTTAGGCAGCGGGATGCGGGGTCATTTTCGGCAGGAACGGGGAAAATGATCCTTCGCCCTGTCCTCCTGGCGATTTTCGCGACCCCGGCTCCAGGCTCATTTATGGCCGCGCCCGGGAATCCTTCTGGCTACTAGCCCTCATCGGCGAATAGAATCAGACTGTAGGTTGGTTCATAGTCTCTGCGTTGGAGGTAGAAATGTTTTTCCGTAGAAGTGTGCCTGCGATTTTGGCAATCATGGCCCTGCTTAGTCTGGTTCATGCCGAGGATCGAGTTCAATCTGAATTGAAGTTCGTGGCCCACACCAAGGCGGAGAAGACTGCCGGAGTTTGGGTGGATGGACAGTATGTGGGTTTTGTTAAAGAACTGACCGGCGACAAAAAGATCACGCTGCTGCCGGGCAAGCACGAGGTCATGGTGCGTCAGGCCTGGTACAAAGACTATGTTCAGCAGGTCATACTTGAGCCCGGGCAAACCAGCGTGATCAATGTCTCGCTGGTAAGAGATGCGCACCCGGCTACCCGCGAGGCGACCGGGGAACTGAAAATTTCAGCCACCCCCACCCGGGCGGCGGTCTTCGTGGACAACCAGTTCGCCGGGCACGTGGACGAGTTCGATGGAGTGGGGAAGGCCATGCTGCTTACCCCGGGACGCCACAGTGTCCGCGTTGCCCTACCCGGCTATTTGCCGTTTGAGACCGTGGTCGATTTGCGGCCTCACCAGAAGCTCAAGATCCAGACCGAACTCGTAAAGGGGAGTATTACCGAGGCCGGTTCATTGGTGAACCAGCAGTAGATAATTAGATTGAGACCAGGCCAACGCTTGCCGCGGGTGATTCTGGCGATCCTATTCATCGGGATCGCCGGCTTCACGCTGTTCCGGCTGGTGGCCGACGAGAAGCCGCACAGCGTTCTCCTGAAGTGGAACCCGCCCGTCCCCAAACCCGGGGTGACCGTGGCCGGCTACAACGTTTATCGCAGCCGGCCAGACGGGAGTTTTGGGCCACTGGCCTCCGTGGTGGCTCCGACTTACGTCGATACCCAGGTGAGCAGCGGGACAACCTACTACTACTATGTAAGGGCTGTGGACGCAGCCGGCCACGAAAGCCCGCCTTCGAACCAGGTTTCGGCAACCATCCCTTAGCGTAGCGTCCGGCGCAGGCGACAATTCCCCGCCGGCGTTTAAAAATTTCAAAGATCTGTCCTTTCTGTCGATCGCGCGCGCTGTTATTCGACTTCTAATAGAGCAGGGAAATAAACAAGAAAACGCTTCCAAGTCTCAATTCATAGTTAAGGAGAATCGCGATGCGAGTCATGGTGATAGTCAAGGCCGACAAGAACAGCGAAGCGGGCGTCATGCCCAGCAAGGAGATCCTCACTGCCATGGGGAAGTTCAACGAAGAACTGGTGAAAGCCGGCGTAATGCTTGCCGGCGAGGGACTTCACCCTACATCGAAGGGCAAGCGCGTCAAGTTTTCGGGCGGCAAGCACACGATAACCGACGGCCCTTTCACCGAGACCAAGGAACTGATCGCCGGCTTCTGGCTGTGGCAGGTCAGGTCGATGGAAGAGGCGGTGGAGTGGCTCAAGCGCAGTCCCTTCGACGGCGGAACCGAGATCGAGATTCGCCAGGTGTTCGAGGCGGAAGACTTCGGCGCTGAACTAACTCCGGCACTCAGAGAGCAGGAGAATCGCCTGCGCAACCAGGTCGCCGCGAAGAAGTAAGGGCACCCCACCCTTGTCGTTGGGCTTTTTGGAACGACAGGATGGGGATTTAGATTCCCTTTAGAAAGACACGTTCGTTTTCCTGGATAACAACCCCCGCCCTGTCTCGCCAAAAAACGGAGAGACGAGGACGGGGCACCCGGAAATTTCTACTCGCGTACCGGCAGGGCGGTCTGCCCGGAGTCCTCTGCCGCCAGCTGCGAGAAAGCCGACCAGTCCAGCCCTTCACCGCCGCGCGCCAGCAATGTCAGGAAGCGGTTATAGATCAGGCTGGCCAGCGGCAGGGGTACACGCAACTTCTCGGCGGCGGCCAACACCAACCGATTGTCCTTGAATCCCAGCGGAGCCGCAAAGCCGGCAGGAACGAACTTTTTGTCGGCGATCAGCCCGCCGTAAGTTTTGTACACCGGCGCGTTGAAAAGCGTGGATGTCAGGAAGTCAACGTACTGGTGCTGATCCAAACCGGCCTTGCCCACCAGCGCCATGGCCTCGCCCAGAGCCTCGATCACAGATGAAATCAGAAAATTGCCGCTGAGCTTGATCAGATTTGCGTCGGCAGCATTTTCCCCGAAGCGAAAAGTCCTCTGTCCGATGGATTCGAATAAGGGCATGCAGGCGTCCACCGCATCCGGCGCGCCCGCCACGGTAATGAAGAGTTTGGCCGCAGCCGCCGCCTCGGGACGTCCAAACACCGGCGCTGAGACAAACCGCTGCCCGCTGGCCGCGTGCGCCGCAGCCATTTTTTCCGAGAGCGCTACGCTGATGGTGCTTGCAGAGATGTGGATCGCGCCCTTGGCCAGGTTCTTGATCACACCGGAATCGCCGAAGACGACACTTTCCACCGCGATGTCATCGGCCAGCATTGTAATCACCGCGTCGCCGCTGCAGGCATCCGCCACCTGGGCGGCGTAGCGTGCGCCTTGCGCCACCAGCTCCTGCGCCTTGCCAGCCGTGCGGTTGTGGACCGTCACCTCATGACCGCCCTTGAGCAGGCTCGCCGCCATGCCCGATCCCATGTTTCCCAGCCCGATCAGTCCGACTCTCATGCTTCACCTCGCTCAGGTTGTGCCGCAGAGTTTGGATGCAAATTCGATCGTGCCGGGTGCGTGAAGAAGCGGCCTGGGCTCACATAGGAG
>JBARIF010000790.1:0-7388 GCA_049799615.1 Terriglobales bacterium
CGTTAAACACGCCAAAGCCCCGCAATTCAATACGATCGCCCTTGGTGAGCGAGCGCCGCATGCTCTCGAAAACGGTTTCGACAGCCAACTCGGCTTTGGTCTTGGTAATCCCGGTCTTATTCACTACTTCGTTGATAATGTCGAGCTTGATCACTGGCGGCTCCCGTCGTAGGACTGAGAATAACCTACCAAGTCATTGATGCTAAGGGACATAAGAGAGATTGTCAACGGCAGCTGTTGTCCCGTAAGATGACGGCATCCAGCCGGACACGATTGAGTAATTGGGAAATTGGGCAATTTGGCAATTTAAGACCAACCATCCCAAGAAATGATATTCCAATTACCCAATTACAAAATTCCCCAATTCCCCATTCATCCAAGGAGCTGCATGCTTAAGAGCGACCGCTGGATCCGCAAGATGGCCATCGAGAAAGACATGATTAACCCCTTTTCCGAGAAGCAGGTGCGGGAGGGAGTGATCTCTTACGGTCTGTCTTCCTATGGCTACGACTTGCGTGTGGCCGACGAGTTCAAGATTTTCACCAACGTCAACTGCACCGTGGTGGATCCCAAGAATTTCGATGAACGATCGTTTGTAACCGTAAGTTCGGAGTGCGCCATCATTCCGCCCAACTCCTTCGCCCTGGCTCGCTCGGTCGAATATTTCAAGATTCCCCGCGACACCCTGACCATCTGCGTAGGCAAGTCCACCTACGCCCGCTGCGGCATCATCGTGAACGTCACCCCGTTTGAGCCGGAGTGGGAGGGCTTCGTCACTCTCGAGATTTCTAACACTACGCCGCTGCCCGCGAAGATCTACGCCAACGAAGGTCTGTGCCAGATCCTTTTCTTCACTGGCGACGAAGTCTGCGAAGTCAGCTACGCCGACCGCAAGGGCAAGTACCAGTCGCAGAAGGGAATCGTGCTGCCTAAGCTCTGACCTCGGACGTCAGGCGTCGGACGTCGGCAAAAACTGCGACTCCTAAGTATATTTTGGGGCGGTGCCAGGATTAGAACTGATGGAATGTGTTAAGGTCCGACGTCTGGCGTCTGAGGGCAGATGTGCCGAGGTCCGAGGGCCGATGCCCGATGCCTATTTCCTATTCTCCCCTTCTTTAAACATGTACTTGATCGCCGGCTTGTAGATCAGCAGGTTGGACTGGCCGTTGCGGGCTACCTTCAGACAACTCTTGTCGTACCACTCGATCATGCCGTGAATTTCCTCGTTATCACGCAACACGATCACCATCGGGGTTTTCGACTGCATCTGCTTCTGGTAGTAAAAGTTCTCGGCATTGGTCTGTTCCGGGGGCGCAGACTTCCGGCCGCCACCGCCTGGCCGGTCGTGTCGATCACCGCGTTCAGGCCGCTCTCGGTGATCGCTCATCGGTGCCTGCGCATGATTCGCATGATTATGGTCGGCTCGGTTCAGGGAAGGGCGAATGAGCTTGCGATTGGCAAAAGCCTCCGCGTCCACAGACCGATCGGCTGGAAGTGAATCGACTGCATCTTTCATGGCGCCACCCGTTAGACACGCTTTTTGCGGGCCACAACCGCGCTGCTCTGATTGTGGGAAGAAGGCGTGAGTTGTTGATAACCTAGCACAGCAGCCGCGACTATGACAATGCCCAACTAGTGGGGGAGAAAGCACTTAGCAATTGGCGCATGTGGGGCGGGCGCCCTCGCCCGCCGCTTTTGACCTGGAACTCCGGCCGCCACCCAAATTCACATTCCATGTACGGGCAAAATAAGGTGCAGGTAGGGCAATCAAGATCGCCGTGCGAAAGGGGAAATCAGGATCCACTGCAATGGCGGCGGGCGGGTGCGCCCTACACGCGTTCCAGCGCGGTCGCAAACGCATCCAGCGACAACGAGCGCAACAGGATACGCCGCATGCCGCGTTCTACGTCGTTCAGGCGGTCGGCGGCGAAGGCGATCCAGCCGAAATCCGCAACTTCCGATAACTTCTTCAGTTCCAGCCCGATATCGGTATTGCGGACCAGTTCCGGCGTGCTCGAATTCAGGAAGGTCAGGTCTTGCAGTAGACTGTAGAGCGTGCGTAGCAATTTCTCCAGCTTGACGCGCCCGTCGGCGCCAGCGCGATAGCTCTCAGTCATCTTGAACAGCTCAGTATGATCTGTGCCGCGCAGCGCCGTGTTGAGTATGGTGAGGGCCTGGGCGCGAGCGGCGGTGTAACCCGCCAGGTCAAAGCTGCGAGCCGCCCCGGTCGCCCCGTTGGCTAGACGCGCCGCCAGGGCACGCTGCCTGGGCGTCCACTCCGGACGATGCTTTGCCAGATCACGTTCGATTTCCTCTGCCGGCAAGGCGGCCAGCGTGATGACCATGGACCGCGAGCGGATGGTAGGCAACAGCTCGCCCGGGTTTTCGGTCAGCAGAAAGATCGTCGCAAACTGGGGCGGCTCCTCCAGCACCTTCAGCAGCGAGTTGGCCGCCTCCTTCATGAAGGATGACTCGGTGAAGATGTAAACCCGCTCCCGGGCTTCGCCTGGCCGGTAATAAATGGTCTCGATCACGCGCCGCACCTGATCGACCTTGATCATCATCTGCGGCGGGTCGGGCGGGATCACCAGCACATCGGGATGGGTCTGAACAAACAGGCGTGTTTCTTTCTTATCCGTCTCGCGCAAATTCTCCCGCGCCTCGACCGCCTCCTCGAAGCGGGCATCCAGGTCTTCAGATTGGGCGATGCGGACACAGTTGGAACATTTGCCGCAGAAATCGGGCAGGCCATCCGTCACGGTTGGCGCAAGGCAATTGATCGCCTTGGCCAGCATGAGCGCCAGGGTATATTTTCCCGAACCTGCAGGACCCGCCAGAACTACCGCCTGCGGAAAGCGATCGCGCGCCAGCATCTCGCGCAGGCGATGAACGACGTCGGAATTGCCGTGGAAGTCGGTGAACACAGCTCTCAGCCTTCAGCCAAGGCGCTTGGCAATTAGCATATGACATTCAGCCTGGGCCGGATTTGTTGAGTCTAGCAGAATCGCCTGGCCCCATTGTTTTCACTGAGAACTGAGAACTGAAAACTGAAAGCTGCCCTACGCCGTCCTCGCCGTCAACTTCATCTTTTTCCGAACAATTTCCACGATCCGCGCGTGGGTTTCTGCCGCCGCTCCCCTCGCATTCACCAGGACCACTCTGTGCGGCTCGCGAGCTGCAATCGCCAGGTAGGCGTGGTGCACTCTGGCAAAGAACGCCCGACTCTCCTGTTCAAAGCGGTTCTCGTCGTGTTTGGCGCGGCCATTCTTCGCGCTATCCGCTTTGTTGCGGCGGCGGGCTCGTTCAACACTGGCGGCCACATCGGAATCCATCAGGATGGTCAGGTCCGGCTGCAAGCCGTGGCACAGGATGCGATGCAGGACCAGCACCGGTTCGCTGCCCAGCTTGCGGCCGCCGCCCTGATACGCTTCGGTGGAATCGGTGAAGCGATCACAGAGCACCATGCGCCCTTCCGTCAGCGCCGGCTCGATCACCTCCGTGATGTGCTGGGCCCGCGAGGCGAACATCAGCGCCAGCTCCGCCATCGGTGAGAGACCTGCGGTCGCGGTATCGAGCAGGAGGCGGCGGATTTTTTCTCCGGTCGTAGTCCCCCCCGGCTCACGCGTCACCACCACAGACAGGCCTTGGGCGCGCAATGTTCCTGCCAGCTTTTCCAGCTGCGTGCTCTTGCCGCAGCCGTCAAGTCCTTCGAAAGTTATGAAGCGGCCGCGATGAGAGTGCGAAGACACAGCGCAAATCATAAATCAGCGATTGGCGTTTGGCACTTGGCATTTGGATCAGAGATCAGTCTATGTGTGGGGCGGGCGCCCTCGCCCGCCGCTCTTGACTTTGATCCTGTGTATAACCGGGAGGATCCGACCTTCTTAATTGGCAGTCTTAATCCGAAGTCCTGGAAGTCGCGGTGGCCAACCAAAAAATTCCAGGACAAGATCAACCGCAAAAGCGGCGGGCGAGGGCGCCCGCCCCACACCCGGCGGCGTGACCGGAATGACGGCGGCTGGTATATTCATCTGTCCTAAATCGATTCCGTAAGCGCCCAAGGAGCGTGTTCATGTCCAACTTCCCAGGAAGGATTTTTCGCCATGTCTTGCTGCTGGTCGCCCTGCTTTCACCGGTCTTTGGCGCGGGCATGCCTGCTCCGCAAGTCAGCCTGTTTGTGGACGCCACCGAGGCGCCGCGAAAAATCTTTCATGCCCGCTTGACCATTCCCGCCAAGCCCGGGAGCCTCACTCTTTATTATCCCAAGTGGATTCCCGGCGAGCACGGTCCCACCGGCCCGATTCAGGATCTTGCCGGACTGAAGTTCACCGCCAACGGAAAAATTCTGTCCTGGCGTCGCGACCTGCTGGATGGCTGGACGTTTCACGTTGAAGTGCCGGCCGGAGTTTCGAGCGTCGAGGCCGCCCTGGATTTCATCTCGCCCGCAGGCTCAGAAGGCATCTATACCGGCGGAGCCACCGCCACCGACCGGATGGCAGTCATCAACTGGAACGATCTGCTCCTGTATCCCGCAGGATGGCCTTCGGATGACCTGACTTACGCCGCCAGCCTGCGTCTGCCGGCCGATTGGAAATTCGGGACCTCGCTGGCGGTAACCTCGCAGTCGGGAGGAGAGATCAAGTTCGCCCCGGTTTCTCTCACCATGCTGGTCGATGGCCCGGTGATCACGGGGGAATATCTGAAAGTCGTTCCGCTCAATGCCGGGCAGACGCCTCCCGTGGAGATGGATGTCGCTGCTGACAGCGCGGCCGCGCTCGACGCTCCCCCCGACGTATGGGAACACTACAAGAATCTGGTCAAGCAAACCGATGCCCTGTTTGGAGCGCAGCACTATCGCGATTACCATTTTCTCTTCAGCCTCAGCGACCACGTAGCCCACTTTGGCCTGGAGCATCATGAATCCAATGACAGCCGCTTGGGCGAGCGGGCCCTGGTCGATCCCACCAAGCGACTCCTGGGTTCGGGATTGCTGTCTCACGAATTCGTACACTCCTGGAATGGAAAATACCGGCGTCCCGCGGACCTCGCGACTTCTGACTATGAAAAGCCCATGCAGACCGATCTGCTATGGGTGTACGAGGGGCTCACGGATTATCTGGGAGAGATTCTTACCGGCCGCATGGGAGAGCGAACTCCGGAAGAATTCCGTGACACGCTCGCCTACACTGCCGCCGAGCTCGACCACACCCCCGGCCGCGCCTGGCGCAATTTGCAGGACACCGCCGATGGCGTGCCCGCAATGCAGGACGCGCCCCATCAGTGGAAGTCATGGCGGCGTGCGCTCGACTACTATGAAGAAGATGAGCTGACCTGGTTGTGGGCTGACATCATCATTCGCCAGCAGACTCATGGCCAGAAATCGCTGGACGACTTTTGCCGGATCTTCCACGGACCTCCAAGCGGGCCTCCGCAGGTGAAACCCTACACCTTCGACGATATCGTCAGCACCCTGAACCAGGTGGCTCCTTACGACTGGCGCGGCTTCTGGACCGAGCGCCTGACCAATCACGGCCCCGGCGCTCCCCTGGGTGGCATCGAGGGCAGCGGCTGGAAACTGGTCTATGACAGCGTCCGTTCGCCCATGGTACAGGCCGAGGAGGGCGACCGAGGTGCCGTCAACGCCGCATACTCGATCGGCCTGTGGCTGAAAAGCGATGGAACGGTCACCGATACAGTGGAGGGCATGCCGGCAGCGCGAGCCGGCATCGGGCCAGGCATGAAACTGATTGCCGTGAATGGCAGAAAATTCTCGAAAGACGTTCTGGGGGACGCGTTGCAGGAAGGGAAGAACAGCCACGCCGCGCTCGAGCTGCTGGTCGAGAACACGGAGTACTACAAAACCTGCAAACTCGACTATCACGGCGGAGAAAAGTTCCCCCACCTGGTGCGGGATGAAACCAAGCCCGACCTGCTGACCGAAATCATCAAACCCAGATAAAACCAAAATCAATGTGGGGCGGGCGCCCTCGCCCGCCGCTTTTGATCTTAGACTCTGATTTTGACTTAGACTCTGATTTTGATTCTGACCCTGATTTTTGTGGCGATTCTAATTCCGACCCCTGACCTCGGTGCATGGCAGGAGTAATTTCAGCTAGGTGGCAAACCGGAAACCATTCCAGGGACAAAATCAAAGTTAAGTGCGGACGGGCGACGGCGCCGGCCGGCCCCACACTTAAGACACTTCTTCGCTCACGTCCGCGAACAAATCGCTCTCCTGCTTCAACGGCTCGCCTTTCACCGCCGCTGCCAGATGGAACAGCTCCCGCCTTCCGCGCTGGCGTGCATACTCCTCGAAGAGCGGCCACAGCGGCTGCTGGCTGGCATGCGCGCGGAACGCTTCAATTTTTGTTTCTAAATAGTTGCCAATCTCAATCACGGCCGTGGGCGGGGCCAGTGTAACCGGTTGGCGTCCTGGGAGGGTGAAGTCGGCGGTGGCGTGGTAGAGCTTCTGAATTCTGTGAGGTGTTACCGCGCCGCTCAGTTGGTCAGGAAAGCGATTGCTCCGTCCCGCCCAGTGAAAGGCGAGTGTGGCGAAGACCGATGCCATGCTGTGATCGGTGTGACCGGTCACCCCACCCGCGGGATCAAACGTGAGCAGGACCTGCGGGCGAAACTCCCGAATGCGCAGCGTCAGATCGGAAACCACCCGCTGCAACTCCACCCGGTGCAATTGGCCATCTGGGTAGTCGAGCACGATCCCGCGCGAGACTTTTAGGACATTACAGGCGGCGGAAAATTCCTGGCGTCGCAGAGCGCCCAGTTCCAGATCATTGTGCGCGCCGCCACGATGGGTGGCCGCTTGCCCCGGCGTCAGGCAAATGACGCAGCTTTCGACGCCCCGGTCATGATAGAGACGCAACGACCCACCAAAACTGCTGGCTTCGTCATCCGGATGGGCGGTTACCACCATCATTCGCCGCATGCACGGAATTGTAACGTAGCGCCGGCGTCCCGCCGGCTGTCAGGTGGGCGTCCCGCCCACCCCTTAGGCTTGCCGAAGATCGGCGCTCTCGAGTTCCTCGTCATCATCCAGCATGAAGGCCAGCACATCCTGCGGCACCGGGGCATTCCAAACCGGCGCAAACGACTGGCGATGAAGCGGAGAGGGTCCGTGCTCGCGCAAGGCGGCCAGATGCCGAGGCGTGCTGTAGCCTTTGTTCGAAGCCAGTCCGTAAACCGGAAAGACCGGGTCCCATTCAACAATCATGCGATCGCGCTCTACTTTGGCCAGGATCGACGCGGCCGCGATCGAAGCTGAAAGAGCATCGCCGTGAATGATCGGTTGCTGTGGCAGTTCGCAGTCCAGGCGCAATGCGTCCACCAGCAAGTGGTCGGCTACCGGATCGAGACCGAAGACGGCTTCACGC
>JBARIF010000791.1:0-4352 GCA_049799615.1 Terriglobales bacterium
CCTTGTAAGGTGTCCGCTCGTTCGTTCCCGGATCGCGGAGGGAGTTTGTGAAGCTCTCCGCGATCCGCTCCGTCTTTCGTTCGATGCCGATTCAGGCCAGCGTCGCCTGGCTCCTGCTGTTGACCTCCGCCTGGGCCCAGGGAAATGCCTGTGGCCCGTCACCCGAAATCCGCCCCCAACTGGACCGGATTAAAGTGGTCGTAACCGGAGCCTCCGACTTCGATCGCGCTCTGGCCCCGCTACGCGCACTCCGCCAGCAGTACCAGAGTGACCTCTGGGTCAACCAACGCTATCAGGACGCAGTCCAGCAATACGGAATTGAAGGGCACCTGAGGAAACTGACCGAGGAGTATCAGATCCTTTCGATGCAGCATCCGGACGAGGTGACGTACAGCTACCTGTATGCGCGCAGCCTGATGGGGCGCAATACTTCTTCCGCAACTCAGCAGATGATGGAAATTAGCGCCGCTCATCCCAACTTTGCACCGGCACACGGCTCGCTGGCGGAAATCTATTCTTCTACGGCGTTCCGCAATGAGTCCAGAGAGAAGACCGAGAGAGGGCGCTTTCTGGCGCTCTGTCCGGAATCCGCTCTGCAGCCGCGCCCAGCCGGCTTACCCGATCCGAGCCCCCTGGTCGATCAGGCTGAGCATCTGCTGTCCCAACATGGCGACCCCGACTGCGCTGAGGCCATGGCTCTGCAGGGCATTCGGGACGACGAATGGCGGCTGCAGCGTATCCGCCCTTTCGACTGGTACAGCATCGAGTTCAAGCGTCAGGCCCAACGCGAACTCCAGGCCAAATATTGGAGAGTATGGAGCCTGCAGGTTCGTGGTGAGCGCCTTGCCGGGCGGCCGCAAAAAGCGGCTGAGTTGCTGGCTGTGCTGGACCAGCGCACGGCGTCCCTGCGCTCTTCGGACCCGGCCTATTGGGATGTCCTCACCACGCTCGTCCGCTTGTATGAAGAGGGAAGTCAGAAGGATCTGGCAAACGGAAAGCTGAACCTGATGCAGGAATTCCTGGCCGCGCGCCCCGATCCGACTCGTGCCGATCAACTGGAAAAGTTACGCAACGCGGTTGCCACGAACGGCAGGTAATCCGCGGTCCACGCGGGGACAGCCGCCCCCGCTTCTCCGGCCAAGCCAAGCTGCGCACTCTTGATTCTTTTTAAGTGAGTGACGTCAGCGCAGCTGCGTCTCCGGCCGGAGCAAATCATCCATCGTCTCCCGGCGCCGGATGAGCTTCACCGACTTGCCATCGACCAGCACCTCCGCCGGCCGGCGCCGCGTATTGTAGTTGGAGGCCAGCGCCATGCCGTAAGCCCCGGCATCCAGAATGGCCAGCAAATTTCCCTCGTTGACCACGGGAAGCTCCCGTCCACGCGCGAAGAAGTCTCCGCTCTCGCAGATGGGGCCGACCACATCCACGGTCTCATGGCGCGCAATACTGTCATCCAGTTGCGCTGGAATGATCTCGTGATACGCATCATAGAGCGAAGGCCGGAGCAGATCATTCATCGCCGCATCCACCACCAGAAACTGTTTGGGGCCGTTCGTCTTCCGGTAGAGCACTCGAGTTAGGAGAACGCCCGCCGGCCCCACGATGGAACGGCCGGGTTCGAGCAGAAGATGTACCTTCAATCCCCGCAAGGGACCCAGCAGCGCGGCCGCGTATTCGGCGGCTTGTTCGGCGAATTCTCCTGGCGACGCATCCTGGTAGTCGATGCCGAGGCCGCCCCCGGCGTCCACGTATTCGATGCGATGGCCGTCGTCTTTCAGCACGCTTACCAATTCGGCCACGCGTTCCATGGCCAGCGCGAAGGGCTGCACGTCCGTGATCTGGGAACCGATGTGCACGCTCACGCCCGCAATGCGGAGATACTTGGTCCCGGACGCCTGAGCGTATAACTTTCTGGCCTTGCTTATGGGAATGCCGAACTTGTGCTGCTGCAGACCAGTCGAGATGTAAGGGTGGGTGTTGGCGGGAACGTCTGGGTTCACCCGCAGTGCGATCCGCGCCTTCTCTCGAGTACGGGCGGCAGACTCGGCCAGGCGCCAGAGCTCAGCTTCGCTTTCCACGTTGAACAGCATCACCCCGGCTTTGAGGGCTGCCTGCATCTCCTCGGATGTCTTACCCACTCCGGAGAACACAACTTTCTTTGCGGCACGCCGGTCTACACGCAGGACCCGTTCCAGTTCTCCGCCTGAAACCACATCAAAGCCGCATCCCATTCCCGCCAGCAGGCGAAGAATACCCAGGCTGGAATTTGCTTTCACCGAATAGCAGACGGTGTGAGGAACCTTGCGGAAGGCATGATCGAAGCTGGCCATGCGTTCGCGGATGGTCGAGGCGGAGTACACGTAAAGCGGAGTTCCAAAACGCTCCGCCAGGCGTTCCAAAATAACCTGGTCACACTGCAGCGCCGATCCAACCGGACGGCGACGAAGAAATCCCTGCCGCACTTCGCGATAGGAAAAGGCCGGGGGACGGCCCGCGCGCCGGTTTGCGGTGCGGTTCACTTGCGCTTGGGTTCGCCTTTCACCTTGATGGCAACCACGGTCTCGTCGTCGAAAGCCTCTTCCCCTGCGGCATGTTCGGTCACGGCCTTAAACAGGGACTTGACCACGCAATCGGCCGAAATGTCGGCGCAGCCCGCGATAATGGCCTCGGTCCGGGTGCGTCCAAACATATCGCCGGCCCGGTTGCGAGCATCCATAATGCCGTCGCTGAAAAACACAAACATGTCGCCGGGTTTCGCCTTGAAGGTGAGCTCGTCGTACTCGGCGTCATCGAACAAGCCTAGCGGCAGTCCGGTGGCTTCGACGACTTCAATCTTGCCGTCATGAACGTAAAGCGGACGCGGCAACCCGGAATTGGCTATCTTTACCGAACGGTTGCGATCGTCCCACACCGCGTAAATCAGCGAGACAAACTGGCCCTCGATGCGCCGCTCACCCAGAGAAAAATTTACTGCCCGCAGCATTTCGGCCGGCCCCGGCTCGATGGGAGCGTGCGACCGCAGAATGCCGCTCACCAGGGCGGCATAAATCGCCGCCGGGGCGCCTTTGCCGCTGACGTCTCCGATGACCATGCCCAGGTGATCAAGTGAGTAATTGACGAAGTCGTACAGATCGCCGCCGATGGCGCGCGCCGGCGCAAACTTGGCGGCAACCTCCAGGTTCGCCAGCTTGGGGAGGGATTGCGGCAGCAATCGGAACTGTAACTCGCGGGCCAGCGCCAGGTCGCGTTCCAGGCGCTTCTCCTGGCGGGCAATTTCCTCGTAGAGCCTGGCATTCTCGATCGCGATCGCGACCTGGGCCGCCAGCGTGGTGACGGTACGTTTGTGGTCGTCGGTAAAAAATCCACGTTTGGTGTGCTCCAGGTCCAGCACGCCGATGACGTTGTCTTTGTAAATCAGGGGCACGGCCAGTTCCGAGCGGGTCTCCGGATTTAGCAGGATATATCGCGGATCCTTGCTCACGTCGGGCACCAGAACGGCCTGCCGGTGGCGCGCGGCATAGCCCACCAGGCCATCGCCCAGGGGAACGTCGTGCTTGAGCTGGATATTCTCCTGAAAGCGCAGGGAAAACCGGTGCTGTAATTTCTCGCCCGCGGCATCCACCAGCAGAATGCTGAACATCTGGTAATCGATCAGTCGACTGAGCAGCTCGGCAATACGCTTGAGCAATTCATCCACGTTCAGGATGGAGGTGAGTTCGCGCGCGATCTCGTTCAGCAAAACCAGAGTGCGGGCCTGGCGCGTGGTGCGGGTGTGCAGCCGGGCATTCTCGATTCCCACCGCCATGCGCGAACCGATCAGGGTCAACAACCGCTTGTGTTCCTCCTTGAAGCGGCCGGCTTCGTGGGTTTCCAGATTCAGTACTCCAATGACCCGGTTCTTCACGATCAGCGGTATGGCCAGCTCCGAGCGCACATTGGGGGCAGCGGAAATGTATTCCGGGTGCTTGGAGACGTCGTCCACCAGGATGGCCTCGCGGCGCTGCGCTGCCTGTCCGGTGACACCCTCGCCAATCTTGATCTTCACCCGCTCGGCAACTTCGCGCGCATATCCCACCTGGAAACGAATGCGCAGCTCTTGCGCCTTCTCATTCAGCAGCAGGATGGCGAAGATTTCGTAGTCGATCACTCTGCGCACCAGTTCCGCCACGCGGCGCAACGTGGTGTCCAGGTCCAGGGTGGTGTTAACGACGTCTGCCACCTCAAGCAGCAGGGGCTCGACTTGCAATTGATCGGATTGGGTCACAGCGGTGTCCACGGATTCCGTTTCTCGAAACTCAATGATAGCAGCCGCAATGGTGTGACCCGCTAGCGACTGAGGTGCCTAGTACGAA
>JBARIF010000792.1:0-12600 GCA_049799615.1 Terriglobales bacterium
TGTAGGCGCGAGCGTCCTCGCTCGTGCAGCTTGTGCGGTGCGCCTCTCTCGCGGCACCAGCGAGGACGCTCGCGCCCACATACGGAATTGATGGCTGGCGTCAGCTAGGTACTGGCGACTTCGGCCACCGCCTGCTCGCGGTCCACATCCTTCAGGCGGGCTGCCTTACCCTTCAGACCGCGCAGATAGTACAGCCTGGCGCGGCGCACTTTCGAGGAACGCAGCAATTCCACCTTGTCCACTACTTTGGAATGCAGCGGGAAGATGCGCTCGACGCCATGTCCGAAGCTGATCTTGCGCACCGTAAAGCTGGCCTGCGGCCCCCGTTTGCGCGCAATCACCACGCCCTCGAATGCCTGCAGCCGTTCCTTGTCACCTTCCTTGATTTTTACGTGCACCCGGATGGTGTCGCCCGGCACGAAGTCAGGGATGTCGGTGCGCTTGGTCTTAGCCAGAAGTTTTTCGATGATCAGATTGGTCACGATTTTTCCCCCAGTACCAGAAATCCTTAATGGTTCAGTTGTCCTTGCCCGTGATGCGGGCCAGCAAATCTCTATCTTCGTCGCCCAGCGCGGCCCCATCTAGTAAGTCGGGCCGGTTGCGCCACGTTTTCTCCAAAGCCGTGCGCCGGCGCCAGCGGCGTATCTCTTCGTGGTTGCCTGAAACCAGGACCTCAGGCACCTGCAATCCGCGAAAGTCCGCCGGCCGGGTGTAATGCGGATAGTCCAGCAACCCACCCGAGGCACAGGTGGAATCGGCGCCGCCGGGTTGCACCGCCGTCCCCACCGAAAACGACTCCTGCCGCGCCGACGCTTCGTTACCCAGGGCGCCGGGAATCAGGCGCGTGACCGTATCCAGAATCACCGCGGCACCCAACTCGCCACCGCTGAGGACGTAGTCGCCGATAGACAATTCACGATCGGCCAGATGCTGTCCCACGCGCTCGTCCACGCCTTCGTAACGGCCGCAGATCAGGACAATTTGTTCCAGGGGTGCGAGTTCCTCCGCCACGCTCTGCTCGAAGCGCCGACCTTGTGCCGACAACAGCACTACGCTCTGCTTCGCACCAGGGGCAAGCCGCTGCGCGCGATCCTGGATATTCAATCCTTCAATACATTCAAAGATCGGTTCCGGTTTCAGCACCATGCCTTCGCCGCCGCCGAAAGGGCGGTCATCCACGGTGCGGTGCCGGTCGTGGGCAAACGCCCGCAAGTCGTGAACTTCGATCGTGGCCAGGCCAGATTCGCGGGCCCGGCGAACAATGCCGTAGTCCAGTGGTCCGCGAAAGAAGTCAGGAAAGATCGTTAAGATGTCGATCTTCATCGCTGGACCCTGAACAACCTGTCACGTCCCAATTGGAGGACGGGCGTCCGCGCCCGTCGAGTGTTGACCCATGCCCTCGAACATTTCCGGCACCGGGTAGGGGTCCTTCGACTCCCCAACTGCTTCGCTTCGCGAAGCAGTTACTCCCCCTCAGGATGACAGCTTCCTGCTATTTTTTTGCTGCTCTTTCTCTTCCGCCGTCAACGGAGCGTTCATCTCCAGCATGCCCTCGGGCAAAATCATGTAAATCTTTTTGTGCTCAAGGTCTGCGTTCTTCAGATACGCTTCGGCGTAAGGGATCTCGTACTCGTTCGGTCCCGCCTTGACGATAAGCAGCGCTGCTTCGCCCGCTCCAAACTGTACATCCTGGACCCGCCCAATCTCGCGATCGCCGTCGTAGACATCGCATCCCACCAGATCACTGACGTACACCCAACCCGGCTCCAGCTGCGATCGCTCACTGGCCGGGACCTGCAACTCGCAGCCGATCAGGCTTTCGGCATCGGAAATCGAATCAACACCTTCGAACTTCAAGACCAGATGACCCTTGTGGGGCCACAGTTCCTCGATCTTTAGCTCATGCCGGGGTCCGTCCCCATCCTTGGGCAAGGCCCACAGCCGCATCCCTGGTTGAAACCGGTCCGGGACGTCGCTGTGCAATTCGGTTGCGACTTCGCCACGGCGTCCCTGGGTCTTGAGGACGCGCGCCAGCGTGATGAACTGGTCGGCTATTCCAGAATCTCCAGCGCGAAACGCTTGTTGAACTTCAAACCGGCCGCGCCCAGCAGGTTGCGCATGGCCCGTGCGGTTCGTCCCTGCTTGCCAATCACCCGGCCCAGATCGTTCGGGGCAACCGTAAGCTCAAGCACAGACTCACCGTCTTCTTCGACCTGGCTGACCGCGACCTGGGATGGATCATCGACCAGAGCTTTGGCAATCTGTTCGATCAGGACTCGCATGTCCCCGGTTGGCTCGCTCATAGGGATATCCTGCTCTATACGTTGAAATTTGCCGGAGGGCGCAAAACCTTGGTCAGGCAACCGGAACGGCACTGGCCGGCGCCGGCCGGGAGACGATCTTGCTGACCCGGTCCGACAACTTGGCGCCCTTCGATAGCCAGTAGTCGATGCGCTCGCGCTTAAGTTCAATGCTGGCCGGGCTGGTACGGGGGTTGTATGTCCCGACCACCTCGACCGGACGGCCATTGCGCGCGCGTTCCTTTTCGATGACCACCACCCGATACTGCGGTTGTTTGCGCGCACCAGTGCGCGACAGACGAATCATTAGCACAGAGCTTATGTTCCTTTCCTAATTGCTTCAGGCAGGCTGAGACAAACCATTATTTTTGCAGAATTTACCCGGATTAGCAAGTTGCGGCGATGGAGCTCGGGCGTCCCCGCCCGTCTAGCCTGGAACGAGCGAGGACGCCGGTCCTCCTGGGGTTCACGACGTTAATCGAAACAACCTCCAAAAGTTGCACCCGTAGCGCGCATTCTTGTTAATATAACGAGTTCAGTACAGCTCGGCTGGCCAGGGAGACAGGAACAATGACCTACGTGATCGCAGAACCGTGCATCGGAACCAAGGACACCGCTTGCGTGGACGCTTGCCCGGTGGACTGCATTCATCCCAAGAAAGATTCGCCGGCCTATGCCGAAGAAGAGATGCTGTACATCGATCCCGTAGAGTGCATCGATTGCGGAGCTTGTGTGCCCGTGTGTCCGGTATCGGCCATCTTCGCGCTGGATGATCTGCCGGAGAAGTGGGCGTCATTCACCGAGCGTAACGCGAAGTATTTCGGAAGGTAGGCCGGGCGTCGGACTTTGGACCTCAGACTTCGGATCTGAGCGTCCGGCTCCAACCTTTAATTCCGCAACTAGGAAGCAAGAGTTCCGGCGTTTCGCTGGAACTTTGTCCTTTGGGTTACTTGAAAGCCTGAATTCTGAGGTCTGACGTCCGACGCCTGCCTTCCCATCTCCCCACCGCTCCATTACAATCAGACGTTAACCCGCTGGGCTTCCATGACACTGAAGGAGTCGGAAGCGATCGTCCTGCGCACGTATCCTTTGCGCGAGGCCGATCTGCTGGTCACGTTGTTCACGCGAGCGGAAGGGAAAGTTCGCGGCGTGGCGCGCTCAGCCAAGAAATCGAAGCGGCGGTTTGGGGGGGCGCTGGAACCGCTGACTTACGTTCGGGCTTTTTACGAAGATCGCGAGCGGCAGGAACTGGCTCGACTAGACTCGTGCGAGGTGCTGGAATCACCGCTGGCGACGGAAGTGACTTATCCGCGGGCGGTCGCGCTGGCGCATGTGGCAGAGTTGCTCGACGAGTTGCTGCCGGATCGCGAAGCCAATGATGCTGCGTTTCGCCTGGCGCTCTCGGTGCTCGCGGGCTTGCGCGGGCCCGACGTCTGGATGCCGGTGACTTATTTTGAGCTGTGGATGACCCGCCTGATGGGCTATCTGCCCGACCTCGGCGAGTGCATGGTTTGCGGACGTACCCTGAATGGCAGCCGGGCTTTCTTTCACGCCTTGACCGACGGCTTGATGTGTAGCGAGGACAAGCGGCTGGCTTCATCCGAGATATCCGCCGAATCGCGGGCGCTGGCTGCCCGGATGTTTCGGGCCCCGGTCGAAGGTTTTGCGGGAACACCCTGGTCCCAGAAGCAGGGAAGCGATCTGCGCAAGTTTCTGATACAGACGCTGCAGAGGCACATTGAAAAGAAGCTGGTGACGGCGGGAATGCTGGAGAAGATCAGTTCTTAGCCTGCTTCCGCTAAGAAGTGAAAATCACGAACTAAGAACCAAGAATTAACGAACTGGGAACTACGCATATAAATCTTCATGCCGCCTTCTCATGCCAATCCGCTCACTTTCCAGGAACTGATTCTGCAATTGCAGACCTTCTGGGCGGAGCGCGGGTGCGTCCTGCAACAACCCTACGACGTCGAGGTCGGCGCGGGTACAATGGCGCCGGAAACTTTTCTGCGCGTGCTGGGGCCGCAACCCTACAAGGTCGCGTATGTGCAGCCTTCGCGCCGACCGGCCGATGGGCGTTATGGAGAAAATCCCAACCGTCTGTTCAAGCACATGCAGTTGCAAGTCATCCTGAAGCCGCCTCCAGAAAATGTGCAGGAGCTTTATTTGGAATCGCTGGGCGCGATGGGTATTGATCTGCGTCAGCACGACATCAAGTTTGAAGAAGACAACTGGGAGTCGCCCACGCTGGGCGCCTGGGGGATCGGCTGGCAGGTCATGCTCGACGGCCTAGAAATCACACAGTTCACCTACTTCCAGCAGTGCGGCGGCGTCGATCTGGACCCCATCTCAGCCGAACTTACATACGGGCTGGAGCGCATCGCTTCGTTCTTGCAGGACAAAGACTCGATTTATGACATCGTGTGGGCGCGTGATCCCGAAAGCGCCCGCGTGACCACCTACGGCGATGTCAGGCTGGCCGACGAGCTGCAATTTTCGGTGTACAACTTCGAGTGGGCCGACGTAGAAAAGGCCTGGAAGCATTTCGAGTTGTGCGAAGGAGAGTGCAAAGTCCTGCTGGAGAAGTATGCGGCTTTGGGTAAAGTGGCGGGCGACGGCATGGGACACGACAAGCAACGCTTTCCCCTGCTGGCGGCATACGATCTCTGCCTGAAGTGCTCACACCTGTTCAACATCCTGGACGCGCGCGGCGCGATTTCGGTGACCGAGCGTGTGGGCGTGATTGCCAGGGTGAGGGCGCTGGCAGTGGGAATCGCGAAGGCATGGGTGGACCAGCAAGGCGGCGACGCGTCCGTAGCGATTCGAGTGGCCCCGATCGCCGAGAAAAAGCAGAGCAACAAGAAAGAAAAGTTGTCGTCCGTTGGATCGTAAAAGGGTTCCGTGTAGCGCCGCCGTCCCGGCGGCCGTCGTGAGGGCGTCCCGCCCGCACTCTCCGAGGGCAAGATGCCCTCGGGACAGCCGGCAAGATGCCGGCGCTACAAAGGGCTATTCAGGATGCCAGATTTTCTACTCGAAATCGGATGCGAAGAGATTCCGGCGCGGATGATTGACGCGGCATCGCTGGAGCTGCGCGAACGCCTGTACAAGCTCCTCGACCGCGAACGGATGCTGCCCGAAGGTGCTCTGGCCAGTCTCGATACACCTCGCCGCCTCGCGGTGCTGGCGGCGAATATTCCCTCCGTCCAGCCAGAGGTCGTCGAGGAACAGGCCGGTCCCTCGGTTGCGGTTGCTTTCAAGGATGGCCAGCCCACTCCCGCTGCGCATGCCTTCGCAAAAAAAGCCGGCGTGGAGGTCTCGCAGTTGCAGCGCGTCACAACGGCGAAGGGCGAGTACCTGTCCGCGGTAGTCAGGAAGAAGGGGCGCTCGGCCGCTGAAATCTTTGCCGAGGCCCTGCCCAAGGAGATCGCGTCTATCTACTGGCGGAAGAACATGTACTGGCGCAAGCCAAGCGAGCGCTTCGTGCGTCCGGTGCGCTGGCTGGTGGCCATGCTCGATGAGGAGGTCATCCCGCTGGAGTTCGCTGGAGTTCGCGCTGGAAATCAATCGCGAGGACATCGAATCCTGGCCGACGGGCCGGTCACAATTCCCCGCGCCGGCGCCGCCTCCTATGTAGAGGCGCTGGAGAGAGCCAGGGTCCTCAGCCGCGAGCAGAGAGAGAAGCAGATTCGTAAGACCCTCGACGCCGCGACTCGCACCATTCCCGGGGCGCGCTGGCGCGAGGACAAGTCGCTGCTCGACACCGTGGTCAACCTGACCGAATGGCCGGCGGCAATTCTGGGCGCATTCGATCCTGAATTTCTGGAATTGCCCGAAGAGGTCCTGGTCACGGTCATGCGCGACCATCAAAAGTATTTTGCGGTCGAGGACTCGAGGGGCAGCCTCTCGCCGCACTTTCTGGCGGTACTGAACACCGACGGCGATCCGGAAGGCATCATCCGGCACGGCCACGAGCGCGTGCTTCGGGCGCGCTTCAATGACGCCCGCTTCTTCTGGCAGACTGACCAGAAGCATCCGCTGCGCGAGCGGACGGCATGGCTCAAGAACGTCACCTTTCAGAAAGATCTCGGCAGCTACTGGGACAAAGTGTTGCGGGTGCAACGCGTATGCAGTTGGTTGTGCGAGAAGATTCGGCAGGGCGGCATCGCGGTTCGCCCGGGTGTTGTGCATAAAGCGGCACTGCTGGCCAAGACCGACTTGACCACCGAACTGGTCAAGGAGTTCACCGAGTTGCAGGGCATTGTAGGCGGTTTGTACGCCAGAGTTCAGGAACTCGATCCCGACATGAAAGCCGAAGCGCGCGAGGCCGTCGCCGTCGCGATTTACGATCACTACAAGCCCGAGTCCATGGAAGACTCAGTTCCGAGGACGGTCGAGGGCGCTGTCCTCTCCATCACCGACAAGGCCGACAGTATCGCGGGAATGTTCGCTCTTGGTCTCCAGCCGACGGGATCGAAAGATCCGTTTGCTCTGCGCCGCCAGGCCAATGGGATCGTCAGGACCATCGCAGAGCACAAGCTGCCCGTCAGTCTCAGCGAACTGTTCAAGGATGCACGCGAGGCCTATCGCGGCACAGTTGCCGAGAAAAAATTCCCCGCCGCCGACTACGATGGATCCGTGGCGCATTTTCTGCGCGAGCGCCTGGAGTTTTATTTGCGCGACGCCCTGGGCTTCAACTACGACGTGGTGAGCGCCGTGCTGGCGCCGGATGCCGACGATGTGGTAGATGCCGTGGCCCGGGCGCAGGCGTTGAAGGGGGTTTTGCATATGCTCGAATTCCAGGCCATTGCGGCGGCCTGCAAGCGAATGCGCAATATCCTGAAGCAGGCGAAGGGAGCCGGAATCGATCCCGCTGCAGAGTTTCAGACCCTGCCGGACTCCGCTGATGAAGAAACGAGGCTCGCTGCCTACGTTTCGACCTACGCTCCCATAGTTGAAGCGCACCGGCAAAAGAGAGAGTATCAACAGGCCCTGTCGGTACTCGCGACTGCAAGGGAACCGGTGGATGCATTTTTCGACAAGGTCATGGTCATGGTCGCGGACGAGCGCATCCGGGCAAACCGTTTGGCGCTTCTGCAGAGCCTGCTAAAGGAATTCTCGACCGTTGCCGATTTCGCAGAGATGGTGACTGAAGGCAAAGAATCCAACGAATCTTCGAAACAATAAAGGACGAACACCTATTATGGCGACGCAAACTCTCCCCGAAACCAGCGTTGAGATTAAGGACAAGAACCCCGCCACAAAGTACGTTTACTTCTTTGGCGGCGGCAAGGCCGACGGCAACGGCAAGATGAAAGACGATCTCGGCGGCAAAGGCGCCGGTCTCGCCGAGATGACCAACGCCGGGCTGCCCGTGCCTCCGGGCTTCACCATTCAGACCGAGGCCTGCCGGGAATACATGCGCAGCAATGGCGTGTCGGCTGAAGTCGAACGTCAGATGGATGCGGCGCTCAAGAAGTTAGAGGAGCTGCAGGGCCAGAAACTGGGCAAGGGCGAGAACCCCCTGCTAGTGAGCGTGCGCTCGGGCGCGAAGTTTTCCATGCCCGGCATGATGGACACCATTCTCAATCTCGGCCTCAACGATCAGAGCGTCGAGGCCCTGGCGAAACGCAGCAACAATCCACGCTTCGCCGCTGATTCCTACCGCCGGCTCATCCAGATGTTCGGCAACGTGGTGCTCGACATCCCGAAGCCCGCCTTCGACCAAGTATTCGACGCCAAGAAGAAACAGAAGAAGGCCAAACTTGACACCGATCTCGATGCCAAAGGGCTCAAGGAAGTGATCGAGGAATATAAGAAGGTGGTCAAGAAACACACCAAGAACGACTTTCCCCAGGACCCGCACCAGCAACTAGTGATGGCGCGCGATGCCGTGTTTCGTTCCTGGCAGAACGACCGCGCCAAGCACTACCGTCGCATCAACAACATCGACGACATGCTGGGCACTGCGGTCAACGTGCAGGCCATGGTCTTCGGCAACCTCGGCGACACCAGCGGCACGGGTGTGGGCTTTACCCGCAACCCCGCCACCGGAGTAAAAGAGTTTTATGGTGAGTTCCTCATGAACGCGCAGGGCGAAGACGTGGTGGCCGGCATCCGTACCCCGGTCCCGATCCTCGAATTGCAGAAGGTGATGCCCAGCGTGTACGACCAACTGCGCGAAATCACCACCCGTCTGGAAAAACACTACCGCGACTTGCAGGATTTCGAATTCACCATCCAGGAAGGCAAGCTCTACATGCTGCAGACGCGCAACGGCAAGCGCACCGGGCGCGCCGCAGTGCGGGTTGCCATCCAGATGGTGGAGGAGGGGCTCATTAGTAAGGAGGAAGCCATCTTCCGCGTCGAGCCAAACCAACTGTACGACTTCCTGGTTCCCGGTCTGGATGAGAAAGGCGGAAAAATCGAAGTGCTGGCCACAGGCCTGCCCGCCTCGCCGGGCGCAGCCGTAGGCCAGATCGTTTTCACTGCCGACGACGCGGTGGAGAAGGCCGGCCATAGCCGGAAAAATCCGGTCATCCTGGTGCGGGCGGAGACCACGCCCGAAGACATCCATGGAATGGAAGTCGCAGTCGGCATTCTGACCTCGCGCGGCGGTATGACCAGCCACGCCGCCGTCGTCACCCGCGGCATGGGCAAGTGTTGCGTGGCGGGAGCGGGCGACATCCAGGTGGAAGAAAAAACGCGCGAGATGCGCGTGAAGGGCCAGGTCTTCAAGGAAGGCGACTGGATTTCACTCGACGGCACTACCGGCCGCGTGATCAAGGGCAAGCTCAACACCGTTGCGGCCAGGCCAGACGATCCCGAACTCATGAAGGTGATGGGGTGGGCCGAACCCTTCCGTAAACTGCGGGTCCGCGCCAACGCCGACATTCCGCGTGACGCCATTCAGGCCCGCGCGTTCGGCGCCGAGGGCATCGGCCTTTGCCGCACTGAGCACATGTTCTTTGCCGAGGACCGGTTGCCGCACATGCGGACGATGATTCTCGCCAACAACGAGAAAGACCGCCGCGCCGCACTCAAGAAACTTCTACCCATGCAACGCGCCGATTTCATCGGCGTGTTCCGCGCCATGGACGGCTTCCCGGTCACCATTCGTACGCTCGATCCGCCGCTACATGAGTTTCTCCCGCGCCGCGAAGATCTGATGGTCGAGATCGCGGTGCTCGAGGCCACCAAACCGCGTTCTCCCAAGCTGAAGGGACTGCGAACCTTGTTGCGCCGGGTGGAAGACCTGCACGAATTCAACCCCATGCTCGGACACCGCGGCTGCCGGTTGGGAATCACGTACCCCGAGATCACCGAGATGCAGGCCCGCGCCATCTTCGAAGCGGCTGTGGCCGTGGCCAGGGACGGCGTAAAGGTCTTTCCCGAGATAATGATTCCGTTGACCGCCACAAGAAAAGAAATGGCGAACCAGGCGGCGGTCGTCCACCGGGTAGCGCAGGAAGTCTTCAAAGAGAAAGAGAAGAAGGTGGACTATTTGGTGGGTACGATGATCGAATTGCCCCGGGCCGCGCTGGTGGCGGATGAGATCGCGAAAGAAGCTCAGTTCTTTTCCTTCGGCACCAACGATCTCACCCAAACCACCTTCGGTTTCTCCCGTGACGACGTCAACAAGGTGCTGCCCACGTACCTGGAGGAAGGCATCCTAAAGCAGGATCCATTTGCCGTCCTCGACCGCGAGGGAGTCGGCCAGCTGGTCAAAATGGCCACGGAACGCGGCCGCAAAACCCGGCCCGATCTGAAAGTCGGCATCTGCGGCGAACATGGTGGAGAACCTTCGTCAGTCGAGTTCTGTCATCAGATCGGACTGAACTATGTTTCCTGCTCGCCCTTCCGCGTTCTGACCGCGCGCCTCGCGGCGGCGCAAGCGGCGGCGGCCGATAAGTTGAAAGTCGAGGGGGGAAGGACGAAATAACACGTTGCCGGCATGCGAGCGCGGAGGAAATTTACCGGGTTTCCTCCGTGTGCTCTGCGTCCTCTGCGAGTTGAAGGTTTACTGCACCTTCTGCAGGCGGGCAATCAGCTTTTGCGCGAAGTTCTGTTCCGACTCCGACCACAACAGACGCGCATTGGCTCCGGAGTTCTTTTCCACCTTACTGGTAAACTCCACAAGTTTCTGCACGTTGGCCCGCACTCGCGCTCCCGCCTCGACGGTCAGGGGCACATCTTCCTGCAGAAAAGGCGAATCCTGGCCAAGGTCCACCTGGACGTGGCCTTCCTGCTGGTAGACTTTTTCATCGAAGTCCAGACCGTGGACGAGAAACTTCACCGGAGACGGCTGCAGAGCCCACTCTCCATTTTCGGCCACCACCCATAGATCCCAGAAAGCTTCAAACAGGTAGGCGTAATCTTCGTGCAGCAGGTCGGATGCGATGAGCACCGCCGCCTCCGCTGAAACTCCCGGAGTGAAACGCCGCTCAAGGATAGTAGCTTCATTCCAGGAGACGGGGTGGAGGGCCAAATATGTGATGCCGGGCCGCGCCACCGAAAACGGAAATTGGCGCATCACACCCAGGGCGTGAGGCAACATATCGTCCACCTCGAAGGTGGAAAACCAAAGGCTCAGGTAGAGAGGATCAGGCATCAAAGACTCGTCAACCAAGGTCTGCCATCAATTGTAAATTGCCGCACGAGTGACGCACAGGCGAACTGAAACAAACCATGAGTTGCGAGGCCACCGGTGAAAACTCAGCGGGCCCACCGCGCCCCTTGCGTTCGCAGGAGATAGTGGAAGAGTCAGCGAGATTCCCGCAATTCAGATCGATCGCATCCGAAGGAACGGTTATCTTTTGACACTATTCCGGCCGCACTGTTACCATCAAACCTCAGTCGCAGGCCCCCACCTTATCATCGCGGTCCCCGTCGTCTAGCCTGGCCTAGGACATCGCCCTTTCACGGCGGTAACACGGGTTCAAATCCCGTCGGGGACGCCAACAAAATAAACGGGTTCCGCACAATCACCGTTTTCCTTCATGATCCAATTTGCTCCACTTAGGCGGGCTTGATTTCCGAAACGGCGCCCCGCCTTACCAATTTGACCAAATTGCTCTGTGCCTCGCGCTTCTGCGGACCGACTGCCTGCATGTAAACGTCGGTCGTGACTCTCAGACTCGCGTGGCGCAGCAACTCCTGTACGACCTTCGGATTTTCTCCGTTCGCGTTCAGGAGCGTTCCAAACGTGTGCCGGAAGGTGTGATACGAGACTTGCTTCGTCACCCTGGCACGTTCCAAGGCCGGCTTGCCGTAATACCGCCACAGCGTGCCGGGCCAATAGGGCTGTCGGCCTTTCATGTGCGGAGAGGCAAACAACCAATCGCCTGGACTTCCGTATGGAGAAAGGTGCTTCCATGCCCAGAGAGATTCGGCCGTTTGCGCGTCCAGCGGAACGTCTTTTACAGACGCTTCCGTTTTCGGCGCACCCTCTACCATTGCCACTACAGATCGACGGATATGCAAGACGAGATTCTCGAAGTCCACGTCCTGCCACCGAAGCCCTATCAGTTCTCCTCGGCGCAGCCCAGTGAAAGCATCCAACTCGATCATCGTCCGGAGTGGATCTGGCAATTCCTTGAGGAATGCCATGATTTCTTCCGGAGTCAGAACGTCTGGTGCTTTCTGCCGTTTCGCGCTCTGGCGAACACTCGTGATTGGATTCTTCTCGGTCCACTCCCACCTGATCGCATGAGAATAGAGCGCACTCATAATGTTTCTGATCTTCGCCCTGCTGCCCCGCGCTAGCGGAACACCAGTTCTCGGAAAACAGAGACTCTTGAGCCATTTCTCCACGTCGGTCGCCTTGATGTCCTTCAATCGACATACACGCCATCGTGGGAGAATCCATTTCCTTAAATAACCCTCGTAGGTCACCTGCGTCGAGTACGATTTGCGATCCTCGTCCGCCGCGTCGGGCGTCGGCTTGGTCTTGTTGAAAATATCCGGCAACTCGTGTTGGCGATAGTGATTTACAAGCGTCTCGAAACTGATGCTTTTGATGAGACGTTGAGGGGTTTGTTGGTTGATCTCTAAGCGGATGGCATCTACTGCGGCTTGGGCGGCAGACTCGGTTGGCAAGTCTTCCTGCGTTCCAATGACGATGTGTTTTCGCCGGATTGCTCCGTCCAGCTGAACTTCTCTCCACAAGAACTCCCAAACCTTTCCTTTTTTGCGATCCGCCAGTCTCAGACTGCCTTTTTGATAACTCGTGCGCCTCATTCAAATCCTCCATGTCAGTTGAGGCAACACGGATGGCTGGAACGAGAGTAGCCCAGCTTTGGTC
>JBARIF010000793.1:0-1743 GCA_049799615.1 Terriglobales bacterium
GACTAAGACAGCCAGATGGTCAGTTGCAAGTTCCAATTCTACGAGGGCGGGAAATGCAGGATCATCGACTGCCGCCGGAGCCGCCTCTGTAACCATGGGCTATACAACCAGTAGCGATTCATGGGGGATGGTCGGCTTGGATGTAAAGGCGGCAGCAGCGACTGGAGTAGTCCGCATGAGAGGCGCAGTGATTTCTCAATGAAATGGCCCTTTGTCACCCACGCCCGCTACTGAATCGGTACGCTGCACGCGCTAGCGGCAAAGCCGATGGAAGAACTGTGAGTCTTGGACGGACCGCCACAATGGCGGCCTTGTGATTTTCTAGTAAGCAGCGTGGTTCGCGTGAACCTCCAGTGCCAACAATCGACGACAACACGGACGTCAGTCACAGCGGGCACGCTGGTAGCCTCGGAATCGAGGCAACCATCGGCAGGCCATCAGGAGATGAGATGGCTCGTCGAAGGTATCAACGTGGGCATCTTCGCCTGCGTGGCAAAAAGGAAAAAGTATGGGTCGCCAAGTGGCGCGAGGATGTCCTTCTGGCGGATGGCTCGGTGCATCGCGTTCAGAAGGGCGAGGTGCTGGGCACCGCGAAGGAATACAAAACGCGGCGTCTGGCGGAGCGCGCACTCGAACAGCGACTCGCCGAAGTGAACTCGCTAACCTATCAACCGAAACCCACAGCCACCTTCCGCGAATTTGCCGTCAAGTGGCAGCGGGACGTTCTCACGCAACTCAAACCCTCCACGAGGTCAGCGGACAAGTCGCGAATCAAGAAGCACCTGCTGCCCGAGTGGGGCGATCTTTGCATGAAGGACATCAACTCTCAACGAGTCCAGGCCATGATTGCTAAGAAACAGGGCGAGATCTCGCCTAAGTCGATTCGCAACTTGGTCGCAACTCTCAGAATCATGTGGGCTCAGGCGCAAGCCTGGGGCTACACGCAGCAGGCGTTTTTCGGCCTGGTGCTGCCTGAACGCGGCCTGCTTAACGAGCGGTTCTTGTCGCTGGACGAGATGAAGCGTCTCATCGAAGCGGCGCCAGAACCTTACAAAACCTACCTGTGGATACTCGCGGAGACTGGAGTCCGTGCCGGCGAGATCGGCGCGCTTCCTGTCCGCAATCTTCTGCTCGACCAAGGTGCTATCAAGATCACACAAAGTGTATGGCACGGGAAGATTCAGACGGTGAAGTCTCTTAAGGGCAACCGGCTCTGCGAAATCTCTCCTCAACTGGTCGAGCACCTGCGGCAGTACGTCCGCCAGTGGCGACCAAATCAACTCGGTCTTCTCTTCGCGACGAAAAACGGGACGCCTTGGGATACCGACGTGGTTCGCAAAAGAAAACTGTACCCGCTGCTTGAGAGGCTGGGGATTCCGCGTTGCGGGTTCCACGCTTTCCGGCACGGCAACGAGACGGTGATGGATCAGGAAAGTGTGCCGATGGCTGTACGGCAAACCCGCCTGGGCCACTCCGACGCGCGCACAACCATGCTGTATTCGCATATTGTGTCAGAGGACGGAAGGCGATTCGCTGCGCGACTCGGCGACCTGCTTACGAAATCAGAAACACCAGTGATGGCGGCAGGAAATGCGTAATTCTGGTGTCAAATGGTGCCAAGTTCGAAGTTGCAGGTTCTGCAAGTGATTGAAAGGTTTGGTTGCGGGGGGTGGATTTGAACCACCGACCTTTGGGTTATGAGTTCTAGAAGAAACGGAATTTCAACGAGTTAGCGGGCGTGGT
>JBARIF010000794.1:0-4300 GCA_049799615.1 Terriglobales bacterium
GCCCGGATTCGCCGGATGCGTCCAAATCCGACTCCAGCCCGGCGGGCGGGATTGGCAGCGCTCAACTCTCCAGCGCAGTTTTCGGCGGCGGCCCTATCGTGGGCGTGGCCAGTATTAGCAAGGCTCCGACGATTCGCGAGTTCAATCATAAGAACCACTACAACCAGTGGCAGTTTATCTACGATCCAACCATGGACCGCGGCGGCCTGATCACCACGCCGGCGCAGCCGGCACTGCAATCGGCAGTCCCGCTGCAACAGAACTCCTCGAGTCCCAATTCAACCGGAACCCAGGGCTCTTTTGGTGGGATGCAAAGTGCTCCGCCGGCTCAGCCGACGCCGCAGCCGCAACAATAAAGAATCTAGCGACCGCTAGGGATGGCTCTGACGGGCGAGGACGCCCGTCCTCCATTGATTTATTTTTTGGCGTCCACGATCCGTTCCAGTTCAATGACGCCAATCCATTGGCGATTGCGCGTCTCGCTGTAAACCACATTCCCGCCCAGGACCGGGGCCGCTGCCGCGGGCGGCAGATCGTGGTGGTAGTCGAAAAATCGCTCCTTCCACTCCTGCCACAAATGCCAATTCTGCAGCAGAGGATGGGCGGGCTCGTATTTCGTGGAGAAGACGAGCGCAACCTCAAAGTCGGAGCGAACATCATTGGAGCGGGCGTCGGCCGCCGACATAAGCTGCTCCAGGGCGAAATGTTCAATGCGCACGACGCGCATGGGGCGGGTGACATAGCCCAGGTAGGGATGCGTCAACTCGTCACTGGCGGGCCAGGCGGTAAGCACCCGTGCCATGGGATAGCGCGCTTCCAGGAATTCTTCGGCATGCTGGTGCAAACGGATGTAATCCAGGTAAGCCAGATTGTCCTCCGGAGCGAACCCGTAGGGCGGATTGATGAACCACCCCGCCACGAACATCAGGGCCACGACCGCAGCCACGCCGAGCCACAGGCGCACTCTGCGCCAGAGCGTGGAAACGCAGACCAGAATCACCAACGGCACCACCGGCAACATGTAACGCGCCAGTTCCGCGCCGCCCACCACCGCCATGGCGAGAACATACGCCACAACCACGGAGAGCATGGCAAACTGCGCGTCCAGGGCAATGCGCGGACGCTCACCACTCTGGTCGCGAAGTGGAGGCAGCCACATGGCAAGCAGCGCGGCCAGGGTCAGCAGCAGCAGATGAAAATAACCGGCGGTCTGCCACAGGCGGACCAGCAAGGCCAGCAGAATGCGGAGAGGCTGCAGCGTGGCCTCGACGTTGTAGCGAAAAAACTCCGGATTGCCGAAAACAAACCCAGTCTTCCAGTAATGGAAGACGTACCAGGCCACCAGTGGAAGCATCGGCACCAGAAGCAAGGCGGGATGTAGGAATCTTCGTTCCGCCAAATTCTTCTTTTCCCAGCTCCACCAGCGCTGCGGTATGAGCTCCCAGGAGAACAAGGCCAACGGCGTCAGGATCGCGGTCTCTTTGGTCAAGCTGGCGAGCGAGAACCAGAGCACGGCATCCCATCCTCTGCCCTTCATGTAGGCGTTCAGTCCCCAGAAGGTAAGTCCGGCGGCGGCCAGGTCGAGATGAACCAGAGAGCTTTGCGCGAAGAAAACGGGATAGAGTGCGGTCAGGATTGTAGTCGTTGCCGCGACTTCGAAATTGGCCAATGCTTCCGCCAGACGGAACAGGCCGAGCAGAGCAAACGAAGTTGCCAGCAGCATGGCGGCCCGGGTCACGATGGGTGCGAAACCAGCCAGCTTCCACCACAGCGCAAGATAAGCCATCAGCAGGGGAGGGTGCGCGTTGGAAACGGTGGAGTGTGGAATCGGGCTGCCGGTCAGCAGCAGATCGCGCGCGGCGGGCACATAGTACCCGGCTTCGTCCCAGAAATACGGCAGTCGCAGCAGGGGCGCATGCAGCGCCATGAGCGCCACCAACGCGATGGCAAAGACAAGCCCAGCGTGAACCCGTCGCGATGGGTGGTCAACGATTGTCAATGCAGTGGATGGATACTCTATCTGCCCGGGTTAGTGCACCGGACCGGGAGCCATCATACGCGGATCCAGCTTGATCTCACCAAACGTGCTCTCGTACCCCGCCACATTCTGCTGCAGGATAGCGGACAGCGCTTTGGCCTGCTGCGGACTTAGATAAATCCCCTGAAAATTATTGACTTCGACCTGGGTCTCGCTTTGCTGCTGCAAGGTGCCGAATACCAGAAAGAAATCCCACACGTTCACTCGTACCTGCACGCTGTTGGCATAATTCTCGCGATAGTCGGGAGTATTCGTCAGTCGGATGTTGGGCTGAGTTGGGTTCGACATAGGAAACTCAGTGTAGCGGGATTGTGGCGGGGAAACAACGAGCAGGCAAACCGCGTAGACCCGGACGCCCTCGTCCGGGTGGGCGAGCGAAGCTCGCCTTGGAATTGCGGACGAAGCAAAGTCTCTTGCGGAGCTTGGCTCCGCCGGGCGGACGAGGCGTCCTCCCCTACGTGGGCTTTGGTCAGCCAAGCTCCGCTGTGAAGCGATCGACCGCCCTGATTCCGGGCAAACCAAAGATCGAATGCGCAGCATCTTGCGGGAATGATAGGTTATACGAATCCCCAGCGACTTCTCGATTGCCAAGAACGAACCGGTCACTCTCGGGCATGAACTGTGGGGCACGGCAAGGAATAGACAGAAGATGACGATCAGCAGGCGGGAGTTTATCGGCAGAATCGCGCAAGCGGGCGGCTACGGTGCCGCCTTCATGACTATGCATTCCCTGGGACTTTTTGGCATGGTTGAGACCGAGCAGCGGAAGGATTTTCCTCTGCCCCCCTCGACCGGGCGCGGAACAAAAGTGATTATTCTCGGCGCTGGGATTGCCGGGCTGGTCTCCGCCTATGAAATGCGCCGGGCCGGCTTCGACTGCACCGTGCTGGAAGCGCGCGAGCGTCCCGGCGGGCGCAACTGGACTCTGCGTGGCGGATCGAAGTTGGTCTTGAATGACGGAACATCGCAGACTTGTACCTTCGACGAGGGAAATTATTTCAACTGCGGCCCGGCGCGCCTGCCCTCCATCCACAAGACCATGCTGGGCTATTGCAACGAGCTGGGGGTGGAACTTGAGGTCGAGGTGAATTCCTCGCGCAGCACGCTGCTGCAGAATGACAACGTCTTTGACGGCAAACCGATCCGCCAGGGGCAGGCCATTAACGATTCTCGCGGCCATGTTGCCGAACTGCTGGCCAAGTGTGTGCAACAGGGCGCGCTCGATCAGGCTTTCACCCGCGACGACCACGCCGCGGTCATGGAATTTCTGAAGACCTATGGCGCGTTGGGAAAAAATTACGAATACAACGGCTCCTCGCGCTCCGGCGACCGGCAGCTGCCCGGCGCGGGTGATCAGATTGAAATCCCGCGCGCACCGCTTTCCTTCCCGGAGCTGGTCAAGTCGAACTTTTGCCAGCCCATGCTTTTTGAAGAAATCCTCGACATGCAGGCCACCATGTTCCAGCCGGTTGGCGGCATGGACCGGATTCCTTACGCGTTCGCGCGTTCCCTGGGTGATATGGTCCGTTATAACTCGCCCGTCACCGAGATCAGAAAAACGACCGACGGAGTCCGGGTGCTGTACCGCAAAGGAGAATCCGGCCCGGTGGAGTCCGTAGAGGCCGCCTATTGCATTTGCGCCATGCCGCTAAGCATCCTCAAGACCGTACCCAGCGACTTCGCTCCGCGCGTGAAATCGGCGATCGAGCAGGCCGTCTATGACTCCGCCTACAAAATTGCGTGGGAATCACGGCGCTTCTGGGAGCAGGACGGCGACGAGATTTACGGCGGCATCTCGTTCCTCACCACCGGTCTTATCAATTTGGTCTGGTATCCCAGCGCAAAGCTGATGGCGAAACGCGGAGTACTCATCTCCGGTTACGCCGTGGAGAACTGGATTGATTTCGGCAAGCTGCCGAGCCATGAGGCGAAGATTGCAGCTTCCAGGGCTGCGGTGGAAAAATTGCATTCCGGCAAGAGCCAGGAACTGGAGAAGCCGATTTATATTTCTTGGGGCAAGGTGCCTTACAGCCTGGGATCCTGGGTCAGCCGCGGACCCGTGTTTCCCGCTCCGCCCGACGCCCCTTACTTTCATAGCTCCTACCGGGAACTCATCGTTCCCGATGATCGGATCTACTTTGCCGGGGACCACTGCAGTCACATAATCGGCTGGCAGGAGGGGGCGGCCCTGGCGGCGCAGAGGGCGATTACGATGATCGTCAACCGGGTCAGCCAGACGTAGGGGCGGGTGCCCTCACCCGC
>JBARIF010000795.1:0-17979 GCA_049799615.1 Terriglobales bacterium
AGTGAATACCGAGGAAGAGCTCCTGGAATTGGGACGCGAGATGCGGCGCAATGGCAAGACCACGGTCATCCTTGTCACTTCGCCGCAACACACGCGGCGAGTCTGGACGCTGTGGCAGAAGCTGGTAGGAAAGGATCCCAGGGCCCTGGTGCACGGCGCGCACGAAGATCCATTCGATCCTGAGCACTGGTGGCGGAACACGCGCGATGTGCTGTCCGTGGTGCGCGAAACCCTGGGGCTGGTCAATGCCTGGGCTGGTCTCCCCGTGCCGCCGCACGCGAAATGACAACGACGCAGCCATCTGACGTGAGCATTCCGGCGCAGACGCCGGAACTTCTCTCCACCATGCATCGACGATGGAAAGAGGACCGGGTCCGCGATGGACTCTGGCTGGCTGCCCGCTCTTTTGTCGCCCGCATCGGTGAGTTTCTGTGGGAGTCCCTGCCCGCGCAGCGCCGCCGGCTCTATGGCGATGCGGAATATGACTGGGACCACCGCGTCAACACCACCAGCGCTGCCGTAGGCTGGCGCGAGCGTCTGCTGGGACAGTTTCATTCCTCCTACCAGCCCACCGAGCCCGCGCTCTTCGCCGAGATGATGTCGAGCCTGAACATTAATTTTCAAAACTTTACCTTCATCGATCTGGGCTCGGGCAAAGGACGCGTGCTCTTGATGGCCGCGGACTATCCTTTTCGCCGCATCCTGGGAGTCGAACTTTTTCCCGCCTTGCATCGCATAGCGCAGCAAAACCTGAATACCTACCACAGCGAATCACAGCAATGCTTTGCGATGGGAACGGTGTGCGGCGATGCCCGGGAATTCATTTTCCCGGAGGAGCCCACCCTGCTCTACCTGTTCAATTCTCTACCCGAGGCCGCACTCATCGAGGTAATGACCAACCTCAATGATTCGCTGCGCCAATGTCCCCGCGCAGTGTATTTGCTCTATCACAACCCATTGCTCGAACCGGTGCTGGCAAACTATCCGGCGTTCAAGAAAATCGGCGGTACACACCAGTATTCGTTATTTCAAGCCGGTATGTAGCCAAAGGGTGCCCCGTCCAAGCTCCGCTTGGGCGGGGGTTTGTGGATCGTCGCGAAGTGGCGGGGAACTTACATGTGTGTAAGTGTCCCGGTGATCCTGGTCCGGCGCAATGCCCAGGCAAACACCACGCTCGACAGCGGCAGCAGCACCACGGCAAAAATCAGCAGAGCCCGCACCGCCGGCCAAAGTTGCGCGAACGTTGCCCCCGCCAGCAACGCCTGCCGCATCCCCTCCAGCGAATACGTGACCGGAAGGAGCCGCGCCAGCCACTGCAATGGTACGGGCAGCACCGACACGGGATACATCATCCCGCCCAGCAGGCTGGATGCGCCGATGATCAGCCAGCGCGCTGGATTGCCGCGCTTGAAGAGCAGCAGGTATCCGGTCGAAATAATCCCCAATCCGGCAAAGGCCAGAATTGAAACCGCCAGAATGACCGCCGCTCCCAGCCAGTTGGCTTCGTGAATGGGGAAGTGAAAAAACAGCACTCCCCAGGCAAGATAGATCACCGTCCGCATGGCCAGCAGGACGAACGGATACGCCGCCGAGGCAGCCAGAATCATGGTCAGCGGGGTCTCCGTGACCAGCATGGCTTCGAGCGTCCCGTTCTGCTGCGCCTCCGTGATGCTGCCGTCAAAGGCGCTCATGGAGACAGTCAGGTAGTCGAAGAACGCGAAGCCGACCAGCGCGAAGCCGAAGTAGTCGCCGCCCGCCGGAAGCGCGTGGCTGAGTTCGTCGTTCGAAACGAATCGCGAAAGGTAGTAAAAGGTCGCTACTCCAAAGAAGGCTTCCAGAATTTCCAGCGCGAAAGCGATGCGGTAGCTGCGGGCGATGGCCACATCCCGCCGGAAAAAGGCGAGGACCTTGCGCAACATGCGCTGCGAGTTCATGAGGCCACCTCGGCCAGAGAGCCGGGAGGAGTCAAACGCTCCAGCGCCTCTTCAAGTGTGGCCGCGCCGGTTGCCGTCCGCAGGCCGCGCGGCGAATCGCACGCCAGCATTCGACCCCGGTCCAGCAAGATCACGCGGTCCGCCAGTTGCTCGACTTCCGCCAGGGTATGCGAAGCGAAGAGGATGGTGGTGCCGTGACGTTCGACCAGTTGCGTTTTCAGAAACCTGCGGAACTCCGCGGCCGCGATCGGATCCAGACTACGCGTCGGCTCATCCAGCAGAAGCACGCTGGGACGGTGAATCATGGCCCGCGCCAGGCCCAGGCGATGCACCTGCCCGGTGGAAAGTGTGCGCACCTGGCTGTCGATGTACGTGCCCATGCCCATCAGTTCGGTCAAGTCTTCGAGGCGGCGCTCCGCTTCCGCGTCGAAGAGATTGTTCATGGCGGCGAAGAAGATGAGATTTTCGCGCGCCGTGAGCCTTTCGTAGAAGCCGCCGTCGGTGGCAGTGTGAAACCCAAGCTGGGCGCGGACTTGCGGGCCCTGCCGTTCCGCGTCGTAACCGGAAACGCTGGCCCTCCCCCGCGTGGGAATCAGCAGAGTGGCCAGGATGCGCAATAGGGTCGACTTACCCGAACCGTTGGCGCCGATGAGGGCAGCAACTTCTCCGGCTCCGACCTGAAACGAAACGCCCAGCAGGGCAGGATGGGTCAGCGGCGAAAAGGGATTGAGAAACGCCCGCACTCCGGTCTGCGGCACCGGGAAATACTTCACGACATCTTCAACGACCAGGGCGCTGGCTGCCATGTTTTATCGTATACCTGAGTGTACGATGGCCGGGAGGCAACGCCGCACGGCCTTTCCGGGAAATCATGAGCGAAGTCATGACCGCAGAGGACGAACTCTGCCTGCTGCTGGCGCGTGGCCAATTGCGGCCCGAAGAGCGGAGCCGCGCCCTCGAATACCTTGCCAGCCCGGTGCAATGGCCAGTGATCATGCAGCGCGCCCGCAGTCACCAGGTTTATCCCCTGGTCTATCGCAATCTGAGTGATCTCGGCCTCTCCGGCGTCCCCGAAGCCGTCCAGTCCGGGCTGAGAAGCCTCTCCCTGGCCAATGCGCTCCGCAATCAGTTGCTGGCGGAAGAATTGGCCCGGGTGCTGAGCCTGCTCGGAGATGCCGGAATACCGGTCATTCCGCTGAAAGGCGTTCCCCTCGCGCTGGCGCTCTTCGGCGACCCGGCGTCCCGGGTATGCGGCGACATCGATATTCTGGTTTCGCCAGGTGATGTGAAGCGGGCCCTCGACCTCATTCTTGCTTCCGGCTACGATGCCGAAGTCAATCACCCGTATTTCTCGAAGCTTGCCCTGCGTCACGGCAGGCATTTCAATGCTGTCCGCAAAAGCCGGGGCATCTCCTTCCTGCTGGAAGTGCATTGGACCCTCATACAACATTCCTCGAAGAACGCCGAGGCCGTTCGCAACCTTTGGGCCGAGGCGCGTCCTCAAACTTATTTTGCAGTTCCGGCTTATTCACCAGGCCCGGAATGGGAATTCCTATACCTTTGCATACACGCCGCAGACCATGACTGGCAGGTCCTGAAGTGGCTGGTGGACATTCATCAGACCGTGTTGTCCGGAACGGTGAACTGGCAGAAGGCAATGGAAGAGGCGGAAGGGCTGGAGCTCGGCCTGGTCGTCCGCCAGACCTTGGCTGTGTCCTCACTCCTCCTGGGAACACCATTGCCGGCAAGCTTTTCTCCGGCCTCCCTGCCGGAGCGCCTGAGCATCTTCCCCCAGACTCCAGTTGCTGAAGACTCACCGGAAGCAACCCTGGCTTTCCGCCACCTGCGCGTGCTCACACGGCCCCTGGACAAGTTGGCTTACTTCGCGACCCTGGTTTTTGCACCCAAGGTGACGGACCTGGATGTCGTACGCTTTCCCCGGTTCCTTGGTTTCCTCTACTATTTCGTCCGTCCGCTGCGCCTGGTGGGCAAGTGGGTGCAGCGGGCGCTGGGCAAGAATGGAGGACGGGCGTCTCGCCCGTCGGCGCGCTAAGAGACGGGCGGGGACGCCCGTCTTCCATACCCAGCCAACTGCTCCACTGCCTTTTACTCGACGCCTTTCACCAACAAGCCTCGCGCCAGCATCTCCTGGGAAAGCTTTAGCAGATCGGCTTCCAGTTTCGCGGTGGGGACATCGAACTGTTCCAGCAGGGCATGGTGAGCCTCGTCCAGCCGGCCGTTCCCTTGCACCAGTTCGAAGAAGCGGGTTCCGACAGGATCCAGGCTGTAATACATGCCGGTTTGAAGATTCAGCAGGACCGTCTCGTCGCCGACTTTGCTGGCGAGGACCTCTTCTGGAACCCTCAGATGATCGTTCAGCGCTAGGGACATATCTCACTCCTCACCGGCTGATCGACAATCATGCGCTGCACCGCCGGCAGCATGGCAAAGTCTCGCGCATACTCCAGCCGGAAGCAAGGCAGTTGAGTAGTGATTTGGCCGATGGCCACAAATTGACGTTCCAGCTGCACCTTGTCCCGGACATCCAGAGTGAAAGCGCAGCTCACCAGTTTCAAGAAAGCTTCCCGTGGCCGCAGCGGAAAGACAGCCGGCTCCGGCGGAAATGCGTCGCTTTCATCGTTCAGGAAATACAAACACCGGAGAGCCGACGCCCCCTCGGCAAATGGAACCAGGGCAGGATCGCTCACTCTGCGCTTGTCCGTGTAGTGGGCGATCTCTGTGCTCTGCGGCGGGACGCTGAATATTCCGTCGCTGGTTTCGGGCCAGAGTCTCACTCCAGGATAGCTCGGAATCGCAACCCAATCGTCTGCTCTCCTGCGGAGGACCAGGTAGTCATCGGAAAGCAGCCGGAAGCCGCTTTGGCCAAAGCATGCAGCCAGGGTTGATTTTCCCTGACCGCTCTTGCCGACGAACCCGATCACGCCCTGCGGAGTAAGAATCGCACTGGCATGCAAGACGAGGGATTCCCGCCGGCTCAGTACCAGCGGAACGATCTGGTCGAGGAACAGATGCCGGATAGTCGATGGCGGCGTACCCGGCCTAGGACGGCACCGAATATCTCTCCCGTCCCGCGAAATCAGGAAGTCGCCGCGCTCAGGAAAGCGCAGCAGAAAATCTTCGCCAAGGTCGGCGAGTTTAAGCCAGGTCTCTTTGTCGGCATCGGTCCATTGATGGAACCAGTGAACGTCTTCGGTGAAACCCTCCGCGGAAGGCAATACTTCGAAGCGGCAGTCCGGACTTTCGCCCTCCACCTGGCTCAGTTCGGGCAGGGGAACCAAGCTTTCCACGAGCAACTCACCGACGCGGTAACGGGTCGCCCCGGTCACGCCGCGTCCAGCTTCGGCAACCCAACTCGCAGGATCGCCTTGATTCACGAGTGTCGCTACTTCACTCATTTTGTGGCAGGACTAGAATTATAGCCTGATGAGCGGAATCACCGGCCTCTACAACCTCGATGGTCGGCCCGCTACCGACCCGATTCTCTGGCGCATGACGGCTGCGGTCGCGCACCGGGGCCCGGACGGAATCCGCCACTGGCTCGCTGGTCCCGTCGGCCTCGGCCACTTGCTGCTGCAAACCACTCCTGAATCGGCGCAGGAGAAGCAGCCGCTTACGAATCAGGATAGCGCGCTTTGCCTCACCCTGGATGGCCGCATCGACAATCGTTCGGAACTAAGGTGCCTGCTGGACTCGAAGGGATCGCCGCCGCGCGATGATACTGATGCCGAACTTGTCCTTCGGGCCTACGAGTGCTGGGGAGAAGATTGCCCCAGAAGGTTGCTGGGCGACTTTGCTTTTGCCATCTGGGATGCCCGCAAGAAACAGTTGTTCTGCGCCCGCGACTACGTCGGGGTCAAACCTTTTTACTACCATCGCTCGCCCTCGCGGTTCGTCTTCGGATCTGAAATCCGCGCCGTCCTGGCGCTGGACGCCGTTCCCCGCCGGCTGAACGAATCCAGGGTCGCCGATTTCCTGGTGGAAGAACTGGATCGCGAAGATGAAGAATCCACTTTCTATCAGGACGTCCAGCGCTTGCCCGCCGGTCACTCGCTGACCGTAGCTCCCGGCCGCTTCGCCTTAAGAGACTACTGGGACCTCAAGTCGCCGCCCGTTCTGGAACTCGGATCATTACGGGAATACGGAGAGGCCTTTCGCGAAATTTTTGTGGAAGCAGTGCGCTGCCGGTTGCGCAGCACCCGCCCCGTCGGGTCAACTTTGAGTGGAGGCATCGACTCCTCTTCCGTGGTCTGCACCGTCCGCGAGTTGCTGGCCGCGGAACTCAAGGAGCCATTGCACACCATCTCGCTGGTTGATGCCGACGAATCAAAGTGCGGAGAGACTCCGTTCATTCGCGAAGTCTTGCGCGGCGGCGGGCTCACTCCGCATATCGTTCGCTCCGACCAGGTCTCGCCTATGACGGAGCAGATGACCGACAGCGACGAGCCCTTTGAAATTTACACCTATTTCACCAACTGGTTCGGCTTTGCCGCTGCCCAAAAAGCTGGAGTGCGAGTGCTGCTGGACGGAATATCCGGCGACCACATTGTCCCGCCGTACACCTACCTCGCGACTCTGGTGCGTTCCTGGCAATGGAATATTCTGTGCGGGGAATTGTCCTTTGGCTCGAGCGCATTCGGCGAATCCCGTTGGTCGATCCTGCGAACTCACGGCCTGGCTCCGATGCTGCCCGGCATATTTGAATTGTGGCGGCGGCTTCGCGGTCGCAAACCCCGGCCTTATCCAGAGGGTTCATGCATAAATCCTGACTTTGCCCTGCGCACGGGAATTCCGGAGCGTTTTGAATTGAAAAGGCGAAAGCTCTGGGCGGCCTCCCAGGATATCGGCACACTGCACTCCTGGAGTTTCACTTGCGGCATCCTGCCATTTTTCTTTGAACACTCCGGGAGGCTGGCGGCCACTCTGGGAATCGAAGCTCACCATCCCTTTTCCGACCGCCGGGTGATCGAGTTCTTTCTCTCTCTCCCTCTGCACGCGAAAACGTACAGTCCTTTGCCGAAAAGGGTCATACGAGAGGGCATGCGTGGGATCCTTCCCGAAATGGTTCGCTCGCGCACGATTCTGGCCGATACTGGTGGCGCATTCCTCACGTCGCTGTTAAAAAAGAATTCGGAACTGATGGGGCTGGCACAACTCAAGCTGGCCTTGGGCCCGGCTGAAGGCTATATTAACCTCGATGCCGTAGAGACGAATATGAACCGGGTGTACCGCGGGTTCCCTGATGCTGGAGATTCGGTTTGGCAGGCTCTGAACCTGGCCTTGTGGCTGAAGAGCAGAAATCTTCACGACCATGGAAGAGGACTTTAGAGGTGTAGTTTATGGATTCCAAGGTTTCATCACCAGCGCACGCACAAGCCAATGAAAAACGGGCGTATTCATCTCCCGGCCTGGTCGAGCTGGGTTCTATCGAAGAGTTCGCCCTGGGTGGGGTTGGAAGTGTGGCGGAGATGATGCAGATGTTAAATGTGATGAAACATCCATGAATCGGTTTGCCCCGTCTCCACTGCCCAACCACGGCTGGCCCAGAAAATTGTAGAGTCATGCAGCAATCGAGAGCTTGGTTTCGGTGTACGCTGAAGAAGAATTTTGACGCATCCACCAAGGCACAACTGAAGACCGTGCCCGTCCAGGTTTCAGAGTCGCTTTGTTTCCCTGCATGAGGGATGATAGGTGTCCGAAGAAGATTCGCTGCCCTTCCATCACTGGCTGATTGCCGACACCAGTCGTACCGGCACCTACCAAAAAGCAATTAGCCAGGTGGTCCGCAAAAATGACGTGGTGCTGGATATTGGGGCCGGCAGCGGCATTCTTTCGTTCTTTGCCTGCCAGGCGAACGCCCGCAAGGTTTACGCCGTCGAAATGAGCGGGGCGCTGCCCCTGGCACGAGAGCTGTGCGCGGGCAACGGCTTCAACCACATTGTCGAATTCCGCCAGGGCCGCTCCCAGGAGATCCAACTTCCCGAACCGGTGGACGTGATCGTTTCCGACACAGGATGCAGTTTCGGCCTGCAGGGCGGATTGCTGGGGATATTACTCGACGCCAGGAAGCGCTTCCTCAGGCCGGGCGGCAGGATTATTCCCCGTTCCCTCCAGCTCTTCGTGGCGCCGGTCGAAATCAAAGATGGACGAAACCTGGACATCTGGAAGAAAGACCGTTACGGCCTCGACCTTTCCTGCCTCCGCCGGTTCGCGGCCAATACCGACTACCACATCAGAGTAGGGCCGGATGAGACGCTGGCGCCTCCAGCTGTGCTGACTACCATTCACTTTGAAGAGGTCAGCAGCCCCTATGTCGCTGGAGAGACGCTCTCCGTGGCGGAGCGGGACGGAGTGATGCACGGTTTCGCCGCATGGATCGCTCTCGAACTGGCCCCCGGCATTTCCTTCACCAACTCCCCGCTGGCACCGACGGTGGACTGGCTTCACAGCTTTTTCCCGATAGAGACGCCGGTTGAATTGAAGAAAGCCGATCGCGTCCGGACTAAAATTCAGAGCAATAACGGCGAAGTCTGGCGCTGGAACATTCAAATCGAGAACGGAAACAGTGACGTCGGGAGCTCGACCATTAAAGCGCGATTCGATCACTCCACCCTGTGGAATTTTCCTCTTGATCCCGCGCAGGTCAAGAAACAGTTTCCTGGCTACGTGCCAACATTGTCGCGCAAGGGTGAAGCGGAGAAGTTTCTGCTGAGCGCATTCGATGGCAAGCAGAGCGCCGCCGAGCTGACGGGAGAACTTCTGGAGCGCTTCAGTGACTGTTTTCCTTCGAAAGCGGCGGCGGCAAAGTTTGTCGCCAGAGTGATTGAACGCTGCACCTAGGTTTCCGCCGCCGGATTCGCGCCGCCCTCTCTGACTGCCGCTCTCAAAGCATCAATCCCAGACCATCATCGGCGTGTAACGTTGCAGGCCCGAGTCGCCAATCACCACCTGGTCCTGGCTTTCAACCCAGGCGTGGGCCTCGAAATGTCCTCTATCCTTGCTGACTCCAATCCGGATTCTCGAGGGCAAGCCTTCCTGCCGGAGCATGATATGCAGAACCACTGCCTGGGTAAGACAGGTGGAGCGAGGCATATACCGGCTGACCGCACGCACCGCCCAACTGAGTTGGTTGGCCGAATAGTGGCTCTGCCGCTGCAAGCGGGGACGGGCCAGGAAAGCTACCACCCGCCGCAGCCGGGCAAAAGGGACGATCCACAAAGCCAGCCGGACGGCGCACACCCAAGCAACGGCCCGCAACAAAGTAGGAATTTCTCGAAGCGTCGGAAGACGGGCCATGCTGTGGCCACTATATCGCAATGGCCCGAATGTAGGCGCGAGTGTCCCGCTCGTGCGTCCTCAACGAGCGTCCCGGTTGTGTCTCATCAATCCAACCGATGCCAATGTCCAGAGCGTTAACCGCAAAGATGGCAAAGGAAGATCCGCCATGGACGCGAAGGATGGAGCAGAGCCATGAACTGGAGGCTGGCAAGACATAACAGGGGCGGGATGGTGTTGCACGAGCGTGACGCTCGCGCCCACATCATGCCCGCACATCAGCGGATATAATGCTCTGCAATGTTCTTCCGTCTTGGGAAGCCTCTTCATAGCCTGTGCCTCATAGCCTCGCTGGTATCAGCCGCCGGTGCTTTTGCCCTGTCGTCCTGGCGCGGCGTTGTGCGCGACGATTTGGGAAAAACAGTCGGCGCGGCGACCGTCAGACTTACTTTGGCCAGAGGAGATCGCCACTATCAGGCTACGACTTCTGCCAGCGGCGACTTCACCTTCCCTGACCTGGTGGCCGGAGACTACGACCTTTCGGTGGAAAGTACCGGCAAGACTTGGCACCTGGCAAAACCCATCGTGATTCAGGACGGCGCCGCCCTCACCAGCCTGCTGCAATTGTCTGCCCAGGCAGCGGAAATCCGCGTCTTGCCAGGCGGCGAGGAAACTTCGGCGCAGGCCAGCGGCGGCGAGCGTCTTTCCAGCGGAGAGGTTTCGAGTCTTCCCCTCAACGCCCGCGACTTCAGCAAGTTGCTGCTGCTGGCCGCCGGAACCATGACCGACGCCAACGGCGCCGCTAACTTTACCCAGCAATTCGCGGTCAACGGACAGCGCGGAACCGCCACCGTATTCGCTCTCGACGGGTTCGACACCACCGATCCGGAAATGGGGGGCGCCACTTTTTCCAACTTCAACGTGGACGCCATCCAGGAGGTGCAATCCAATACCGGAGTCTTGACGGCGGAGATCGGCCACGGGGCCGCCAGCTACACCAACGTCGTCACCAAGTCCGGCACCAACCAGGTGCACGGCAGCTTCTTCGAGTTTGCCCGCAATGCCGCCTTCGATGCCCGCAACTACTTCGACCACAAGAGCGTCGCCGACGAGCGCCGCATTCCGCCCTTTGTGCGCAATGAATTCGGATTTACCAACGGCGGCCCAGTGGTGCTGCCGAAGATCTACGACGGCCGCAACCGCACTTTTTACTTCGGCCAGTATCAGGGCTTCCGCCAGGTGCTGGGTACGACGCAGGTGTTTCCTGTCCCCACCGCCGCCGAGCGCCAGGGCATCGACACCGAGACTTTTCCCGGCGACACCCTGACCGTCCCTGTGAACCCGGCCATCGTCCCGGTGCTTGACCACTATCCCCTGCCCAACGATCCCAAGGGAGCCTACGGCGACCGCACCTATGCTGCCTCGTCCAAGATTTACACCCGCACCGACCAGTTTTCGGTGCGCGTTGACCACCATATTTCCGACAAGGCCTCCCTGTTGACCCGGTTCAGCCTCAATCAGGTGACTGGGCCGCTGACCAATCCCGATCAGACGGCGATTGATCCCAGTTTTGCGGTGCAGTTTTTCGATCACCAGCGCAACGCCGGCGTGAAATACTCGCGGACCATTTCTCCGCATTTTATTTCGGACACTGCGTTCAGCTACATTCGCAGCACGCCCTTCTTCCCGGCCATCAATCACACCCAGCCGGCCATGGCTTTCGGCGACGGATTGTTTCAGGCGTTCAACCAGCCGGGCGGTTCGATTTTCGGATCGTACAGTAATCTCTACCAACTTAAGCACGACATGAGCTACGTGCACACCAATCACGTCTTCAAGTGGGGATTGGAAATCCGGCACAACCGCGACGCCACGATCTTCGGAACCAATCCCAACGGCCAGTACACGTTCGGCGGTGGCACGGCTTATTCTCCCGTGCTGATTACCTCGGCCAGCGGCACCCACGATATCCAGCCCGGAGATCCGCTGCCCGATTCTCTAACCGGCCTGCTTACCGCCACTCCGTATTCGTACGGGGTCATCGCGGCGGCGGACGTCACGCCCATCGGAGATCGCTTCGACGAAGCTGCGGTCCGTCGCGAGGCTTACAACTTCTACTTTCAGGACACCTGGAAGGCCCGGCCGAATCTGACCGTCAACTACGGATTACGCTACGAAGTGAACAGCCGCATCCACGAAGCCGAGCACCGTACTTCGCTGCCAAGATTCGTGGACGCCAGCGGCAAAGACGTTCCTTACTGGGACCACACTGCGAAGCAACCCTTCTACTTCAACCCGCAGCCACCCTATGACCAGGACTGGAAGGGCTTCGGGCCGCGCCTCTCGGTGGACTATGCCGTTACCAGCAACACCGTGGTGCATGCGGGCGGAGCGATTACATCGCTTGTTCCCAATCTCTGGCAGGACAATTTTCTTACCGGTGCGATTCCCCTGGCCACCAGCCTCTACGCCAGCGCGCTGCCTAATGTCCCGTTACCGTTCCAGAATTCAGTGGTGCCGGTGACGCTTCCGCCTCCCTACACCACGGCGGGCAAGCTTCTGTTCCCCAATGGAGATGCCAGTCACGTTCCCCCCAACACGCAAGTGGACCTGCAGCGCTATCAGGATGATCTAAGGGCTCTCACCCCGGGAAATCAGTTGCAATTGCTTTCGATGGTGGGGCTGGCCAAAAACTTCCGCAACGGTTACATCGAGAGCTACACCGCCGGCATCGACCACGATTTCAGGGACTTCAAGTTCACCGCCGCGTATGTGGCCACCGCTGGAGTGCACCTGCCCGCCGTCTATTCGCCCAACAGTTATGGCGGCGCCGATCCCGCCTTCGCGCCCTTCACCCAGTTCGACTCCTCGGGCAACGCGATCGGAGGGTTTGGTCCGGAGAGCGTGATGACCAGCCGTTCGCATTCCACTTATCATGCCCTGCAGTCCGGCGTCAGCAAGAATTCCGCGCGTCTGGGCCTCGGCCTGCAAGCCAGCTACACCTATTCCAAATCGATCGATGACACCAGCGCGGTTCTGGGCGGCTCGATTGCGGGAGCGGGCGTGGTGCTACAGACGGCGCCCCAGAACCCTTGGAATCCTGGCGCGGAAAAAGGTCCGTCGACGTTCGACGCGACCCATTCCTTCACTCTGAGTGTGATTCAGGTCCTGCCGCTCGACCAGGTAAGTTTTCTGCGGCCGCTGGGACGAACTCTCACCCGGGGCTGGCAGTTCCTGAATATCACCACCCTGACCAGCGGCCCGCCGTTCACCGTGTACTCGGGAGTACAGCAGACCGGAGTGGGAGCGGGCGGGGCCGACCGCCCCGACCTGGTGGAGCAGCCGCACTTTTCGACCAGCGGCGCAGTGCGGGAGGATTATTTCGGCCGGGGCGGGGACAACGCATCCTTCTTTTCGATTCCCATTAACGTTCCCGGCGGCACCGGCCCCAACCACGGCCGCTTCGGCACGCTCGGACGCAGCACTTTCCGCGGACCGGGTTTTCAGCAATACGACGTAGCGCTCATCAAGGACACACCCTTTGGCCGCCGCGGCAACAGCGAACTGGGCACGATCGAATTTCGCGCCGAGTTTTTCAATTTGTTTAACCTGGTGAATTTTGGCCTGCCCTCGAACATCCTGCGCGGGAGCGGCTTTGGCATTATCAGCAAGACTGCCGGGCCGTCGCGGCAGATCCAGTTCTCGCTGAAATTGATTTACTGAGAAAAAACAGGCTTCAACTTTTTTCAAAACAGGGGGCCTGTGCAGGCCCCCTGTGGGTTCAAACTACTCGTTGGCCGCGCGATTCCTTTGCCGTTCCGCTTCTTCGCGGTCGGCCTGGTCCTTGTCGGCCTCACTGGTGCTGGACTTCTTCACTGCATCTTTCGCTTGCCCCCAGGCATTCTGGACTTTGCCTTCCACCTGCTTGGCGGCGCCCTTTACCTGGGCTTCCTCGTCTCCGGTCCATTCGCCAACCTGCCGTTGAGCCCGGCCGGCGATGTCCTTGACTTTGCCTTCCACTCTGTCCTTATCCATAATGATTCCTCCACGATGCATGATTAGACGGCCAGTCAAGGCTAGCTGACCGAAGCGGGGCGATACATCCGCAAGAAGCTGTAATCGGTTTGGGAAGGAACTGTACGGCTAGTGAGTGGTTGTCTTGTCTGAGCAGATGAAGTTGGCCGCGTCATCTTTGTCCCCCGTTCCGTTGTATCTCGCCACGTGAGGATAAGGACAAAGCGGGCGCGTCATTTTGACGCCCTGGGTGGGATCAAGGTCATTGACGTATTTCGTGGCAATTATTTTCTGCGGGGCCACCCCGGTTTCCACCCAGCGTTCCACGGCGCTCAGCACGTCGTGCTCGGGATCGCCCTGCGGGCCGCTTGCGATCTGTCCAAACGAATTGGGTCCAGGCCCCATGAAACAGTGTTGCAGTCCCGGGACCATGAACAGCCTGATGAAATCGCCGGTCCTGCTTCCCACCTCTTTCACCACGCTGTCGTAGTACCGAATCGAGTTGATGGGTGAGATCGCGGCATCGCTCCAGCCGTGATACATGATCAGCTTGCCGCCTCGTTTCTGGAAAGGCCGCAGGTCAGGATCGGTGGCGTTGAGAATCGCCGCCATCTTTTTGTCCGCCAACTTCGTGTCTTGCTCGAGATTGAACTTGCGGAAGTCCCAGTTGGCATCGTCGAAGATCATATTGGCAAAAAAATGAGTGCCGAAGGCGAATAGCAGACTTTTCTCCGGCGCCGGACCGGTTATCCATGGTGTCCAGCCGCCGCCCCCAAGTTCGCCGCCCGGCACGAAGCCAGGGAAAATCTGGCTGCCGTTCGAAGTCTGCGGACCGGTGTAGATCTTTTTCAGGGCCGCTACCTGCGGTGCGGTCAGACAGCTGTCCGATTCCGTTCCCTTGCACTGGATCTGCGCCGGATCGAAGTGGCAGCCCGCGGGGTCGCTGATGATTTCGTCGGCCAATCCATCCTTCGCGTCGCAGGATGCGATTGCTGCGCTGCTTATCGCCGCTAATTTCACTGGCGGGATGTAACTGGCTGGGTCCGCCAACAAGGCCTGGTTATCCCATGCGGCTGTGGCCAGAAGGTGGGTCCAGAAGTTGGCGGGGGCGCCGGCAACGATTCCGTCGTAATCATCCGGAAACCGTTGTGCTTCCATGAGGGCTTCGCGGCCGCCATCCGAGCAGCTGGCAAAGTAGGAATGTTGGGGGGCTTTGCCGTAAAACGCAGCAATCACGGCCTTCGCTTTCGCCGACATTTCGTGAATGCCACGGTAACCGAAGTCAACGATTTTTTCGGGATGCCCGAGCGCCCAACTGGCGTCGGTGCCTTTGCCGGCATGGCCGGTATCGGTCGCGGCGCTGGCGTAGCCTCGACGGACGGCGCTGGCCAAACCGGAGTAATCGATCGTCCCAGCAAAGCCTCCGTTACCCTGCCCCTGGTATTTCCCGTTCCATGCCGAGGCGGGCATCCACACTTCGATCTTGATATCCGAGTCTTTCGATGGTCGAACGTCGGCGCGGACCCGGCAAAACTCCGGGACCTGTTTGTAGCCGTCCGCACCTGGAAAACTCTCCTGGCTCGCTGGCGGAGTGAAGGTTCCCGCCGCGACCACCTCGGCGGAAGTGATCGTGGTCTTTTCCAGCTTAAGAGACGAAAGAGCCGCGCATGAATTCTGCGCATCGGCCGCGGCGGGCAGAATCAACGCCACAGCCAGTATCGCGAGCAATTGACGCATTGAAGACCCCCTGACTAGCTCAATCCCTGAGAACTGAGAACCAGCAACTGATCACGGGTTTTTATCCCCAGTTCGTTTAACAGTCCTGTTTCGCCGCGGCGATTCAAGGGGCTACTCTAACCATCACCACTGCATGAGGCCCAACCGCGGCAGAAAATTTTCCTTTGAATTGTCCCAGGTCCTTGGCTTTCCAGAGATCGCGCACGCCGGCGCTCAAATGGCTGGGATAACCCACATCTTCCCAGGAGAAACCAATCTGCTTTTCGGTAGTGTCGCGATTGAGTAGGACCACGGTGCGGCTTCCGTCCTGCATCTGCTTGGCCCAGACTTCCACGTCGCCATCCTTGCGCACCCGGTGGCCCTCGCGTCCCAGCAGGTCCTGATTCACCGCGATCACCTCTTTATTGGTGAGAATGTCGTGAATCTCCGGCTTCATGTCGCGCAGGTCGTTGCCCGCAATCAGAGGCGCCGCGAGTATCGACCACAGGCTGAAGTGGGCGCGGTACTCCTCCGTGGTCATGCCGCCATTGCCCACCTCGAGCATGTCGGGATCGTTCCAGTGGCCGGGCCCGGCGTAACTCTCGATTCCATTCTGCAGATCGAGGATGTCGAGCATGCCGAGGTGATGCTTGTCCTTGCTCTCCCACTGATCGCGTATATCGCCGGTGGTGCGCCAAAGATTTCCGCCGACGCTTTCGCCCCAAAACCACGGCTTGGCCGTGCCCCACTCGCAGATGCTCAACACAATGGGCCGACCGGTCGCGTTCAGGGCATTGCGGATCAGCGCATACGCAGCCGGTGCGTCCTGGGTGGAAGTGTTGCACCAGTCGTACTTGAGGTAATCGACGCCCCACGCGGCATATTGCAACGCGTCCTGATATTCATGTCCCAGGCTGCCGGGCCGCTTGGCGCAAGTCTTGACCCCGGCGTCGGAATAGATCCCAAACTTGAGCCCGCGCGAATGAACATAATCCGCCAGCGCTTTGATCCCTGAGGGAAAGGTCTTGGCATCGGGCACGATGTTGCCGCTCGGGTCACGCTCCACCTGCCAGCAATCGTCGATCACGATGTACTGATATCCGGCATCCTTCATACCGGACTTGACCATGGCATCGGCCATTTGCCGGGTCAGGTCTTCGCTCACATGGCATCCGAATTTATTCCAGCTGTTCCATCCCATCGGAGGAGTTGCGGCCAGCGTCTTCTCCTGCGCCCGCAATAGCGAAGGTGCGACCAGTAAACCCAACAATGCGACCAGAATTCCTGCTCTTACCGACATGTGTCCATGTCCTCCCTGATTTGTTCGTTCCCTGCCAAACCTGGTGCGCGACCAAAGCCCACGTAGGGGCGGGTGCCCTCACCCGCCCAGCCGGGCAAGGCCCGGCTGAGTCTTGCGTTATGGCGACCAAAAACCCAGGCGAGCTGTGCTCGCCCGCCCGGACGAGGGCGTCCGGGCCTACGTGGATCAAACTCGCGTTTGCGCGTCGGCGAATGCCACGGCCTTCCAGTCCGCGCGCTCGGCCAGCATCATACCATCAGGTTATCGCTTCCCTCGGGCAGTAGCTCTGAGTCAGTAAGTGTGGGTCGGACACTCTTGTCCGACGCTTTTGACTTTCATGCACCACTGAGGAGAAGTCTGAAGCGAACCTGAAAGCCGCTTGCGCCGGCCATCCTCCTAGGGGCAGCGCCGCCGGCAAAATACGGATAAACTCGTACGGCACGTTGGGCCCTTCGGCATCTAATCAAGCAGCGGAGGAACTATGAAAAGACTCGGCGTTGGCCTTACAACGGTTCTATTCCTGCTTTTGGGAGTCAGTGTTCCACTCTACTCACAGCAAGAACATCAGGACGAGAAAGAATCGAAGCCTGAGAAGACAGCCAGGCCCGAAGCGCATCCCCAACCCAAACCGCAACAGGAGCGGCAACGGGAACAGGACCAACAGCGCCAGGAACAAGGGCGGCAACAGCAGGAGCGCCAGCAGCAGGAGCGTGCCCAACAGCAGCAGCACCAGAATGAGCAGATGCAGCAGCAACAGCATGCTCAGCAGGAGCGCGCTCGGCAGCAGCAGGAACAACATCAAAAAGAGCAGGCGCAAGAGGAGCAGCGCGCCCAGCAGCGCCAGAATCAGCAGATGCAGCAGCAGCGTGCCCAGCAGGAACATGCTCAACAGCAGCAGGAGCACATGCAGCAGCAGCGACAGCAGCGGGAGCGACAGAACGAACAGGCGCAGCAACTGCAACAACGGCAGGTGCAGAATCAGCAGCAGCGCCAGGAGCAGGAGCGGCAAAGACAACTCAACCAGCAGCAGCAACAGCAGGCCCAGCAGCAGGTACGCCTGAATCAGCAAAGGCTTTCACAGCAGCGGCAGCAGGAGCTGATTCGGCAGCAGCAACAGCGGGTGGTGCAATACCGCCAGCATCTGGACCAGCAGGAGCGCATCGCCCAGCAACATACCGCCGCCCTGCAACAGCAAAGGCGCATGGCGCAATACCGCTTTCAGCAGGAATATTACGAGCGCGAGCGTGAGCAGGCGGAGCGCCTCCGCCGTGAACGTCACGATTACGACAACGATCCCTACTTCTATACCGCCCCGATTTATCGCTACAACCGCGGCGGCTCGTACTACGAGATCAATCAGTACGGAGCAGACTTGCTACGGGAGGCTGTGAACAACGGCTACCGCGAAGGTTTCCGTGCCGGAGCCGCCGACCGGGAAGACCACTGGCGTCCCGATTACGAGGACAGTTTCGCCTATCAGGATGCGAACTTCGGCTATAGCGGCTATTACGTGGACCAGGCCGACTATAACTACTATTTCCGTCAGGGCTTTCAGCGTGGCTATGAAGACGGTTACTACGACCGCTACCAGTACGGCGTCTATTCGAATGGCTCGTACAGCATCCTGGGCAACGTGCTGTCGCTGATTCTCAATCTGCAGTCACTGCGCTAGAAAGCACAGTGTGGGGCGGGCGCCCTCGCCCGCGCCGCCTTTGATGTTGA
>JBARIF010000796.1:0-4206 GCA_049799615.1 Terriglobales bacterium
GATTGAAGCCCGTGCATCGCCGCATTCTCTACACCATGCAGCAGATGGGCCTCGCGCCCAACCGCGCCACCCGCAAGTGCGCCCGCATCGTCGGCGACGTGATGGGCAAATACCATCCCCACGGCAACCTCGCCGTCTACGACGCGCTCGTGCGCCTCGCCCAGACCTGGAGCATGCGCTACCCGCTGGTGTTCGGACAGGGAAACTTCGGCTCCGTCGATGGGGATCCTCCGGCCGCCGACCGTTACACCGAAGCCAAGCTCGCCCAGGTCGCCACCTCATTGCTCGAAGACCTGGACAAAGAAACCGTCGATTTCCGTCCCAACTACGACGACAGTGAAGTCGAGCCCGAAGTCCTGCCCGCGCGCATTCCCAATTTGTTAGTGAACGGCTCTGACGGCATCGCCGTCGGCATGGCCACAAAAATTCCCCCGCACAACCTCACCGAGATCGTCGACGCCACCATCACGCTAGTGAACAATCCCCACGCGACCTTGCCCGAGATCCTGAAATTCGTCCAAGGCCCGGATTTCCCGACCGCCGGCATCATTCATGGCCGCGCTGGAATTCTCGAAGCCTACCGCACCGGCCGCGGTCGCTTCATGATGCGCGCCCGCGCCGCCATCGAGAACCTCACCAAGGACAAGCAGGCCATCATCGTCACCGAAATTCCCTTCCAGGTGAACAAGGCGCGCCTGGTCGAACGCATCGCCGAACTCGTCAATAACAAGGTCATCGACGACATCTCCGACATCCGCGACGAAAGCGATCGCGACGGTATGCGCATCGTGGTCGAACTCAAGCGGAGCGCCGAGCCGCAAATCATCCTGAACCAACTCTTCAAGCACACCTCCATGCAGGAGAGTTTCAGCATGATCCTCCTGGCCATCGCGCACGGCCAGCCCCGCGAAATGGGCCTGATCCAGGCCATCCAGTACTTCATCGATCACCGGGTCGAAGTCGTGCGCCGCCGCACGGCATACCTGTTGGCAAAAGCGCAGGACCGCGAGCACATCCTCGAAGGCTACCTGACCGCGCTCGATCACCTCGACAACGTGATCGTCATCATCCGTGGCAGCGCCAACCGCGCCGACGCCCGCGAAAATTTGGTCGCCTACTTCGGTGGCAAGAAAATCGACATCAACACCACCGGCCGCGCCCCCAAACTCAATCCCGAGAAGCCGTTCACAGCGAAGCAGGCAGACGCCATCCTCGAACTGCAACTGCACCGCCTGACCCGCCTCTCCATCGACGAGATCTCCAATGAGCTCAAAGAAATGCGCGAGCGCATTGCCGAGTACCAGTCGATCCTCAGTTCGGAGAAAAAGCTGCGCAGCCTGATCGTGAAGGAACTCGAAGAGGTCAAGAAGCAATTCGGCGACGCCCGCAAGACTGTCATTGAAGACGAGGCCGCTGAAATCCATCTCGAAGACCTGATCGCCGATGAACAGGTCGCTGTCACGGTAAGCCACTCCGGCTACCTGAAGCGCACGCCCATCTCCACCTACCGCATGCAGCGCCGCGGTGGAACAGGCCGCACCGGAATGAAGACGCGCGACGAGGATTTCGTCGAGCAGCTCTTCATCGCCTCCACCCACGCCTACATCCTGATCTTCACCAGTGCCGGACGAGTGTACTGGCTGAAAGTCTACGAAATTCCTGACGTCGGCCCTGCCGGCAAAGGCAAACACATGGGCAATCTGATCTCGCTGCAGCCCGGCGAGACCGTGCGCACCATGCTCGCCGTCCGCGATCTCGAGGAAGAAAACAAGTACGTCTTCTTCGTCACCCGCAACGGCACCGTGAAGAAGACCGAACTCAAGGACTTCTCGCACGTGATGTCGCGCGGCATCATCGCCATCAACATCGAAGCCGGCGACGAACTGGTAGCCGCTACTCTGACCGACGGCCAGCAGATTATTTTCCTCGCCTCTCACGAGGGCCAGGCCATTCGCTTCGAAGAAGATGCCGTGCGCTCCATGGGCCGCAACGCCACTGGTGTCCGCGGCATGAACCTCGAAGACAAGGACTACATCGTCGGCATGGCCACAACGCCGAAACCGGGCGCACCCGGCGGAGGCACCGGCCTCTCCGCTGCCCAGACCAAAGCAGCCGCCAAAGCCGCGCCGCCTACGGATGAAGTCGCCGACCTCATCCCCGAAAAAGGCTCGCTCATCCTCTCCGTCACCGAAAACGGCTACGGCAAACGCACCCCGGCGGACGAATACCGTCTGACCAATCGCGGAGGCAAGGGTGTAATCAACGTGAAGACCACGGAACGCAACGGCAAGGTAACTGGCATCGCGCAGGTTTCAGAAGAGTCGCAAGTCATGTTGATCAGCCAGTACGGCAAGATCATCCGCATGGACTCAAAAACCATCCGCGAATCCGGCCGCTCCGCCCAAGGCGTCCGCCTCCTGAACCTGGAACCCGGCGACCGGGTAGCGGCGGCAGTAGTCATTCCGCCCGACGAAGCCCCCAACGGCAACGGCCAGCTGATCCAGTGATCGCGTAGGCGAAGCTCGCGTAGGCCAAGCTCACGTAGGGGCAGACGCCCTCGTCTGCCCAGTCGAGCGAAGCTCGACTTGCTTTCTTCTCCGCAGCAACCTCATGGGTGAAGCTGCGCTCCAAAGCCACCTCTGAAGCGGCGAAACAAGATAGCTCAGGGCGTGAGCCCACGAGCCTATTACCGCAACGCCGCATCCCCCGGCATCGGATGGCTCGCCTCATTCGCATGCGGCACCAGCTGTCTGTACACCGCCTCCGGAACCTCCGACTTCCAATACCCTTCCATCTTTGCGAACCCCACAATCCCGAAGAACAGGACTGCCACTCCCGCCCCGTACGCCCAAGTCGGCATACGCCCATTCTTCGGCCCGGCCACCATCCGGGGTAACGCCATCTGCAACGCCCCTTCCGCCGGACAAACCGCTACGCACTCCAGACACCCCGTGCACTCCGCCGACCTTATCGTCACCAGTTTGTCGACCGGCAGCGCCGAGGGGCAAGCCTTCGCGCACTTCGCGCAATCAATGCAGGTCTCCACATTCCGCCGAATGCGCACCGGGCTGAACAGCGACGAGATTCCCAGCAGTGCTCCATACGGACACAAATATCGGCACCAGAAATTCTGCACCAGCACTGACGCCACCACCAGCACGCCCAGCACGATCAGTCCCGTCTGGCCAATGAACCGGAAAAAGTTCAGCATCTTCACGTCGGCAACTACCCCATACGGACTCCGCATGAACGCCGCAATGGCATTCGCCGACATGCTCGAAACCGCCCACACAAAAAATCCCAGCAACAGATATTTCACACCCCGTAGCGGAATGTCGACCCAGCGCGCCAGCTGAAAATTCCGCCCGAACAACTTCCTTCCAAGCTTCCCCAGGTACTCGGAGAAAGTTCCTACCGGACACAGCCAGCTGCAAAACGCCTTGCGAAACAGGAACGAGATTGCCACAAACGTTACCAGCAGAAACATCGCTGCGGGATGCAGCCCCGGAACGCGCCCGGTGAGCAGAAAATATTTCAGGTTCATCATGCCGGCGATGGGCAGCCAGCCCTCCACACCCGCCGGCCGCGGGACATACGCTGACAGCCCCGCCGTCTCGTAGTGTCGCACCCATAGGTAGAACTGCCCGCCCAGCCAGACATTCATCAGGAGAAATGTAAACTGGTACCCGCGCCGCAGCTCTTGCGAGTAGTCGCGGTCCGCCCGCCGGCGCAGCTTCTTCTTCGGAACAGAGGACTTTGGCTTGCAGGAAGCAAGCTCCAGGTTGGCCAGGACCGCGCTCGGCGGCGGGGGGATAATTTCGTTGTGAAGTTGGGTTGCCATGGCTCTGCCTTACCCGCAAAGCCTAACGGCCTTATCACAAGGTGGCTGTGACTTATGTCACTCCCACAAAACCTGGCCCTGCAACCACTTGGACCGCGTATGCCAGTCTTCTCCACTCAGCAAAAGCCTGCCCTGGCTGACGACTGAAGACTACGCCCACGGGTGCCCACTCTTCCTGCGCCTTCTGCCGGGAGGGTGGAACTTTGATCTGCGTCATCTGAGCAATCAGTGGCCCCTAAGAAGGGTTACTTCGCCACGCTGAAACTGGTCCACGCATACGCTTTCATGTCTCGCTGCAGATCTTTTTGCCAGGAAAACTCCGGATGCGCACGAACATGGTCCGCCGCCTTGAAGTCCATCCCGCA
>JBARIF010000797.1:0-8952 GCA_049799615.1 Terriglobales bacterium
CGGCTACTCCCGGCGGTGGAAGCGCCGCGGCGGCCAGCGGGGCCATGGCAGCCGGGCTTGCCAACATGGTGGCTTCCATGTCGCGAGGCAAGAAGGCATACCTGCAGCACGAGCGTGAACTGAGCGAGGCGATTGCACGACTGTCGCAATTGCGCGAAGAGTTGAAGGCGGCGATTGACGCGGACGCGGAGTCGTACAACGCGGTGATGAAGGCCTACAAGCAGGCCAAGGATTCGGCCAGCGCGGAGGGCATCATTTACGCTGCTTTGAAGCAGGCCACCAGGGTTCCATTGAGCGTGGCGGAGCGGGCCAGGGAAGTGGTGGGGATCGTGGAGCGGCTGCAGCCCATTACGAATCCGAATATGAAGTCGGACCTGACCACGGCCACGGCCCTGGCGCGGGCGGCCATTCAAGGGGCGCTGGCTAATGTAGAAATCAATCTGGAATCGCTGAAAGACAGCGCTTTTGCGGCGGAAACCCGCAAAAAGGTTGCCGCCCTGACAAGCTGACGGCCGGGGTCATGCACCTCTCTTGGCACGCTACCTGCCCTTTCGTTTCGCCTTTCTGCCATAAAATGAGCATACAATACGGACATAAATCGCATCTAAACGCACATATTCTTCGAGGTAGTTCATGAAAACAGTGACGGGTGGTCTTTGTGTACTGCTGCTGGTGAGTGCGACCGCATGGTCGATGCCGCTGGGCAGCTCGGCGCGCACCGTGATTCCTTCCGACATCCAGCAGATCATTTCTGTGGACTATCGCGCGCTCAAGAATTCCGATACTGCCATGGCCCTGAAGCAGCAGGTGCTGCCGCCCAGTCTCAAGGAATTTGAAGGCGCGTTGCGCGGCGTGGGCATCGATCCCGACAAGGATGTCGAGCAGCTTACCTTCGCTTCGTATCGCAGTGGGAAGCAGGGCGTAAAGGTAGTGGGGGTGGCGCAGGGGCAATTCGCCATGGCCGCCGTGCTCAAGAAGATGCGGCTGAGAAAGGTGAAGCCGATCAAGCTGCGCAATGCGGACATCTATCCTATGCCGGCCGGCATGCAGATGACCTTCCTTGATGACAGCACACTGCTTTTCGGCGACAGCGCGGCCCTGCGCGGCGCCCTGGATGCGCGCGACGGATACTCTTACAGCCTGGACAGCAACACCCAGATCGCGGACATGATGGGGTCGGTGGATTCCGGTACGGTGTGGAGCGTGCTCGATCAGCAGGGGACGCAGAACATGCTGCACTCTGCCCTGGGCGACGCGGCCGGACTGGCGGACTATGAGACGGTCAAGAAGCGCATTCTGGGATCGCGCTACACCATGAACTTTCAGAGCGGAGTGAATTTCGATCTGGACGTGGTGACTTCTGATTCAATGACCGCAACCACGCTGTCATCGCTGCTCAAGGCGGGCATGCTGTATAAGAAAATGTCGGCCACCCCGGTCGAAAAGCTGGCGCTGGACAACGTCACGGTCAACTCGGACAGCTCGAACCTGCAGATGCATTTCAAGGCTGACGACCAGCAGTTCCAGGGGTTGCTGCACTCGCCGCTGTTCGCGGCGGTTTCAAAGTAGGTCCGATCAGCGGCGAAGAAACGGACGCGTCCTGACGCTCGTTTTGCTATGGTGTCGTTTGTTCCAGAGTCCGCGGCAACACGGCGCCCCTGACGCTCTGGATTTCGCGGCGATAGAAGATGGTGAAGATTGCGACGTCGTAGGTGGCGTGCGCGACAACCGGTGCCACCAGCCCACCGCCGACGAAATACAGGATGTGGAAGCAGATTCCCAGCAACGCTATGCCGCAGGTGGCGCGCGCGCCCTGGGGTAAGTGTGCCAGGGCGAAAGCCAGGGTACAAACCAGCAGGGCCACTACCACGCTCGATGTGACCTGGGCGATGATCTGAAACAGCACGCAACGATAAACAATCTCCTCGCCTACACCGGCACACAGACCCACCCATACCCCCAGGATCCACTCCGTCGTAGAGGTAGGAGCATACAAAAGGCGAATTCGCTCTTGCTGCGCGGGATCGACCTTCTTGTGCTGAAGCGTTACCGAGACGACGAGGGCGGCCGAGAATATCAGGCCGAACGTAAACGACGACACTGAAGCCGCCCAGGGAAGAGCGAGTTGCCTGGTGACTGCGACCGCCAGGGCAATCAGGGTGGAGCACAAAATCACGTAAAGGCTCAGGCGAAACCGGTAAATCTTGGAGCCGATCGGCTGCCCGCGCGCGAGCCTCTTGTAGCCGCGCCACGCCGCCGCGGGATGCAACACCAGGACCCACAGAAGGAACACAACAGTTATGTCATCAAAATGGAAGGTCATGGATGAAGGGGATATGTTAAGAGCGCGACCTGGAGTCGCCAAGAGTACCGAAGTTGTCGCCCTGGCAGAGTGTTACTTGGCTTTGTGCGCCTGGGCCTTTTCTCTCTTCGCTTTGGCCCAGCCTTCTTTGACAATCTGGCGGGTGCGGCCCAGGGCCAGTGAATCCGGCGGGACATCTTCGGTGACGGTGGTGGCGGCGGCCACATAAGCACCCTTACCAATACGAAGCGGCGCAACCAGAATGCTGTCACTGCCAACGAAGACGCCGTCTTCGATGATGGTCTTGTGCTTGTTCACGCCATCGTAGTTGCAGGTAATGGTTCCGGCACCAACATTTACTTTTTCACCGACTTCGGTGTCCCCCAGGTAGGTCAGATGGTTGGCCTTGGAGCCTTTGCCGACGCGGGTCTTCTTCAGCTCCACGAAATTTCCGATGTGGGCATCTTCGCAGACTTCGCAACCCGGCCGCAGATGACTGTAGGGGCCGAGCGAGGCGCGCGCCCGGATCACAGAATGCTCCAGCACACAGCCGGTCTGGACCAGCACGTTGTCTCCGATCTCGCAACCCAGGATTACGCTGAACGAACCAATACGCGTGTCGCTTCCGACGCGGGTCGAGCCGCGCAGCTGGACGCAGGGTTCGATGACCGTGTCGGCGCCGACCTCAACGTCACTGTCGATGACGCAGGTCCCGGGAAAAAGAATGGTGACGCCCTGGTCCATCAACCGCCGGCACTTGGCCATGCGCATGTGCTGGTCGATTTCCGAGAGTTCGGCGCGGGTGTTGCCCCCCAGGACCTCATGGGCATCGTGGGCTTGCACGGCAACCACACGCTGATTGGCCCTGGCCAGAATCGCTGCCATGTCTGTGAGGTAAAACTCGCCGTGATGATTGTCGGAACCCAGCTGGTCGATACGGCTGAATAACGCCTTGGCGTCAAAAGCGTAGAAGCCGGCGTTGATCTCGTGTATCTTCTGCTGCGCCGGCGTCAGGTTCCTCTGCTCGACGATCGCCTTGACCTCGGCCTTGCCGGGTTTCCGGCGGACGATTCTTCCGTATCCACTGGGGTTTTCCAGACGGGCGGTGAGCAGGGTCATTGCGGCTTTCTTCGAAAGATGGAAATCGCGCAGCTGCTCGATGGTCTGGGGGGTGATGAGCGGGGCATCGCCGGAGAGCACGATAACGAGATCGTAGGGCGCCAGCGCTTCGCGGGCGACCATCAGGGCATGTCCGGTGCCGCGCTGCTCCTGCTGAAGAACGAATCCCACACCGGTAGCGGCCACCGCGCTGCGGACCCGGTCGGCTTCATGTCCGATGATGGCAAATACGTCGCCGGCCGGGACCACTTTGGCCGCAGCTGCAATGACGTGGGCCAGAAGCGGTTTGCCGCCAACCTCATGCAACACCTTGGGATGCTTGGACTTCAGCCTGCTCCCTTTTCCCGCGGCCAGAATGGCAATCGCGATCCTGGGCGGCCGGGGCGGATGGTTAGTGGCTTTCGGCATTCGATCCAATATACCGCGAGAGCTCTGTGCCGGGCAGGGTTACGGTGGTTACGTGTGGTGTGGGCCGGACACTCTTGTCCGACGCCTTTGACTTCTGTATTTTTATTTTGATTCTCATCAGGTGCATTGCCCATGATGGCAGAGGGAGCGAACAGTTCGTAACTAAGTCAAAATCAAAATCAAAAGCGTCGGACAAGAGTGTCCGACCCACACGTGCAGACTATGGGCTGGCGGCACGGGTTCCACCTGGGGCCTGGGTCACCAGTTCCATCAGGTCACTCGCAATGCGGTCGGTCAGGTGGCGGGCCACCATGTCCTTCTCGTCCAGGTAGTCGCCCAGGACCGGGATGACCCCCAGTTCTTCGATGGCCTCGAGGTCAGCCACGATCTGATTGGCGCCTTCCAGGGCGTATTTGGCCTTCAGGGCCGGGGGTGCAGGGGAGCGATTGATGAGCGCGAAATCGAAAATGCGCTTGACCTGGGCATGGCGGTTCAAGGCCCGGATATGATCGGACGCGGTCAATCCCAGGCTTTCATTGGCCTGGGTCATCAGGTTGCCCACATAAACTTTCACGGCTGCGGAATTGACCATGGCCTGGGCGATACCTGGAACCAGCAGGTTAGGGATAAGGCTGGTGAACAGAGAGCCGGGACCGAGAGTGATCAGGTCGGCGCGAGCCATCGCCTCCAGAGTTTGGGGCAGGGGTTGAACATCCGGAGGGTCGAGGAAGAGTTGCTTGATGCGACCACTGCTGGCGGTGATCTTGGTCTCGCCCCGGACCCGGGTGCCATCTTCCATCAGGGCCTCGAGTTCGACGTGGGAAGTGGTGGCGGGATAAATGTGTCCCCGGGTAAGCAGGATTTCCGAAGATAGCCGGACGGCCTCGCTGAAGTCGCTGGTGATGGAGGTCAGGGCCGCCAGAAACAGATTGCCGAAGCTATGACCTTCGAGCCCAGAGCCTTTTACGAAACGATGCTGAAACAGGCGAGAGAGCAGGGCCTCGTCTTCCGAGAGCGCGACGATGCAGTTGCGAATGTCTCCCGGAGGAAGCATGTTGAGTTCTTTGCGCAGACGTCCGCTGGAGCCGCCATCATCGCTGACCGTGACCACGGCGCAGAGTTCGCAGATTTCAGGATGGCCGGGCGTACCCAGGGCGCTGGCTCGCGTGACGTAGCGCTTGAGTCCTTTGAGCAGAGTGGACAGGCCGGTGCCGCCGCCGATCGCGACCACCCGCAGACTGGTTGACGACGTACTTCCCCGTGATCGCAGTAAGCGCCGGTGGGGATCAGGCACAGCCACGGCTAGCCATTGTCCTCAGGGATAGCTGGTTCGGGGGAGAACTCAGCCCCTGGGTCGGGATACAGCAGTTCGGTGAAGCGGGGATCTTCCGCCAGATTCTGGAAGTCGGAGTCGTTTCGTGCCTGAAAACGCAGCGCGGCGTTGAGCCGGATTGCCTCATCTAGATGGCGCAGTGAATCCTCCAGATGGCCGGTCAGGCAATCGAGAGCGGCCAAGCCGTAAGCCACATAGTCGGCTTTAGGGACCTGCTTGGAGAGCTTTTCCAGATGCTCGCGGGCGGTTACGTAGTCTCCCACATTCATCAGCGAAACCGCGTAATCGTAGTGCTCTTCCGGGCTCTTGAACTGGGTCGCGGAGCGCTCCAGATGCTGATTGCAGGTATTGAGGTGGACGGTGACCCGGTCGGCTAATTCCCGGCTGGCACCGGTCACCGCTTTCTGCAAGAAGCCCTTGGCCTTCTCGAACTTGTGCTCCTGCATAGCGCGCAGTCCGGCCTCGTAGTTTTGCACAGCCTGTGCATAACGCGGATCTTCACTCAGCGGTTTCTTGGGTGTGGTTTTCTGCGCCATCCGCAAAACTCTTCCTGAACTCTTCGTAAGCTCTCCTTTTTCAGATGCTTGGAGGAAACCGGTCAAGCCGTCGCTATGCTTTCGTAGCCGATTTCGAAGGCCGTGTTTATGACTGTTGGTCAGGTAGCCCGGGATCACATCTGTGGAAAAGCCTGACCCACTTCGAATCAGCAGGTTATACGCGGATTTGCGTCGCCGTCAACTCCGCCCGCCTGCCGCTGCCGAAATCAGTTGATCGCGGCCGCGGTTTGCAGGTCTATCTGCTTCCATTCGCCCTTCATAATGCCCTGACGAATCTGGGTGGCGGTCTTGCCCTTCTTGTGCATGGAATAGGAGTAATAGAGCTCTTTCAGACAGACCGAACACTCGGCGCCGTGGGTACCCTCGAAACAGCTGTGCAGACTATTGTGGCCCATCCCGCGATCGCAGTAGCAGTAGCAAGGCTGCTGGTGCAACACCACGGGAATTTTGGCCGCCAGTTCGTAGGCATGGCTTTGAAAAGGGTATTGAGCGTTGGTGCCCCATAGCTGCTCCCGCCCCAGAATCGGAGGCAGAGTAGTGCCCTTGGCTGGCGGACGGGCGTTGTAATGGGGCACGGCCCCATCCTGCTGGGAGGTGGCCCAGGGAGCGGAGACACCCAGGACAAGCAGACCTAAAAAGGCAAGAGTCAACCCGCGCTTGATCATGATTCAGACGCCCTCGGTCTAATGATTGTAACCCGAATTGTAGCGCCGCGGCAGTAGCCCAGAGGTAACTGCGCCGAGTTCGGCGAGAACCGGTAGACCAGCTGCAACCCGATCAACTTGACCCGTATAATGAGGATCAGCATGCCGGACCAAGGCCGCACAGAGGAATCGCGCACCCGCCCTGACAAGGGTCCCCTTCCCATTGCGCCTCGCACCTTGCCGGTGCTGTCGGTGTGGCTACGCGATCTGGTGGTTTCGCTGGCGATTTCCGCGTTCATCATTATCTTTCTTTACCAACCGGTCAAAGTGGAGGGCACCAGCATGATGCCCTCGCTCGACGACCAGGAGCGCATCTTCGTCAACAAGTATGTGTACCGGCTGGAGCCCATCCAGCGTGGCGACATCGTGGTGTTCCGCTATCCCAGGGATCCTTCGAAGAGTTTTATAAAGCGGGTGATCGGGCTGGCGGGTGACCGTATCCGGATTGACTCGGGCGAGGTGTTCGTCAATGGTGAAGCGCTCGAAGAAGACTACGTACCCGCCGCCTACGCAGACCAGCGATCATATCCCGAGCTGGTAGTGCCTCCCAACAGCTACTTCGTGCTGGGCGACCATCGCACCATGTCGAACGACAGCCGCGATTTCGGGCCGGTGAACGTTGGCTATATCTACGGCAAGGCTGTGTTTGGGTATTGGCCGATGGACAAGATGGGGCGGGTGCGGTGAGACTCCGCGCAGTTCTGCTCGTCGCAATCCTTCCAACAGCACTCCTCGGGCAGAAAATCGTTTGGAACAGCGCTGAGTTTAGGGCTGATGAGTCGCGATGGGCGACGGTGGTGTCGCAACAAGTGCGCGGAGAAGTTTCATGCGAGGTGGGTAGTCCGGAAGCTGCGGAATTGGATTTACAGCCTGAAGAAGGCCCGACTCCTCGATTAACAATCGTGTCTACCAGGCGAACGGTTCGAACGGACGTCAACGGAAGGTTTGATATCGGAGTCCTCGATCCCGGGCGCTACAAGCTTCTGATTCACCATACCTGTACCGGCAAGCAGCAACTAAAGCATGAGGTGGTTTTGATTACCGTGCGAAGTACCTTTGGTGAGTGCATTTCGGGCGATCTCGTGATCAAGCTTCGTGGAAACGATGTACCGTGGGTAGATCATAAGAAGAGCGAGAGTTCCTGCTTTTAAGGCGGAAAGCTGAGTAAGATTTTCACAGAAATCACTACAGAAATCATTGGCCGATTTCGGCATCCCTGCTAGAATCTCTAAAATCCACCCCCTGGAGCAGGAATGCAAGCTACGCTTGCGCTCGAAGACGGCAGAGTCTTCCGAGGCAAAGGATACGGCGCCAAAGGCGAATGTTACGGCGAAGTCGTTTTTAATACTTCCATCACTGGCTATCAGGAAATTTTCACCGATCCTTCCTACTGCGGCCAGATTGTAGTTCTCACCAACCCTGAAATCGGCAACTACGGCACCAACGCCGAGGACAACGAAGCCACGCGTCCGTACATCGAGGGACTGATCGTGCGCGAGTTTTCGCGCGTCAGCTCTAACTGGCGCTCGCAGCAGGTCGCGGAAGAGTATCTCGAACAATTCAAGATCCCGGTGCTGGCGGAAATTGACTCGCGCGCGCTGGTGCGGCACTTGCGCGACCACGGCGTGATGCGCGGCGTGGTCTCCACATTGGAGAATGACGCTGACAAGCTGGTGGCAAAGGCGCGTTCCATTCCCAAGATGGACGGGACTGATCTCGCCAAGGTAGTCAGCACCAAGAACACTTACCAATGGGAAACGGGCGAGCGCTCTCATCTGCCTGACGAAGTGGTGGGCGTCAAAGATGAGCCGGCGCGCTTTCATGTTGTGGCCTACGACTACGGCATCAAGCAGAACATTCTGCGCAAGTTGCGGGGCGAAGGCTGCAAGGTAACAGTCGTCCCGGCGCAGACTTTGGCGGAGGACGTGCTCGCTCTGAAGCCGGACGGCGTGTTCCTGTCGAACGGGCCGGGCGATCCCGAGCCTTGCACCTACGCGGTGGATAACATTCGCCGCCTCATGGGGCGGCAACCGATTTTCGGAATTTGCCTGGGCCATCAACTCACAGGCATCGCGCTGGGCGGGAAAACCTTCAAGCTAAAGTTTGGACACCACGGCGGGAACCATCCGGTAAAGCAGTTGCACTCAGGAAAAATCGAGATCACGGCACATAACCACAATTTTGCCGTGGATCCGGATTCGCTGCCACAGAGTGAAGTCGAGCTCACGCACATCGATTTGAATGACAACACGCTGGAGGGCATGCGGCACCGGAATTTGCCTCTGTTCTGCGTGCAATATCATCCCGAGGCGTCGCCGGGTCCGCATGATTCGCACTATCTGTTCAAGGATTTCGTGAAGATGATGGAGGAGTGGAAGGGGTAGTGGTTGCGCCGCCTTCCCGGCGGCCCGATGGGCGGGCGGGACGCCCGCCAGACAGCCGGCAGGATGCCGGCGCTACAAGGAACTGATGCCGCGACGAACTGACATCTCGAAAATCCTGATCATCGGCTCTGGCCCTATCATCATT